>NZ_JACAQP010000040.1:0-17766 GCF_013387025.1 Pseudomonas reactans | reverse complement strand
CGTGGCGGCGGCCCCCCAAATCACTGTCGGATTACGGGCACACCGAGCCTAGGCGAGGTGCCGAGTGTTGGGGCAAGAGCCTTTTGGTTACTTTTGGGCTCTTTTCAAAAGTGACCCGCCGTAAGGGCGGAACCCATAGCAGCCGTTACCTAAATAACGGATATGTACACAGCACCACCGCCTTCGCAGGCAAGCCAGCTCCCACAGTTTCAACCACATTCCATTACACTGTCCCCCATTCATCCCCGGGGGCTTCATGGACATCGAACTGGCACGCACCTTCCTCGAAATCACCCGCTGCGGCAGCCTGGCCGCCGCCGCCGAGAAACTGCACGTCACCCAGACCGCCATCACCGCACGGGTCAAGAGCCTCGAAAGCCAACTAGGCAGCACACTGTTCGTGCGCAACCGCGCCGGCGCCAGGCTGACCGCCGACGGCGAGGCCTTCGTGGTATACGCCAACCAACTGCTGCAAACCTGGGAAGCCGCAAAACGCGACCTGCCGCTGCCGGACGGTTATCGCAACGTGCTGCACATCGGCGGCGAAGTCAGCCTGTGCAACCCGTTGATGCTCGGCTGGGCCCAAGCGTTACGCCAACACATCCCCGGCCATGCCCTGCGCACCGAAGTACGCGAAGGCGACTACCTGTTGCGCCAGCTGGAACTGGGCGTACTCGACGCTGCATTGGTGTTCCAGCCGCAATACTGGCCAGGCTTGCAGGTGGAACAGGTGCTGGAGGAAAAACTGATCCTGGTGCAGTTGGTGAGCAACCCGGCGCCCTACGTGTATATCGATTGGGGACCGGGCTTTCGCCAGCAACACGACGCCGCGCTGCCCGACAAGGCCCGTGCCGCGTTGAGTTTCAACCTGGGGCCGCTGGCGTTGCAGTACATCCTTGAGAACGGCGGCGCCGGCTATTTCCGTACCCGCGTGGTACAGAGTTACCTGGACAGCGGCGTGATGCAGCGGGTGCCCAAGGCGCCGGAATTCAGCTTCCCGACGTACCTGGTGTACTCACGGGCGCGGGATTCGGCGGTGTTGCAGCAGGCGCTGGGGTTGCTGCGCGAAGTGGTCAAGGCCGAAAGCGACTGGTCGCAGCGCTGGGACCCACTGATTTGAAGCAACAATCTGCGCCGCGCATGCTAGCCTGCGGGTGTTTCCTTTTGCAGCCTGACCGATGAACAAGAAGAAGTCCGTCACTATCAGCGACATCGCCAAACGGGTTGGCATGACCACCATCACGGTGTCTCGTGCACTGAGCAAACCCGACCTGGTCAAACCGGCCACCCTGGCGCGCATCCTCGAAGTGGCGCGGGAGATGGACTACGTGCCCAACGCCTTCGCGCGCGGGCTCAAGCGCAGTGAAAGCCTGATCATCGGCGTGATCACCGCCTCGGTGGACAACCCGTTCTACAGCGAAATGATCAAGGCGATTTCCCGCGAGGCCAAACAGCACGGCTATACCATCATGCTGGTGGATACCGACGAACTGGAAGAGTTGGAAAGCAAAGCCGTGGACACCCTGTTGGGCTACCGCGTGGCGGGGATCATTCTGTCGCCGGTCTCGGATGAACCGAGCTACCAGCCCGATTACCTCGAACGCCTGGGCAACGGCAAAACCCCAGTGGTGCTGCTCGATCGCACGATCCACGACAGCCCGTTCAGCCGCGTGGTGCTCGACAACTACCACAGCGGCATCCAGGCCGCGCACTACCTGCTGCGCCAGACCCCGAACCTCAAGCGCTTGCTGGTGCTGACCGGCCCCGAGCACTCGCGCATCACCGTCGAACGCCTCAAGGGCCTGCGCGAAGTGCTGGCCGAGCACCCGCAGGTGCAGGTCGAAGTACGGGCCGGCGACTACACGCTGATGCCGTCCTACCTGCACACCCTCGACTACCTGGCCGAACACTCGGCGCCGGACGCGATCATGGGCTTCAACCAGTTGATCACCCTCGGCGCCTTGCGCGCACTGCGCATGCACAACATCGCCCACGACAGCCTGACCATCTGCGGCATCGACCGCCTGCCCTTCGCCGATATCTTCGGCGTGCCCATCGCCTGCGTGGCCCACGATGCGTCCCTGGCTGGCAGCAGCGCGGTGCGCCTGTTGCTCGATCGCCTGGAAGACCCGTTCAAGCCACGGGACAAGGTGGTGATCGCCGGTCAGTTGGAAAACGGTTAGCGGCTGGTGTAGCCACCGTCGATGGGCAAGCTGACGCCGCTGATCATGCTGGCGGCGCGACTCAGCAGGAACAGCACCGGTAATGCCACTTCCACGGTTTGCGCAAAACGTCCCAATGGAATTGCCGCCAGCGCCGGGTCGCGCTTTGCCGGTTCGGACCAGGCCATGGCCGCCATCGGCGTGAGCGTCACCGTGGGGTTGACGCTGTTGACGCGAATGCCAAAGCGGCCCCATTCGGCGCATTGCACCCGGGTGATCGCATCCAGCGCGGCCTTGGAGGCGCAGTAGCCGAGGTGATCGTCCAGAGCCACCAGCGAGGCCTGGCTGGAGACATTGACGATGCTGCCGGCAATGTGTGCTTCGATCATTTTGGCCGCCACGCGGCTGGCGACTTGCGCGGCGGCGCGGGCGTTGACCTGCATCACTTGGTCAAAGGCTTCGGCACTGATGGCGGCAGCCGGCTCCAGACGTGAGATGCCGGCGCAGTTGACCAGGCCATGCAGCGGTGGCAGGTCGCGCAGGGCGTCATCGAGGGCGGCGCTGTCGGCAATGTCCAGGCAGAGGCTGTGGCAGCCGAGTTCGGCCAAGGCCTGGGCGTCGCGGCCGAGGGCAAAGACATCGGCGCCGCTGGCGATCAGTTGCAAAGCGATTTCGCGCCCGATGCCACTGCTGGCGCCGGTAACGAGGATGCGATGGTGGGTGAAGTCGAAGGCTGCGTTCATTCAGTTCCCCTGCAGGGTGTGCATGATCGGTTTCAGGGCCGGATACAGCTTCAGGTACTCGCCAAAGGCACGGTCATACGCCTCGACATTTTCCGCCTTGGGTTCAGCCCGCAGCTCCAGTTGCACCCAGCCCTTGTCCATCTCCCCATCACTCACCAACCCCACCGTGTGCGCCGCCAACAACGCCGCCCCCAGCGCCGCTTCCACCTCCTGGACAATGGTGTACACCGGGTAGCGTGTGACATCCGCGATGATCTGCATCCACAGGTCCGAATGGCTTGCCCCACCCACCACGATCAAGCGCGAGTCCAGGGAGTGCGCCCCACGGGTGCCCGCTTCGATGTTGTGTCGCAGGGCAAAACTCACGCCCTCCAGCACCGCGCGATACAGGTGAATACGGCTGTGGTAGAGGTTCAAGCCAACAAAACTGCCACTGGCGCGGTCATCCCACACCGGGCTGCGCTCGCCCATCAGGTACGGCAGGAACAACAGGCCTTCGCTGCCGGCTGGGATGTTCATGGCGCGCTGTTCCAGCAGCACCAGGCTGTCCTGGCCGGTGGCCTTGGCTTGTTGCTCTTCGGCCTGGCAGAACTGCTCGCGAAACCAGCTGACCGACGCGCCGGCCGTGATCGCACCGCCAAAGATGTACAGGTCACGGTGGCCGTTGTAGACGTGGGGCATGCTCACCAAACCATGGTGCGCATCCACTTGCTGGTTGAGGTAACCCCAGCACATGCTGGTGCCGATCATTGCCACGTGATTGCCTGGCTGCGTCACACCCGCCGCCAAGGTTGCCATGGCCGCATCGACGCCACCGGCCAGAATCGGTGTGCCCACCTCTAGGCCCAGGCGCGCAGCCCAACCCTCCAGCAACCCACCGACGACTTCCCCGGAATACACCAGGCGCTCCGGCATCATGGTGTTCGGTATGCCCAGCGCATCAAGCATTTCGGCGGACCAACCGCGCGCCTTCACGTCGTAGACACCACCGATATTGCCCGCGCTGCTATGGTCCACCGCCAACTCGCCGGTGAGGCACCAGTTGATGTAGCTGTTGGGCGGCAGCAGGTAGCGAGTCTTGGCCCACACCTCGGGCTGGTGCTGCTTGAGCCAGAGCATCTTGGTGAAGCCGTAGTAGCTGTCCACCGAGTTGCCGGTGATCGCGAACAGACGCTCCAGGCCCACCTGCTCGCGCACCCAGGCCACCTGCTCGCCAGCACGGCGGTCCATCCAGATCAGGCACGGGTGCAGCGGCGTGATGTGCGCATCCACCGCAATCCCCGAGCCGCCGTACAAGCTGCTGATGCACAGCGCCTTGACCTGCTCCGCCGCCACACCGGCCTTGGCCATGCACTGCGCCACACAGGCCTCGACGGCGTCCAGCCAGACCTGCGGCCATTGTTCAGCCCAGCGCACTTTCGGGGTATCCACGCGATACCCCTGGCTGTGCTGGGCGATGATCGTACCTTGACCATCCACCAGCAGCGCCTTGGTGCTCTGGGTTCCTATATCGACACCCATCACGTAGTTCATTTTCAGGCCACCGGCTTCAACAGCACCTTGATCGACTTGGTCGAGTTGGCCAACGCGAAGGCCTCGGCAAAGTCGTCCAGCGGGAAGTCGTGGGTGACGATGCCTTTAGAGGTAACCAGGCCACGCTCGAACAGGTCGATGGCGATCGGGTAGCAATACGGCCCGAGATGAGCGCCGCGTACGTCCAGCTCCTTGCGGTCGCCAATGATCGACCAGTCGACGCTGGTCTCGGCACCGAACACGCTGAATTCGACAAACCGCCCGAGCTTGCGGATCAGGTCCAGGCCCTGGGTCACGCCCGCCGGAACGCCGGTGGTTTCGATGTAGACGTCGCAGCCGTAGTTGTCGGTCAGGCCGTTGATGATTTCACGGGCGTCATCGCGCGACGGGTTGATCACCACATCGGCGCCGAATTTTTTCGCCAGTTCCAGGCGTTCGTCGACCATGTCGATCACCACCAGTTTCTTCGGGGTTTTCAACGCAGCGACCTGGACCATGCACAACCCGAGGGTCCCGGCACCGGCGATCACCACCACGTCGTCGAGCTGGACATCGCCACGGTTGACCGTGTGGATCGAACAGGCCATCGGCTCCACCAGCGCCGAGTCTTCCAGCGACACCGACTCGGGGATCTTGTGCACGATGGCGGTCTTGGGGATACGCATGTACTGGGCCATGCCGCCTTCGGCGACTTCACGCTGGAAGCCGAAGATGTTGTGCACTTCGCACATCCAGTACTTGCCCGACTTGCAGAACCGGCACTTGCCGCACGGTACGATCTGCTCGGCGATCACCTTGTCGCCTACCGCGACTTCGAAGTGCTCTTCCGCGCCCTCGCCCACTTCCACCACATAGCCAAAAAATTCGTGCCCCGGTACGACCGGCGCCTTGACCCACGGGTTGTCGCCGCCCCAGAACATTGCAGCGCCCGAGTGGCACTTGCAGTCACTGGCGCAAATGCCACAGGCGGCGATGCGGATCACCAGTTCATTGGCGCGCGCCTGGGGTTTGCCGATGCGTTCCAGGCGATAGTCTTTCGGGCCGTGGCAGACGACGGCTTGCATTTCGGTGTGCTTGTCCATGGTGTCGGGTCCTGTTTTTGTTAGGTATTTATTTGTGGCGCTGACGGCTGATAAAAATCGCCAGCAAAATGATTGCGCCCTTGATCACGCTCTGGACATAGGGCGACACGCCCAGCATGTTCAGGCCGTTGTTCAACACGCCGAGCAGCATGGCGCCGAGTAAGGTGCCGACGATCACCCCGCGCCCGCCGGCAATCGAGGCACCGCCGAGTACCACGGCGGCAATCGCGTCCAGTTCGAACGACACGCCGGCGTTCGGCTGGCCGCTCATCAGGCGTGAGGTGAGGACCAGCCCGGCAATCGCCGCCGTGAGGCCACTGATGCCGTACACCAGCAACTTGAAACGCGCCGCGCGCACGCCGGACAAGCGCACCGCTTCTTCATTGCCGCCAATGGCGTAGATGTAGCGACCGATGCGCGTGTGTTGCAGTAGCACATAGGCTGCGGCGTAAGTGATCAACATGATCAGGATCGGCACTTCAATGCCGAACAGGCTCTGGCGACCAAAGAAGCCGAACCACTCCGGTAGCCCGGAAATCGGATAGCCATCGGTGTACATCAGGCCCAGGCCACGGGCGATGCCCATGGTCGCCAGGGTCACGATGATCGGCGGCATGTGCAGGTAGGCCACAAACAAGCCGTTACCGATGCCGAAGGCCACGCCAATCAACATGCCTGCGCCAATTGCCAGGCCGGGCGGCAGGCCCGCGACCATCAACCCGGCCGTGAGCGTGCCGGACAAGGCCATCACCGGCCCGACCGACAAGTCGATGCCGCCGGTGAGGATCACGCAAGTCATGCCCACCGCGATGATCGCGTTGATCGACACCTGGCGGGCGATGTTCGACAGGTTGCTGGCGGTGAGGAAGGTGTCGCTGGCGAGAATCATCACCAGGGTCACCACCACCAGCCCGACAAAGGGATAAAACGCCGGCGAGCGCACCAGCCGCGCCAGGTTCAGGCGCAACCGGCTGCTGTCGCCGGTCCTAATGGACGTATTCACTTGAGCCCCCTGTTGCATGGCGCATGACCTCTTGAGGATTGACGGCAGACGCTTCGAGTACCTTGACGATGGCGCCCTTGTGGAATACGGCGACGCGGTCGCACATGCCGATGACTTCCGGCAATTCGGAGGAAATCATGATGATTGCGTAGCCTTGTTCGGTGAGGCTGCGCATCAGCGCGTAGATCTGCGCCTTGGCCCCCACGTCGATGCCACGGGTGGGTTCGTCGAACACCAGCACGTCGCAGTGATGGTTGATCCAACGAGCGATCACCACCTTTTGCTGGTTGCCGCCGCTGAGGTTGAACACCCGGCTTTCACTGCTGGGGGCCTTGATCGACAGTTGCTTCATCAGGCCTTCGACGCTGACGCATTCGCGGTTTTTGTCGATCAGCCCGGACGCGTTCTGGTATTTGGGCAGGTTGTTCAGCGAGATGTTTTCGCGAATGCTGAAGTCGGTGATCAGCCCTTCGCTCTTGCGGCTTTCCGGCAGCAGGCCGATGCCATGGGCCAGGGCCTGGGCCGGATCGTCGAGGGTGATTTTCTCGCCGCGCAGCCACACGTCTTTGCTCACCGACGGCAGCGCGCCCATCATGCCCAGGGCCAACTCGGTACGACCGGAGCCGACCAACCCGGCAAAGCCGAGGATCTCGCCCTTGTGCAGCTGGAAGCTGTTGTGCGGGCCGTTGCGCACCAGCTGGATGTCCTTGACCTCCAGCAACAGCGGGCCGCGCTCGGTACTGGGCTTGGGTGGAAAACTGCATTCCAGGCGGCGCCCGACCATCATCTCGACCAGCCGGTCGATGTCACTGTCAGCCACATCGGTAACGCCCACATTGCCGCCGTCGCGCAGCACGCTGATGCGGTCGCACACCTGGAAAATCTCCTCCAGGTGATGGGAGATGAAAATCACCGCCACGCCCTGGCGCTTGAGTTCACGCATGATGTCGAACAGCAACTCGGCCTCGCTGGGCGTGAGGGTGGCGGTGGGTTCGTCGAGCACCAGCAGGCGCGCATCCAGGGCCAGGGCCTTGGCGATTTCGACAAACTGCTGTTCGGCCACGCTCAGGTGCCTGACCGCGCATTGCAGGTCGATGGTCACGCCCAGGCGCTCGAACAACGCCTCGCTGGCCTCGACCATTTCGCGCTTGCGCAAAAGCCCGAAGCGGTTGCTCAGCTCATGGCCGAGGAAGATGTTTTCCACGGCCGTGAGGTAGGGAATCAGGCTGAATTCCTGGAACACGATGCCAATACCGGCGGCGATTGCGTCGCGATAGGTCGCGAACTGCTGGGCCTGGCCATCGATCAGGATCTGGCCTTCATCTTGATGCTCGACGCCGCCAAGGATCTTCATCAGCGTCGATTTGCCCGCGCCATTTTCGCCGAGCAAGGCATGAATCTCACCGCGCTCGACTTGCAGGTTGATGGACTTGAGGGCCTGTACGCCCGGGTAGCGCTTACAGATGTTTTCCAACTTCAGAAGACTGCTCATACCGCCGACCTCGTATTCAGAAGGATGACCTGGGCCCCACGTCAGGCGTGGGGCCTGGGCGATTTACCAGCTGAAATCCTTGGCCTTGGCCTGGTCGATCAGGGTGATATCCACCGGGATGGTGGCCGGCACTTGCGAGCCCCACTTCTTGGCCAGGGCAATGCCCAGGGCCAGTCGGATCTGGTCGCGCGGGTACTGCGCCGAAGTGGCGATGAATTTGCTGCCGGGTTTCTGGATCGCCTTGATCGCTTCCGGCGCGCCATCGACACTGACCAGCTTCACGTCCAGGCCGCTGGCTTCGATGGCCGAGAGTGCGCCGAGGGAGCCGTTGTCATTCACGCTGAAAATGCCCTTGAGGGTGGGCTGGGCCTGCAACATGTTTTCGGTGACGGTCAGCGCCTGGTCACGTTCCTGCTTGCCGTTCTGGATGCTGACAATCTTGATGTCCGGGTGCTTGGCCACGGCCTCTTTGCAACCGCGTACACGCTCCAGGATCGGCACCACGGCGATGCCGTCGAGGATCGCGATATTGCCTTTGTCGCCAATGTTCTTGGCCAGGTATTCGCAGGCCTGGAAGCCTGCGTCGAAGTTTTTCGAGCCCACGAAGGAGTCCAGCGGGCCGTCGGCCTGGGCGTCTACCGCGACGACCACGACACCGGCAGCGTGAGCAGACTTGACCGCCGATTGCACGCCGACCGAGTCCGTGGGGTTGATCAGCAGGATGTCGATGCCTTTTTGCAGCATGTCTTCGACGTCACTGACTTGCTTGGACACGTCGTGACGGGCGTCGGTGATGATCAATTTCGCGCCGATGGTCGCCCCGGCCTCTTCCAGGGCGTTTTTCATGGTGACGAAATAGGGATTGTTGATTTCCTGGAAGGACGCGCCGATGCGGATCGGCTTGGCAGCGTCGGCAAATGCTGGGGAAGCAGTGCCGAGGGTGATGCTTACAGCCAATAAACACAGGGTTTTCGGGAGCATTTTCATGGCGTGGTTCTCTGTTTTGTTTTTATTGTTAGAGCAAATGTTATCGTTAACATTTTGCGAGAAGCTAACAAGGAAATGGGGGGTGTGCAAGCCCCCATTGGTCGCTTCGGGTAAGCCGGTCACTGCAAAACTCGCACATTCCCTGGCGCCAACTAAGCTCACTTTCCAACAAAAAAACACCGAGCAACCCGCCATGGCCCACCCCACCGAGACCTTTCGCGCGCGATACCGCGCCTCTGTCGCGCCCCGCTACAACCCTTGGCTGCACGCCGGATTCGTGTTCGGCTACGGCCTTGTGTGCATCGCCCTGGCCTGGTCTTCCACGTCGCAAATCAGCCCTGTGCAATGGCTGACCGTGCCGCTGACCCTGGTGTTCTTCAACCTGTGCATCTACCTCGTGCACCGTCACCTTGGCCACCACAAGCACGCCTTGGCCCGGCTGTTCTATGCACGCCACACCGGCGATCACCATAGTTTCTTCACTCCGGGCCACATGACCTATGACAGCCCCCGCGACTGGCGCGTCATCCTGTTCCCGTCTTGGCTGATCGTGCTGCACAGCCTGGCAATCACCCTGCCCGCCTGGTGGTTGCTCAAGCAAGT
Source organism: Pseudomonas reactans (assembly GCF_013387025.1). NCBI lineage: Bacteria > Pseudomonadati > Pseudomonadota > Gammaproteobacteria > Pseudomonadales > Pseudomonadaceae > Pseudomonas > Pseudomonas reactans. The sequence continues at coordinate 8,161 of NZ_JACAQP010000040.1, read as the reverse complement.
GAGCCCCAATGTCGCCGGGCTGTTCGCCGGGTGCATGATCCTCGGGTATTTACTTTACGAAGTGTTTCACGCCTGCGAGCACCTACCCGCCAGCCACCCGGTGGCGCGCTTGCCGTGGATCCGCCAGATGCATCAACTGCACGCCCTGCATCACCGCCGTGAACTGATGCAGGGGCGCAACTTCAACATCGTCCTTCCCCTGATGGATTACCTGTTCGGCACCCTGCACTGGGAGCCGAGCCCCCACGACAACCAGGAATCGTCATGAGTACCCGTCCCAAAAAACTGCGTCATCTGTTGTTTGTCCTGTTGCTGGCGGTGGTCGCCTTTCTGCTGTTGATGCCCACAAAGGTGCAACCGGTGAATTGGACGCCACCCAAGGCGCCGTCGATGAAGAGCGGCCCTTACGCAGAGAACCAGCGCCTCAAGGGCGTGCAGAAAATCGGCGCCCAGGACATCGCCGGGCCCGAAGCCTTGCTGCTGGATGCCCAGGGCTTTTTGGTCAGTGGTTTACATGACGGACGCATCATCCGCACCTCGCCCGACAGCCGCAGCCTGGAAGTATTGGCCAATACCGGTGGGCGGCCCCTGGGCCTGGCGTTGCACCCGGATGGGCGCCTGATCATTGCCGACGGGGTCAAGGGCTTGCTCGCCCTCGATACAAAACATCAACTCACGACGTTAAGCACCAGCGCCAACGGCGTGCCCTTTGGCTTTACCGATGACGTCACCGTGGACGCCAGCGGGCGTTTTGCCTACTTCAGCGATGCGTCAAGCCGCTGGGGCTATGGGCAGGATGGCGAAGCGGTGATTGAGCATGGCGGCGACGGTCGGCTGCTGCGTTATGACTTCAGCAACGGCAGCACCGACGTGCTGCTCGACCAACTGCAATTCGCCAACGGCGTGGCCTTGGGCCCGGATGAAAACTTCGTGCTGGTGAATGAAACCGGCGCCTACCGCATCAGCCGTTACTGGCTCAAGGGCGAGCGCGCCGGCACCCATGACCTGTTTATCGACAACCTGCCCGGCCTGCCGGACAACCTCAGCTTCAACGGCCAGGACCGTTTCTGGGTAGCGCTGTATTCGCCACGCAATCCGTTGCTTGACAGCTTTGCCGGCTACCCATTGCTGCGCAAGGTGATGGTGCGGGCGCTGATGGTGGTGCCCAAGCCTATCGAACGCAAAGCCTTCGTACTGGGCTTGGATACCGAAGGTAAGGTCATCGCCAACCTGCAGGACGGCAGCCCGGGGAACTACTCGCCGATCACCACCGCACGGGAATATGGAAACTGGTTGTACCTGGGCTCGTTGAAAAGTACGAGCATGGCACGCCTACCGTTGGACCTGGCATTGGCGGGCGAATAAAAAAGGAGCAGCCTCGTCAGGCTGCCCCTTCTCACTCACGCTTTGGGATCAGTGAACGATGTTCTGGGTGCAGATGTGCCCGAAGGTCACGTAAGGCACGTTCTCGCCACCCACGCCCACGCCAGGGAACTCGTCCAACTCGATACGCCAGCCGCCGAAGTTGAAAGTGGTGTCCCAGGTGTAGGTGACGCCCGTGCTGCTGTCCGGATACTGCACACGGTATTCGCCGAAGCAGTCACCGATGCCGGCGCTGGCCTGGGAAGTACCCGCACTGTTGGTGGTGGCCTTGAAGTCGGTCCAGTGGAACTCGGCACCGTCAAAGCGCTTGTCGATGCGCAGGACCGGCGTGACACCCAACAGCGGTGCGCCTGTGGAGTCGGACCAGTTGGTGGTCCAGTTCACTGTACGTCCCGCCTGGGTCGCCATCCAGAAGATCGACGCAGGTACACGCACGATATTGTCACCCTTCACATCCGAGGTGTTCAGGCGCGGCGTGGAGCCCAGGCTCAACTGGTATTGCTTGGTCGGATCCTGGACCACGGCCGGGTTGGCCCGCACACGCACCTTCACCGTAGTACCTGGCGTAACGCTCGGGTAGGTCGAGGTCGAACCGGCCGGGATGGTGACCCAATTGACGCCGTCAAAACGATCGAAAATCCACTGGTTGCGACTGCCGTTCGCGTCACCGGCCAGGTACATGCTCACGCTTTGGCCACGCACCGCCTTGAAGTCGAAGTAATCGACATCGTTGGCGTTGTCGAGGTTACCGGTCACCTTGTTCATCGAGTCCGGCAGTACAAAGGCGGTTTGCGGCGTGTCATTCGGTTCGTAGGCGTCGATATTGGTATCCACCGCCACGCCAAAGCTGAATTGCGAGTTATTGGCGACCTTGGCGACCATGTACCAGTAGTAATCACCGGCCGGTAGCACGCCGTTGAGATACTCATCGGCATTGCCAGCGGCATCCGAGGATCCCACCACGCTCAGGTTGCCCTGGCCGTCGTCCTGGAACAGGGTCAGCGACATGTCGGTGCCCGCGCTCTGGTTGACCAATTGCACCTGGACCCGCGCGTTCTGTGGGAGGTTGAAGTGGTAGGCGAACTCTTCACCCTGGGCCACACCGTCGATGGTGTAGAGAGTATTGATATCCAGGGTGGGGAACAGCGGAACAAAGTCGGCGACGGCAGCGCTTTTCGGCTCGACCTGGCTCGGCTTTTTCAACTCGCTGACTACGCTGTTGAACGGCGCGGATTTGACCGCCTGGGTGACGGCCTTGGACTGGCCGTTCTTGGCCGCCAGGAGTTTTTGCTTGAGGCTGGCCGGCACCTTCGCCGCGTCCAGCGTGCCGCCGGATTTGAGTGCTTTTTCCACGGCCTGCCTGACCGCTTCGGCGCTGAGTTTCTGAGGGGTTTGCTCAGCCAGGGCAAAGGCCGAAACGAAGCAGGAGGCCGCCATGGCCGCGCCCAGCATAAAGGCTTTTTTCGATTTCATTTTTTATCCATCCATAGTTAAAAAGTGAAGCTCAGGTGACATCCGGTCACCTGGGATGGAATCTAGCCAAATGCTGTATGCATGTCCAGTATTTTTTCTTTTAGTACCCCGTCATCTCCAGGTAACCCACCCCACCGTCAAACCGTACCGGCCCTTCCCAATACGGAATACTCAGGTTCATCCAGGCGTTCGGGTTGACGGCCTGCGTAGTGATGTCCAGCTGTTTGCCAGGGATTTTCAGCGACCAGCGCGTGGGAATCCTGCGACCGTCAATCGTGGTGGTTTCCAACGGCACCAGTTGGATATCAGTGTTGTGCAGCGTCTGCGTCTGGCCTTGCGCGTCGATCCAGGTCCCCGTGAGATACCCCGCGCCATCGGCTTGCCGTACCCGAAACAGCATCAACTGCTCGCCCCGGTCCAGGTGCAGGGAAAACCAGTCCCAGCCGGTCTGGCCCGCGCTCAGCGGTTGGCTGCTCCACTCGCGGTCGAGCCAGGCCGGGCCGGTGACTTGATACACCTTGCCATCGATAGTGATGCTGCCACTGGCCCTGAAAAACGGCTGGCTGTAGTAATACGACGCCTGGCCCTGGTCGGACTTGCGGCTGTAGCCCTCATCACCCTGCAATACCAATGGGCGACTGGAGGTCAGGTGCAGGTCATAGGCGAATTGCGCACCGCTGGCCTTGAGTTGCATGTCGGCCAAGCTGCTCGCGGCGCCAGGGAGGGTGACGAAATTCCAATCGTCGATCCAGGCGTTGAACGGCTGCGCCTGGGCCCCGGCCTGGCCCACGCCGCCGCGCGCAAAGCGTTCGGCGGCATAGTGGTGAGTCGCGGACGTCACGGCGGCGTGTCCAAGCCAGATCGTCGAATCGCGCCAGCCCGCCTCGGTCGGCCCGGTCTTGAGCGCATTGCGGAACAACGTCCACTGCACGCCGAAGACATTGCCCTGCGCGTCCTTGAGGTTGGCCGTGACGTACCACCACTCGATACGAAAGCCCGGATGGGGGCCATGGTCCTCGGGAAAACTGAACACTTTGCCGGGCACCACTTGGGCAAATTCCGTCGCGTCACTACCCAGGCCGGCAAAGCTTTCAGGTGGCGCGGGGACTTTGTCGCAAGCGACCAGTAAGTAGCACATCCACAACAGGCACTTAATCTTCATTGGCAAACGTCCTCAACAAATCCGCCGGACGGCTGCGGTACAACTGCCACAACGGCCACGCCGAGGCCAGCAAGGTCGCGAGCATCGCCAAGCCGAGCAACTGCGCGAGTTGCCACGGGAACACCTGCAACGGCAGGCGCCAGCCAAAGGCCTGCACATTGATCACCGCGTCCAGGCACCAGGCCAACAGCAGGCCAAGCGGCAAGGCCAACACCAAGGTGAGCACCGCCAGCAGCCACGTCTGGCCAAGGTTGAGCAGCATCAATTGCCGACGCGTGACGCCCAACGCCCACAGCGGTGCGAGTTGGCCCAGGCGACTCTGGCTCTGGGTCAACAGGCTGATGAACAGCGCCACACCGGCCACCCCCAGCGTCAGGCTGTTCAGGGCCGCGGTGGCTGCGAAGGTGCGTTCGAACACTTGGCTCGACCAGCCCTTGAGCTGCTGTTGATCGACGATACGGCTGTCGTCCAGGGCAAAGGCGCGCTGCACCTCACGGGTCAGCAACGCCACATCCGAAGGTGCCACACGCAGGTTGAAACGCGCCGGAGACAGCGTCGGCCAATGGGTCAGCAGGTGCTTGGAATTGACCAGCACATGGCCTTTGGGGTTACCGTAGTCGGCGTAGATCCCCACTATTTTTGGTGTCCAGGTGCCCTGAGGCGTCGGGATGCTCAGGGTATCGTCCAGCTTCACCGCGAGCCGGCGTGCCAGTTGCTCGCTGAGCATCAGCGTGTCGCCTTGCTGCAACTGGTCCCACGGCTCACTCGACGCCTCCAACAGCGGCCAATGCTGGCGATAAGTCGGGTCGTCGACCACGCCAAACACCTCCGCCGGCCAGCCCTGCAATTGCACCGCGACCTGCCAGGTGGGCAGCACCGCCTGCACCCGCGGTTGTTGCGCCAACCATAGGCTCAGTTGCTCGGCTTGGACCGGGTTTTGTGGGTTGAGGTACAGCTCGGCAGTCAGACGCTGCTCCAGCCAGTTGTTGAACGTATGACGAAACCCCGAGGTCATGGAACCTGCCCCGATATTCGCGGCCAGGGCCAACAGCAGCGCCATCAGGGCCAGGCTCAACGCCGGCAATTGCTGACGGCAATCAGCCAGAAACCACTGGCCCAACACAGAGCGGCTGCGTCCCAGAACGGCCTTGAGCAAAGCATTGAGCACCACCGGCAAACCGAGGGCCGCGCCGAGCAGTAACGCAGCCATCAGCACGAAGCCGGCAGCCAGGCTATGACCGAACCCAAGCGCCAACACGGCGGTCACCAGCGCGGCAGCGGCCACCCACCCTTGACGCCGTAACCAACGCCCATGAGCCTCATGCCAGGCCTGGGCGTTGGCCAGCGCCAACAAAGGCAAGCGCGCCGCCCGCCACAGGCTGCTGCCACCGGCCAGCAACGCGCCAAGCAAACTCAAGCCCAAACCCGCGCCCCACCACCAAGGGCTCAGGCTCAATTGACCCGGCACCTCGGCACCATACAAACCACGCAGGCTGGCGGCGACATCCGGCAGCAACAGGCTGGCCAACAGGTAGCCGCTGGCCACGCCCAGCACGCCACCCAGCAACGAAAGCACGCCGAGTTCGACGCCCAGGCTGACAATCAACAGACGCACACTGACGCCGCAGGCCCGCAAGGTGCGCAACAGCCCGCGCCGTTGCTCCAGGGCGAGGCCAATGGCGGCGTGCACGATAAACAACCCGACCACAAAGGACAGAAAGCCCAGTGCATCGAGGTTCAGGTGAAAGCTTTCGGTGAGGCGCGCGAGGTTATTGTCCTCGCTCTGCTTGAGTTGCAGCCCGGCGGGCGGCGTGGGCTGGCCAGCGGCGAAAGCCTTGTCGACCAACAGCCGCGACAGGCGATCAGGCATCTCCAACACAGGCTGGGCAAAGCCGATATCAGTGAGCAACAGTCCGGGGGCCATATCGGCCTGGGCTTGCAGCGGTGGCAGGGTGTGGCCGCCCAGTGTGATTGGCTGCTGACCTTCATGCAGCCCCAGGGCCTGCAAGGTCTGCGGTGCAATCCAGGTACGCCCCGGCGGATCGAAAAACGCCAGCATCTGTGCCTGGCTCAAACGCTGCCCCGCCACCGCGCCACTGCCGGGCAACGACACCGGGTCGATGCCCATCAATTGCAAGCGCACATCTTCCCGCCCCTTTAGCTGCACCCGCCCTTGAACCACCGGCGACACCGGCCAGCCGGCTCGGCGCAACTGGGCAAAGACTGCTTGGGGAAAGCTGGCCCCGTCCGGCGCGCCAAGACTGGCCTGGGGTTCGCCGCCGATCAACTGGCTGGCGCGGGCATAGCTGTCGCGTGCCTGACTGTTGAGGGCTTGCACGCCGATCAGCAGCGCGGTGGCCAACCACAAGCCGGTGAGCACGCTGAAAAACTGCACGGGATGGCGCCGCCAGTGGCTGAGCAGCGCGCGCAGGGTCCAATAAAAAACCGCCATTTCAAACAGCGCTCGCCGGTACGACACGACCGCGGTGCAACACCACCTGCCGGTCCAGGCATGCGGCGATACGCGGGCTATGGGTGACCATCAACAAGCTGGTGGAACTGTCGCGCAGCAGGTCCAGCAGCAGTTGCAACACCTCGTCGCTGGTCGCTTCGTCCAGGTTGCCGGTGGGTTCGTCGGCCAGTAACAGGCCCGGCCGTGACGCCAACGCGCGCCCCACCGCGACCCGTTGCTGCTGGCCGCCGGAAAGCTGTTCCGGATAACGCTTGAGCAGATCACCCAGGCCCAGGCGCTCCACCAACTGCGCCTGCCACTGCGGATCAAACCGCCCCGCCAACCGCGCCTGGAACGCCAGGTTGTCCTCAACCCGCAAACTGCCGATGAGGTTGAACTGCTGGAACACCAGCCCGATCTGCGTGCGCCGCCAGTGGGCCAACTGCGCTTCGCTGAGTTGGTCGAGGCGCTGCTCGCCGACCTGGATACTGCCGCCGTCCACCCGGTCCAACCCGGCCACCAGGTGCAGCAAGGTGCTTTTGCCACTGCCCGACTCGCCCATCAATGCCAGGCTGCTGCGCTCGGGTAAATGCAGATCCACACCGACCAATACCGCCAACGGTCCCTGGGGGGTGGCATAGCTTTTGAACACACCTTGCACCTGCAGCATGACGACACTCGTTTGAGGGGGGCAATCGAGAATAACGGCTGCCGATCCAAGTCATGCAAATTTTTCACATCGATTTCACCGACTGCCCACCCACCCCTCTTTAAATTACCGGTCAAGCGTCACTTGTCGGCAACTTGTTAGTTGTCAAGCTTCACAACTTTTTACATGCAAAATGTTCAGCGAAAAGACAGCCGCCGTGTGACAGCCTCTTGTTCCATTACCGGCATTCGCCAACACGTTGCGCCTAATTAATACAACATTGCCAACACTGCCCATGGTGAATAAAGTGGTTGACCTTACCCTGACCAAACCGCGCTCGCGATGGGCCTTTATCAAGCGCCTGCGACGGCTGTGGCTGGGCATGTTCGTGGTGGGTTTGCTGCTGGTCGCCAGCCTGCTTTGGCACGCCTCGCCAAAGGACCTTGGTGTCGGCAATCGCCTGTTGACCTCCCACGTGCTGCCCCTCTGGCGTGACGGCGACCTGATCGTGCTGGTGCGCCATGAAGAGCGTTGCGACCGCTCGACCAACCCCTGCCTGGGCCCTGTGGAAGGCCTGACAATCAACGGCAGCCAGAACGCCGAAGCCCTGGGAAAAGCCTTTAAAACTCTGGGCATGGAGGGCAGCGATGTGCTGGCCAGCCCAGCCATCCGCACCGCCCAGACCTTACGCTTCATGTTCGGTAAAACCGAACTGACTTCCGGCCAGCAAGCCGTCTGCGGCGCTGCCATGGGCGAAGAATTGCTCAGCCATAAAGCCCCCGGACGCAACTTGGTCTTCGTCACCCACAGCGGCTGCATCGCCGACTTCGAAAGCACCCTGGGCTTTCCCCATGCCGCCTTTCCCAAATACGGCAGCACCTTGTTCGTGCAGGTATTGCCCAACGGTAAATTCAAGACGCTGGGCATCGTCAACGGCCCGGACTGGCCGGCCGCGTTAAAACAATTCTAAACACTTTCCTGTCCGTCTGTTCAGCAAAAAGACAGCCCTGTTCTGGCATGTTTAGGGAAACTCTGAAAAAGA
>NZ_JACAQP010000039.1:0-24976 GCF_013387025.1 Pseudomonas reactans | reverse complement strand
CTTTTTCAGAGTTTCCCTAGGGATCGAACTTCCATCACGAATCTGTGGAAATATTTCAGATTGCCGAATGCTTAAATCGGCATTTCCCGTCTTGACCTCGATAATCCTGATGGTTCCATCAGGTGCTTCTGCCACGATGTCAGGTCTACAGCGACCGGTCCCGCAAGAGCTTCCAAAGGAAATTTCCTTATCACTGACTCGATAACCCTGTCTGATCAACTGATCTTTAATGTCATCAACCATATTTAAATGATGGTCATAATGATCCCTGATTGTGACGGTTGGAGAGCCTGCTGCTTTTTTGGCACCAAATAGGATTGCAGTCCATTTTGAAAGTGTACCAAGGGTTTCAGGGGCTACGTCAACGCCTACTCCTGCTGCTGCTTGACTTGCTGCGCCAAACACGTTTTGGGCGATTCCCGCCGCAAGAACCCTATCGCGGGAGTTGGTGTTCATCACGTCTACCGCTATCAGCATGCGCGACACCTCATCGGGCAGGCTACCACTGGCTCGTACTTGAGAAATGAACTCATGAGTTTTGTAGTAACTCACTACCCATTCGCTGTAAGCCTCCCTGCATTTCGCAGGATCATTCTCGCAAATGCCATTCAGGCGTTTTTCGTTAGCCTCATTCAAATCGGCGTATTTATTGATGACTTCCCGGCAGTTGTTTTTGGCTTCACAGGTTCTCGCTTCACCGATAAGCGCCTCGACCTCTTTGTGCTGTAGTTCGTTATAAATCGTTCCTTGCTGGGCTACCCATGCTGCAACCTCCTGGTCTTTTGCACTCCCTCCCAAACCTGCTGCGACCGTCATGCCGATCAGTTGAGAGGTCATGGCTAAAAGACGCTCGTGCGCTTCGCCCGGAAACAAATCGTCACCAAAAGCTTGTATCAGCGCTTTGTTAGCGCCTGCTGCTACGGCACCTGATACGAAATCTCCACCTGCCGCTTCCGCGATGAGGCCTCCGACAATGGCATGCACCGCGACTTTAGTGGAAAGCTCGGACCCCACCAGCTTCGTGCCCACTTGTTCATAAATCATTCCAGAAAGAAGACTTGCACTGAGATCCAGAGCCGCTTGACCAACATTTTTGGTAAAGCTACCGCCATTCACGACGGTTTTAAGTGCCGAATTGACCGCAAGTTGTCTGCCAAGGTCAGCTGCAGTGAATGCCCCGGTCACCCCAAATAATTTTGCTATCGGGCCACTAAGTCCTGCGATCGCGTAGCTTTTCAAACTGTCGCCCGAAGTCACATCCTTTGCGATCGCCCCCAAGTCTCCTCTGTTGTTGATGGTGCTTGTCGCAGTCTTTACTGCTACCCCCGTGTACACGGCGCTGGCGGCAAGGCCAGTAGTCGATGTCGCTGCTGCACCTACAAGCTCAGCGCCCAACCCCCAAGTAAAGTAGGTAACGATGATAGCGATCACCAGCGCAGCACCGCTTCCCAAGCTAGAATTGCTATATTTGAAACTCTCGTGAATTTCCTGGACTTTGTGCCAATCTACATCACCGCGCTTCTCAGCCTCTTTGAGCCAAGCCAGTTGCGGATCTGCCTTGACCATCGCATCAATGGCTTGGCTGACCGTTTCTTGATTGACGTGTTTGACATCGATCTTTAACCCATCGACAGCTTTAATAACGATGTTGCCTTTGGCCGTCATCTGGGTCTGCTTGAACGTCTCATCGGTGTTGCCTTTACCGCTCATGCTGTTCCAGGAAAGACTTGATTTACTCTTGGAGTGACTCTCCTGATGCAGGTCTTTCACCCCTTCAAACTCAATCCCACCACCGCTTTGCACAGTCAGGTCTTGATCGCTTTCCAGTTTTGCCGCCTGGTATTTTTGATCACCGCCGCTGATAAGGGCGATGTCGCCACCGGCTTTGACTTCGCTCCCGACATTTACGACTTTTGTCACTTCATCGTGCTGCGTCTGCTTTTTGCTTTTGCTCTTCTTCTTCATGTCATAGAGCGAATAGTCACTGTCCTGCGCAGCAAGCAGGCTTAGTTTCTCGCCAGCCACCAGATAAGCTTCGTCGCCAGCGGTTATACGGCTGGAGATCAAATCCATATCATGGCCAGCGCTAAGGCGTACATCCGCGCCTGCGCTAACCAACGATCCAACTTGGCTGACATGGTCTTCTTGGATGGTCCTCTTCTTGCTCTTGCCGAAAGCGTGTTCCTCATTCGCGGCAGAGGCGATAGTCATGCTCTCTTTGGCATTCATGACGATATCGCGCTTGGCATTGATTGAGCTGGCGATCGCGTTCAGATCACGCCCCCCGTTCATCACCACGTCTCGCCCAGCACTGACAGAAGAAGTACTTTGTGTCACTGCGCTGGTACGCATTCCCATGCCGCTGAAACCGGAATCAAGCGCTTTCGTTGCGACGATGTTGATATCGCGACCGGCGTCAATCAGAGTGTCGCCACCACTTTTTAGGAAACTACCACTATTGGTGAAGTCACGTGCAGCCTTGATGGTCAGATCGTTTGCCGCCTCAATACGCGCAGAATCACCGTAGTAATTGCGATTCCCCTCCCCCATGCCCAACCCAGTCAGGCTGCGCTCATTTACCACATCCCCCTTCACTGCCGTCAGCGCTACATCGCGTCCAGCAATCACACCGCCAGACTGGTTAACAATGTTATTTCCCGCCAATAGATCCAGTCGGTTTCCTGCCTCAATCCGGCCACTGTTGACAAGGTCATCACCTGCGGCCGCTGAAAGATTGTTACTGGCACGTAAGGTGCCTGCGTTGACGAGGTCTTTACCGGCGATCAAGCTGACGTCCTGCCCAGCAATCAATGCCCCGTTCGACGTCAGTCGCTGGTCGGCATTGGCTAAATAAAGCACCGGCACCAGGACTTTCTCGCCAGCCACCTCATGCTCTTCCAGCCAAACGATGTCATGCGTCAGTGCTGCAACCTGAGCGTCTGTCAGCGACACACCCACTGATAGATCCAGGCGTTGCTTGCTGCGGATGGCGTTATCCATCAGGTATCGGAACAGTGCATCGTCCGAGGTCTGGCCGTCGAGGAAGCGTTGACCGGTGTGAGCGACCACAGCTTGCTGGATCAGCCGCTGTTCATAGAGGCCATCTCCGAGGCGCTTGGCGCTCTCGTCAGGGTTGTAGCCGAGGCCAGCGAGCAGGTAGTCCGAACTCATGAATTGCTTGAGGTCGGTCAGTGCAGGATTGGTTTCGATCAGATATTTATGTGGTTGCGAGAGGGCGCTGCTGTTGGGCAAGCCTTGGACGCGATTAATGGGTTGCGCTGCCCCAGGTTGAGTGCTGCCTTGCGCCAGCGGGGTGAGTATTGGAATGTTGATAGCGGCGCCGGTGTTGGACGCGATGGAGCCATCAAGCGCACCGTTCGTATCACGGGCAGCAGGTGTCAATACAGGCAAGCCTAGGTCCGGCCTTGAAACCTGCGTGTTGGCCGCATTACCGTGGCTGATTTCAATCCCTGTGGTACGGCCGGTCGGCAATGCACCGCTATCGGTATTGCCGGCGACGCTAATCGTACTGGCACTGCCACTGACGGCCCCGGCGTCGCGAGCGGTCAGTGCGACTTGATGGACACCTGCTGCGGCTTGCGCTGCATTACTAACCTGGAGGATCCGGCCGGAGACGTCGGGCGAGGGTTGCTGGCGCTGCACCAAGCCTACGTTGGCGTCGCCCAGCGTCCAGCTCTGCGCGCCAGTGTCGCCACTGCTCACCTGCCCAGTGTTCGCAGCTTGCCCGTTCAGGCGAAATAAGCCGTTTTTGCCGGTGGGCAAGGTGAAACCTGGAAGGGCCACCGGGTTGACTTGCTGTAGGGCGAGACCGGGTGGCAGTACGCGGTTGATCGTAACCATCACCGCAGTGTTGCCGGTGACCTGGGTAGCACCCACACGGGATGCATTACCGGTGACCGCTACGTTTTGGCGTACCACGCTGTTGGTTAGGTTTTGTGTTGCGTTGATACTGACGGCACCGCCGGCTTGAACCACCGCACCTGCCGCTGTTGTGGAACCGATGGTGGTGCTGTTGAACGGACGGGTACTGACCATTTCCCAAGGCCCATCTGTCGCACCTATGCTCGGGTCAACATACAGGGAGGCTTTGACGTTCAGTGGTCCATACTGAGTGTTGCCTGGGTCTTCGCGACCATTACGTCGATTGATCACGCGAACAACCGACTCGGTACCATTGCTGGTCCACACGTGGATGTTTGGTGCGCGCGGATTATAGGACGGGTCATGGCCACGGTTATAGTTCATCACCGTCTGCATGAAACGCGAAAGATCGTATGGGTGTACATCCCCAAAACTATAGGAGCGACGTAGGCTGTACTCACCAACGGAAGTGCCTTCGCTGATAAAGTTCTGCAGGACAAAGTTGATGGTCCCACCTGCCGTGAGCGTAGAGTTCTTGTTGCTCAGGTCCCCGCCCGTGACCGTAAAGTTTCGACCAGCCGTCATGCTGGCTGCAGCCGAGTCTTCTTCGATCTGAGATTTGAAGTTCTGGGCCCACACCAAGTAGCTATCGGTAGAGCGATTGGTGTCTATGTACGAACAACTACTGCACTGCAGTCCGATATAACTGGATACCAACCCCCCCGTGGTCTTGAACACATCCTTACGGTTCTCGATACTCGCCGCCGCCAGGTTCAGATCCCCGCCACTCTCGATCGTCGCCGAAATATTGTTGATCGACGTGCTCTGCCCGTTGTTGTCATCCTTGGCAATGCTCACATTCCCCAGGCCGTAAACATCGGCAAATCGATTGGTGAACGTATCGGTGCGCAGCGCCATGTCGCCGCCGCTGAAAATCAGGCCGTTCTGGTTCAACAAAGCAGGTGTGGTCAGGCGCAGGTTTGCGTTGCTGCCCAGCGTGCCGCTGTTATTGATCGCGCCTGCGGATACATTCAGGTCCCTAGCCGAGGTGATCCGCCCTTCATTCGCCAGCGTCCCGCCCACAGCGATGTGGCTATTGCCTCCACCGGCGATGCTCGCGAGTTGCCCCACGGTCAATTGTGCAGCCGTGAGGTCCAGCGCCCCTACACTGCTGACTCGACCGCTGCCCTCATAACCACCCGTCAATTGCAGCGCCAGGCCACCATCGCTGGCGATCAGGCCATTGTTGATCCAGTGACCGCCCTTGCCTTCCAGACGTGAAGAGGCCAGCAACTGCCCAGTCTCAGTCTGGGTGAAGGTGCCGACATTCACATTGAGGCGTCCTGCCTCGATGACGCTGCTGTTGGTCCAAGTGTCAGCATTCAGGGTCAGGCCGCCACGGGTCACGATGCTGCCACCGGCACCCGTGACATTGGGCAGGGAGATATCAAAATCGCCCTCGCCGGTGTGCAGGAGTTGGCCGCCGGTGTTCTGAAAAGTAGTGGCTGCCAGGCCCAGGTTGGTGTTGGCGGTTTCGACTACGCCATTGCGGTTGTCGAACAGGTTGCCGATCTGGAACTGGGTCTTGCCCGCGCGCGCCAAGGCACGTAGCTGGCCGCCCTGATTGACCAGGTCATTAGCCTGTAAAGTCAGTGTCTCCTCGCTTTCGATAATCCCCGAGTGGTTGCTCAGTTGCCCACTGACGCCGAGGTCGATGCGCTTGGCGGAGATTTGCCCGAAGCTGTTATCCAACCAGGTGCCATGGGTTTGCAACGTCCCCTTGGCATACACTCCACCATAGGCGTTGAGGAATTGATTGGCCGTGATAACAGCATCGCCGTCCTGGGCGGCGATACGACCTTGCTGGTTATCGACGGTAAGCGCTGTCAGGTTCACACGCTGGCCTTGCACTACCCCGCCTTTGCTTTGCCCAACGCCATTGAGCAGACTGTCGCTTAATGCGGCATCCACTCCCCCGGCCAGGCTGGCTACATTACCGCCCTGATTGTTAAGGGTGTTGGCCCTGATCACAGTGTCGCCAGTTTGCGCCAGGAGCTTGCCGCCCTGGTTATCGATATCGCCGCTGACGTCGAAGCTTAAACCGCTCTGGCCCTGCACGACGCCGCTAACGTTTGAGAGCCCTGCGGACTTGATTTGCAGGTCGGCTTCCTGACTGTAGATCAGGCCCTTGGCGTCATTTTGCAGGATGCCAGTGGTGGTGATCGCCACACGACCTTTACCGGCGACAGTGCCGAGCTGGCTGTTGTCCAGGCCGCCAGCCAGTAAGGTCAGCAACCCTTGGCTGGCTATCTGGCCACCCTGGTTGTTGATCTGCATCGCGCGCTTTAGCGACAGCGGGCCCGCGCTGGCCAACTTGCCATTGGTGTTGTTCAGCGAACCCAGCAAGTTAAGGGTCAAGCGGTCGTTCCCGGCGACGGTACCGCCGGTGTTGTTGAGGTCTGTGGCGGTGATGGCCAGGGCTTTTTGCGCGCTGACTGTACCGCCTTGGTTGTCCAGAGTGACCGCCTGCAGCTCGAGTTCGGCGCCGCTGCCGATCAGGCCAGCGTTGCGGTTGTTCAACTGGCCGGTGACGGTCAGGCTTTGTCCCGCACCACTTGAGAGGATGCCGCCGCTGTTGTCGAGACTGGCGGCAGTGAGGTCCAGCCGTCCCTGACTGGCCACCGCGCCGGCAGAGGTATTGAGCAGAGCGCCGGTAAGACGCACGTCCACCGCGCCGTTGCGACTGGAAAGCGTGCCGTTGTTGCGGTTGTCGAGACTGTCGCCACTAACACTCAATCCCTGCCAGCCGGACAACAATCCATTCTGGTTGAGCAGTGTGCCTGCGTTGACAGAGAGCAATTGGCTGCTGATCAACTTACCGCCGCTGTTATCCAGGCTATTGAGGTTAAGCGTCAGGTTTTGCTGGGTGGAGAGTTCGCCATTCTGGTTATTAATGGCGCGTACTCGGTTCAGGGCCAGCGTGCCCTTGGCTGAAATCAGCCCGTTGCGGTTATCCAGTTCAGCGCCGTTCAAATCGAGGGTCACGCCCTGCGCGCCGACGATTTGACCGCCGCCCAGCGTCAAGCCGCTGAGTTTCAAGTCCATCGAGCCCTTGGCGGACACCTCACCGCCGCTGCCAGTGCTGAGGTTGCCTGTCGCAATATCGAGGGAGCCTTGGCTGTTGACCAAGCCAATGACGGTGTTATCCAGCGCCATCGCGTTGAGGATTACGCGGCTACCGCCCAACAGATTGCCGCCTTGGTTATTCAGCAGGCCGTCGCTGGTCAGTTGCAGCTCGCCTCGGCCGGTCAATGTACCGCCTTGGTTGCCCACGGAGCCTGCGTGCAGGTTGAGGTTGGCGGCGCCGACCAGGCCCTTGATGTTGGCCAAGGCCTGGTTGATTCGCAGTGTCAGGGCCTGGTTGCTCAGCAGCTTGCCGTTGCTGTTATCCAGGCTTTGCGCGGCGAGGGTGAAGGCTTGGTCGCTGGAGATTTCACCGCCCTGGTTATCGACGGTGGCGAGGTTCTTCAGCAGCAGCGGGCCGCTGGCGTTGATCAAACCACCACGGTTATCCAATTGGCCGTTGCTCAGGTCCAGGCTCAACCCGGCCTGGCTGAAGAGCTTGCCGGCCTGCTGCTCAAGACCGGTCACGGTGGCGTCCAATGCCTTGGCACTGCCGATGCTGCCACCGTTGTTCACCTGACCAGCGACCAGGGTCAAGGTGTCGCCGCTGTTAAGGCGGCCGGCCTGGTTGTTCAGGGTGCCCGTGGTAACAGCGACCGGACCTTTGCTACTGAGGGTGCCTTGCTGGTTGCCCAGGTTAGCGCTGCGCAGCGTCAAGCTGGCGTCGGTGACCAGTTCACCGCCCTGGTTGTTCAGGTTATCGCTGACAACCACATTCAGGCCTTGCGCGCTGGAGAGACTGCCCTTGGTGTTATCGAGGCTGCGCGCCTTGACGTCCAGCGTGCCTTCGCTGCTCAGCAGGCCCTGGTTGTTGGTGAGGTCACCTGCCAGATCCACCACCAAAAGTTGCTGACTGAGCAGCTTGCCGCCGCTGTTGTCCAGCGCTGTACCCGTCAGTGTCAGGCGCTGGCCATTCAATTGGCCGCGCACACGGTTGAGTACGTTATCCACCGCCACGCTCAAGCCTGCGGCTGCGAACACCTGTCCGCCGTCGCTGTTGTCCAGACGTTGGCCAGTGATGCTCAGGTCGGCGTTGCTGGTCAGCTCACCAGTACGGTTATCGACGTCGCCAACGTCCAGCTTCAGCGCTTTTGTCGCGCCTACCAGGCCATTGCGGTTGTCGAGATTGGCACCCGTAAGTGCCAGGGTGTCGGTGCTGACCAACTGGCCTTTCTGGTTGTCGATGCGATTGGCGTTGACGGTGACCTTGGCCTTACCCGCTATTTCGCCCGCGCGGTTGTCCAGTTTTGCGGCGGTCAGCAGGACGGCACCGTCGCCAATCAGGCTGCCGCGCTGGTTGTCGACTAGGCCGTCAGCGCCGATCTCCAGGCCACCACGGCTGCTGACCAGACCGTCAGTGTTGTCCAGGCTGGCGCTGTGCACATTGAGGCCGACCGCGCTGATGCTGCCCTTGGCATTGGCCAGGGCTTGTTCGATGCGCAGGTCCAGGGCCTGGTTGCTGATCAACTTACCGTTGCCGTTATCCAGGCTGCGTGCCGCGAGGGTGAAGGCGTTCTGGCTGGAGATTTCACCATTGCGGTTGTTCACGTTGCCGAGGTTTTTCAACACCAGGATCGGTGCGTTGATCACCCCGGCGTTGGCCAGCTCGCCGTGATTCATGCCCAGGTTCACCTGGCTGCTGCTGAAGAGTTCGCTGCCGCTTGCCTGGGTCAGGCTTGCAAGGTTTGCATTCAGCGCGCCGGTACTGGCGATGCGTCCGCCGTTGTTGAGGTCAGTGGCCTTGATGTCGAGGCTGTTGGCGCTGATCGCACGGCCGCCAAGGCCGTTGTTGAATTGCCCGGTAGTCAGGGTGGCAGCGCCCTGGCTTTTCAGCAGGCCTTGCGCGCTGTTATTCAGGCCAGCGCTGGTGAGACTGAGCGCCTGCGCAGACTCCACCACACCGCCCACGTTGAGCAGCTCACCGTCGCTTGCAAGGGTCAGGTCACCGGCACTGGACAGGCTGCCGCCGCTGTTATCCACCCGCTGTGCGTGCAGTTGCAGGCCGCCTTCGCTGCTGATCTTGCCGCGCATGTTGTCCAGCCCGGCCGACAGTCGCACCGCCAGCGAGCGTTGACCGGCAAGCGTGCCTTCGGTGTTGTCCAGGCTCGCAGCATTGAGGTGTACATCCTGGGCGAACACCAGGCCCTTGGCCCGGTTGATCACCTCGACCATCGCCAGTTCCAGTGCGGTGCCGGCCAATACCTTGCCGCCGCTGTTGTCCAGGCGCTGGCCGCTGATCTCGGTCTTGAGCTGGCCGGAGATTTCCCCGACGCGGTTATCCACGCGATCGACATTGAGTTTCAGCACTTTTGTCGCGCCTACCAGGCCGCCATTGCGGTTATCCAGGTCGTTGCCGCTAAGGCTCAGGTTGCCCTGGGCGGCAAGTTCGCCACCCTGCTGGTTCAGCACGCCGACCGTAGCGTCGAGATCAGCCTGGCTGGCGATACGGCCCTTGGTGTTGTCCGCCGTGTCCAACGTCAGGCGCAACGGCCCAACGGCACTGACCAGGCCGCCCTGGTTTTTCAAGGACTGCCCGGTGAGGGTCTGCGCCTGCTTGCTGTTCAGCACACCGCCACGGTTGTCGAAGCTGCCCGCCTGAAGAGTCATGTTGCCCTTGGACAACACGCGACCCTTGGCTTGGTTATCCAGAAGCCCACCTACCTGCACCGTGACGCTGCCATCGCTGACCAGGCTGCCGGACTGACTATTGTCGACACTGGACGCGGTCACTTGCAGCCGCTGCCCGGCACCGAGCGTACCGCCTTGGTTGGCCAGCGCGCCTCGGGTCGTCAGGGCGAGACTGACGTCGCCCAAGACCTGCCCATTGCGGTTATTCAGGGTCATGGCGTCAATCACGCTGGCGCCAGCACTCGACACCTCGCCCTCGGTGTTCAGCCATGCGCCGGCCACCGCCAGGGTCAGGTCTTTTGAACTGTTGAGCACGCCTTCCGTGTTGTCCAACCGCGCGGCCTGAGCATTGAGCCCGGCTGCGGCGATCACGCCCTTGATGTTGACTAGGGCCTGGTCAATCTTAAGGGTCAGGGCTTGATCGCTGAGCAGTTTGCCTTCGCTGTTGTCCAGGCTTTGCGCAGCCAGGGAGAAGGCGTGCTCGCTGGAGATTTCGCCTTGCTGGTTGGCGACCGTGGAAAGGTTTTTGAGTATCAACGCACCGGGGGTGTTAATCAGGCCTGCAGCGTTGTTGAGTGCGCCGTGGTTCATGTCCAGGGTCAGGGTCGCATCGCTGCGCAGTGTGCCTTGCTGATTCAACAGCGGACCGTTGAGCACTATGTTCAGGTTGCGCTTGGCAAAGACGTTGCCCTTGAACTGGTTGTTCAGCCGGTCGAGGTTCAGTTGAATATCGCCGTTGGCGAGTACCTTGCCACCGGCACTGTTATCCAACTGACTGCCGTTGAGCGCCAGGTCCGTCAAGCTGGACATTTCACCCGCGCGGTTGTCCAGGCTGTCGACCTTCAAGGTCATGGTTTTGCCAGCGTTGAGTAAACCGCTGCGGTTATCGAGTTGGCCAACGGTCAGCGCCAGCTCACTCTTGCCGGTGATGCGGCCGTTGTTCTGGTTATCGAGACTGGCGGCGGTCAACTGCAATAGACCGGTGGAGGCAAACAGCCCGGCCTGGTTGAGCAATTGGCCGTTGATCAACGCCTTCAGCGTGCCATCGCTGGTGAACGTGCCGCCGGTGTTGTCGAGGCTGGCAGCGTTCAGGTCCGACGCCAGCCCGGCGATCACCCGCCCGTTGCGGTTGCTGATCAGGCCTGTGTGATTAAGGGTCAGGCGCTGGTCGCCCTGGATCAAACCGTTACCGTTATCCAGTGATGTACCGGTCAGCAAGGTGGTAGCGCCGAGGATCTCGCCTTGGCCATTGAGCAGGCTTGTCGTGACACGTGCAGTTAGGTCATTACGCGCACTGAGTTTACCGTCCGTGTTATTCAGGCTGTTGGCTTGCAGATCCAGCCCGGTAGAGGCGACCAGACCCTTGGCGTTGTCCAGGGTCTGCGCGATACGCACCTGCAGTCCTTGCTCACTGAGCAGTTTGCCGTTGCGGTTATCGAGGCTGTCAGCCTTGAAAACCAGCGCCTGGGCGCTGGAGATTTCGCCGCCTCGGTTATCCACGCTGGCCAAGTTATTGAGTAGCAATACACCTGGTGCATGGATCAAACCGCCCTGGTTATTCAGATGACCGCCATTCAGATCGAGGCTGACATCACCTTGACCGAAAAGACGACCATCGTTGTGCTGATCAAGGCTGCTGACACTGGCGTTTAATGTCTGGCCACTACTGATGCGCCCCCCCACGCTGTTGTCAACGTGGCCTGCATTCAAATCCAAGCGATTATCGCCGTGCAGGGTGCCATGCTGGTTATTCAGCACACCGTTCAATTGCAAGTTCAGGTTCGTGTTAGCGACGACGGTGCCCTGACGGTTGTCGAGACTTCCCAACGTGAGACGCGCGTCCCCCTTGGAGGCAAACAAGCCCGTCTGGTTAAGCAGTTGACTCGCGATCACAGTGGTCAATAGGCCGTCACTGATCACCTTGCCAGCAGTGTTGTCGAACACGGCGCTGGTGACGTCGAGGCGCTTACCGGCGGCAATAGTGCCGCGAAGGTTGCTAATGGCGCTGCCCTTGATCGACAGAGCGTTATCACCCTGAATCTGACCGTCATCGTTACCCAGAGAGCCCACAGCCAACGTGGCCTCAGTTGCCAGCAGTTGACCGTTTTGATTTAGCAGTTGGCTAGCGGTAACACCTAGGCTTCCTGCGCTAAGGATCCGGCCCTGATTCTGGTTGTCCAGAATCGACGCATTCAGTTGTGCATCGCGCTGAGCACTCAGCGTGCCGCCCTGATTAGCCAGCTCCCCCGTGTTGATGCTCAAGTCACGGCTGGCGATCACCGTCTTACCGGTGTTGTCGATGCTTTGCGCTTTTAAGCGCACATCGCCTTGGGCATTGCGGCTGTTATCGGCATTGACGCCGGCTTCGATAATTCCGTTGTTGGTCAACCGCCCAGCGGCGTCCAGTGTGATGCTGTCCTTGGCCGCCAGGGTTTGCTGATTGATCAGTGCGCCTTGGGTGTTCACCGACAGGTCAGTACCGGCATACACCGCGCCTTTGGCCTCTACGCTGGCCGCTTTGACCACAACTGCCGTACCGGCTGAGGTTTGGCCCAAGACTACGTTACCCGCCGCATCAATCCGGATATCGCCACCGGCAACCATGTCCCCGGACAGCTTTACGCCGACGCCTGCTTCGGTGCCAACCAGCTTCACCGCTCCCACGTACATGCCGCCCAGCGCCGACGAGTCAATCGCCAGGTCCGGCGCCTTGCTACCGTCCGCCGCACGCACCGTCGCATTCAACGTGCGCGCGTCCACATCGTTGCGCCCCGCCACGATGGTGAGTTTTTTCGCCTGAATCTGTGCATTGATGATGGTGGCGCGGGTGATGATTTCGAACTGATCGACGTTGCTGGCATTCAGGCCAGTGCCTTCAATGGACACGTTGCCCTTGTCCACTTGATAACGGCTGATCTGGCCGTTTTCGATGACCGCCTTGCCCGTGGTGAGTGTGGCTTGTGGAGTGTTGATAAAGCCGCAGCCGTTGCAGCTGATGCCATACGGGTTGGCCACGATCACATGCGCCGACTGCCCCGCCACTTCGGTGTAGCCACTCAATTGGCTGGGGCTACCACCATTGACCTCATTGAGGATGACGCTGGCGGCGCTGCCATGGAAATTCGGGTTGCCGACAATGATCCCGCCGAGTTGGGTGGACTGCGTACGGTCGGTGGCATTGTTGAGGATGACGCCGTTAGCACCGACGTTGTAGTCGTGGAATTGGTTGTGCGACAGCCCGTTGGCGTTCGGCGCAGCAATGTTGACGATCGGCACGCCGTTGCCCGCTTGCCCGAGTGTGGTTCCCGGCCCACTCACGGCAATGCCGTCCGCTTGAGCCAGCAGTGGCTGCCAGAACATGGCGTTGGCCAGTACCAATGCCAACCCGCGCTTGGGCAAGCCCAGGAAGGTAGAACGACTTTTTACGGCCGCAGAAGGTTGGCGCGCGAGGAAGGCGAACTGGCGAACATCCATGTGGTGTCTCGATGCCCAAAGGGCGGTAAAAAATTAAAGGAAGAAATCCATGCGGAAATAGATCGGCGCTTCACGTTCCGTGATCGGGTCCGGTCGTTCCAAAGAGTGTGCAAAGGTCACCGTGGCCGCGACGTTCTTGCCGCGTGCAAACAGTTCCAGGGAATTGCTGCTCATGCGCCCATGCTGCTCGGCGTTGTAGCGACCATGGCGGATCACGCCCTGGTCGTAGCCGAGGCTGGTGCCGTATTCGGCCAGCACGGGTTGCAGCCAGGCCCAGGTCACCGGACGGCTCCAGCGCAGGTCGTTGCGCCAATAGCCGCCGCTGTCGCCAGAGAGCATCTGATCCTTGTAGCCACGAATCGATGACTGCCCGCCCAAGCTCATGCGCTGGGGGCTGAACAGCACATCCTCACTGCGTTGGCCGGTCATCAGGCTACTGAAGCTCAACGACTCGCCCCACAGTTTGAACGGGTACAGGTAGCTCACCGTCGCGGTGTATTTGCGATAGCGCGCATCGGCCTGGCCCGGTCGTGGGTTGTGATTGGCCTGGGCGTCGAAGGCGCCGATGCCGTCCTGCATGCCCAGGTCGATGTTGAGGAATGACCCGCCAATGCGCCGACCGTGATTGATGCCGAACTGCGCTTCGCTGAGACGGTTGCTGCTCAGGGCCAGCTTGCTGTCTTCGATGAAGTTGTTGGTACGCAGGTAAGCCACGCCGGTACTGAGGGAGGTTTTGCTCAGCGCGTCACGGTGAATGACTCGCTCCAGGCGCAACTGGTGGCTCTGGCTGTCGCCCGACTGTTTGAAGTTGAAGTTGTTGGCCTGGGCCAGGGAGCGGTATTCGGACTCGCTGTAGCTGTAATTGAGGTTCCACCAGCCAAACGGCAGGTTGTAATTGAGCATCGAGTTGCGCGAGGTTTTCTGGTGGTCACTGACGGCATCATGGCCGCCGCGTAGGGAGAGTTGGTCGGCCAGGCCAAGCGGGTTGTCCCAATCAAGGCTGGCGCCCCATTGCTGTTCACCGGTGCTGCGCTGGCCGCCGTTATGGCGTGACAGTCCAACGCGCCAGGGTTTTTGCGGGGTGTTTTTTACCAGTACATCGCTACCCCCAACGGCCTTGCCGGGTGCCAGCTCCATCTGTGCCTGGTTCGACGGCAGCCGGTTCAACTGGTCGACCATCTGCTCGATTTCGCGCAGGTTGAGCAATTCACCCTGTTTACCTGGAAAGCTCATCCCCAGTTGGCGGTCGGTAATGCCGCTGCCCTGCTCTCCCTTCAATCCTTCCAGCCGGCCTTCGACTACCTGGATCTTGAGCACGCCGCTGGAGAGGTCTTGTTGTGGCAAGTAGGCGCGGCTGGTGACCAGTCCTTTGGCCAGGTATCGGTCAGTGATGGCCTTGAGCACCTCATTGAGTTGCGGCACGCCGAGGCACTGGCCGATGTAGGGCTGGATCAGCGCGTGACGTTCGCTCTCAGAGAGCGCGTCGGCACCGGAGACTTCGATGGTTTTGATGGGAAAGCAACGAGTGTCGACTGGAGCTGTTGGCGCAGTGGGCGCGACGGTTTTCCCTGGCAGGTCCTTGAGTTCTTCGAGGCGACGCTGCTGCTCTTCGAGCAAACGGTCCTGGCGATCACGAATCAGGTCGGTGACACCCGGCGTATTCTGTGGGGGGGCTGCTTGAGCCAATCCGGCTGCGCTCAGGCAAAAAAATGCGGACAGCAGGCCAAGCCTGGTCCGGCGTACAGAACGCCACATTTATAGATCCCTCTATATGGCACAGCGCCATCATTGAGCGGCGATCATATGGTGGCGATATAGTGGCGTCAATTAAATGTACAAATTTGTTTCCCTGTGGATACAGAGGGTATTTCTGCTTGGGGTTGAATCGAGGGTCAGAAACGGCGCCATGCCTGCCACGCTGTTTGCTTGGATCACCTTGGAAAAATCCAAGGCAAAAAAAAGCCTGCATCTCTGCAGGCTTCTCTTTATATCGCTATCTGGCTCCACGACCTGGACTCGAACCAGGGACCCAATGATTAACAGTCATTTGCTCTACCAACTGAGCTATCGCGGAATTCGCCGTATGTTACTGATTAAAAAGGATAAGTCAAGCATTTCCTGGCATTCGTTGCGGCTCAACCGGATGACCGGTTGAATCGGCGTGCTCCCTGGCCAACTCCAGCCAAGCCAAAGCGGCCGGCGGCAGGTGGGCGCTGGTGCGCCAGGCCAGGGCGATGTGCCAGTCGGTGTGCGGTTCATCCAAAGGGATCAGAGCGATGCCAGCATGTTGATGCTTGTGCGCCAGCATGCGCGGCACGAAGGCCACACCCAGTCCGGCGGCGACCAGGTCGATGATGAAGTCGATCTGCCCGCTGCGGGCGGTGACTTTGGGAGTGACGCCTTTGCGTTCGCAGGCTGCGAGGATCTTGGCGTTGAGGGCGAAGCCGGCTTCGAACAGGATGAACGGCGAATCCGCCAGGTGAGTGAAGTCGATCCTCTTAAGGTGCGCCAGCGGATGGCTGACAGGCAGCACGGCCATCAGCGGCTCATTGCGCACGGGTTGGTAGTCGAAGTCTTCATCCACCGGCAGCAGCAGCGCTGCCAGGTCGACCTCCCCCGCTTCCAGGCATTCGCGCAGCTTTTTGCTGCCGTATTCGGTGAGTTCGATGTCGATGTCCGGGTAACGGCTGCGGTAGGTCGCAAACATCGTCGCAAACAGCACACCGCAGCCCACCGGCGGCAGGCCAATACGCAGCACGCCACGCTTTAAACCGCGCAGATCGTTGATCTCGGCCACCAAGTCGTTGCGCTCGGCGAGCAGCACCAAGGCGCGGCGGTAGGCGATTTCGCCGGCAGCGGTGAGTTCGTTACGGTGGCCCAAGCGGTTGAGCAATGGCGTGCCCAGTTCCTCTTCCAACGTCTTGACCGCCTTGCTCACGGTGGATTGGGTCAGGCACACCACCTCGGCGGCCTGGGAGAAACCTCCCTGGCGCACCACTTCGACAAAGGCACGCAATGTTCTCAGGTTCATCAGTATTCCTTCGGCGACTGACCACCAGCGATAAAAGTTGTTTTTATCATGCCAGACAATTGCCTATCCTGACGCCACCTTGCCTTGTGGAGCCCTCCAATAATGATCATCTCGTCCGCCTCCGACTACCGCGCAGCCGCCAAGCGCAAGCTGCCGCGCTTCCTGTTTGACTACATCGACGGCGGCGCCTACGCCGAACACACGCTGCGTGCGAACAGTTCGGACCTGGCCGAGATCAGCCTGCGCCAGCGCATCCTGCGCAATGTGGACAACCTGAGCCTGAAGACCACGCTGTTCGGCCAGGAGCTGGACATGCCGGTGATCCTCAGCCCGGTGGGCCTCACCGGCATGTACGCGCGACGTGGCGAAGTACAGGCGGCCAAGGCGGCGGCGAACAAGGGCATTCCGTTCTGCCTGTCGACGGTGTCGGTGTGCCCGATTGAAGAGGTGGCATCGCAGAGCGCGCAGGCGATCTGGTTCCAGCTGTATGTGCTCAAGGACCGTGGTTTCATGCGCAACGCGCTGGAGCGCGCGCAAGCCGCGGGCGTCACTACACTGGTGTTTACCGTGGATATGCCCACGCCCGGCGCGCGTTATCGCGATGCCCACTCGGGTATGTCCGGCCCATTCGCAGCACAGCGGCGCATGCTGCAGGCCGTCACCAAGCCGCAATGGGCCTTCGATGTAGGATTGATGGGCCGTCCCCATGACCTGGGCAATATCTCCAAATACCTGGGCAAACCCACGCACCTGGAAGACTACATCGGCTGGCTGGCGAACAATTTCGACGCCTCCATCAGTTGGAAAGACCTGGAATGGATCCGCGAATTCTGGAAAGGCCCGATGATCATCAAAGGTATTCTCGACCCTCAGGACGCCAAGGACGCAGTGAGTTTCGGCGCCGATGGCATCGTGGTCTCCAACCATGGCGGTCGCCAGTTGGACGGCGTGCTATCCACCGCCAAAGCCCTGCCCCCGATTGCCGATGCGGTGGGCGACGACCTAACGGTGCTGGTGGACTCCGGCATCCGCTCCGGGCTGGACGTGGTACGCATGCTGGCCCTGGGCGCCAAGGCCTGCCTGCTGGGTCGCGCCACGGCCTACGCACTGGCCGCCGACGGCCAGCACGGCGTGGAAAACCTGCTGGACATCTTCGCCAAGGAAATGCGCGTGGCCATGACGCTTACCGGCGTCACTTCCATCGCGCAGATCGATCGCTCTACCTTGGTCTAACCCTGCTGCTCGACGATCCCTCGCGCCTTGAGTTGGGCCAGTTGCTCCGCCGACAAGCCCAACCGCTCACCGAGGATATCGTCGGTGTGCTGCCCCAACCTCGGCGCCGGCCGCACATATTCCACGGGCGTGCCGGACATTTTGATCGGGCTGCCGACCATGGCAAAATCCGGGTTCTGCGGGTGCGGGATGTTCACCATCAGGTTACGCGCGATCACCTGGGGTTCTTCCAGGGATTGGGCGATGGAGTTGATCGCCCCCACCGGCACCTTCGACGCATGGATGCACGCCACCCACTCATCGGCGCTGCGCCTCAGGAAGTGCGCCGAGAGCAACGCGACGATCTCTTCGCGATGGGCAACGCGGTCGGCATTGCGACAAAAGCGCGGGTCCTGCGGTAGGTGCGGCAGGCCGATGCTCTGGCACAGGGCGATGAACTGGCTGTCATTACCGCAGGCGATGATGAAGTCACGGTCGGCGGCGCGGAACACCTGGTAAGGCACGATGTTGGCGTGGGCATTGCCATAACGCTCCGGCACCTTGCCCGACGCGAGGTAGTTCATGCTCTGGTTGGCCAGCGTGGCGACTTGCACGTCCAACAACGCCATATCAATGTATTGGCCAACGCCGGTGCGCTCACGGCTGAGCAATGCAGCCTGGATCGCCACGGTGGAATACAGGCCGGTCATCAAGTCGGAAAACGCCACGCCAACTTTTTGCGGGCCGCCGCCCGGCAAATCATCACGCTCGCCAGTAATGCTCATCAAGCCGCCGATGCCCTGGATGATGAAGTCGTAACCCGGCTCTTCGGCACGCGGCCCGGTCTGGCCGAAACCGGTGATGGAGCAATACACCAGGCGCGGATTGATCTCGGCCAGGGTCGCGTAATCCAGGCCATAACGGGCCAGGGAGCCGGCTTTATAGTTCTCGATCAGTACATCCGAGCTGGCCGCCAATGCGCGCACCAATTCCTGGCCCTCGGGAGTGGCCATGTCGATGGCCACGGACAACTTGCCGCGATTGGTCGACTGATAATAAGAAGCTTCGCCGGACGACTCTCCGGTGTCGGTCTTCATCCAGGGCGGCCCCCAGGCACGGGTGTCGTCGCCGCTTTTCGGGCGTTCGATCTTGACCACTTCCGCGCCAAGGTCGGCCAACACTTGCCCACACCAGGGGCCGGCCAACACACGACTTAAATCCAGTACCCGCAAACCTGTCAATGCACCCATTGTTCTTATCCTGTGAGGTTGGGAAATCAGCCGGCTGTCGGCTCTTCATGGCGCAGGGAAACACCCAGCATCGCCCGCCGCCGTAACCAAGGGCTGGGCCGGTAACGTGGGTCGTGGGTGAGTTCGCTCATGCGCTGCAAAATCGTCAGGATCCGCCGAGGCCCAAGGACATCGCCCCAAGCCAGCGGCCCCTTGGGATAACCGAGGCCGAGTTGCACGGCCTGGTCGATATCCTCGACGCTGGCGATGCGCTGCTGGGCAATATCACAGGCCAGGTTGACCACCATCGCCAGGGTGCGCTGGGCCACGAAGCCAACGCTGTCGCCAATCACCGTGACGCCCACACCGTCCGACGCCAGCAAAGCGTGAGCCGCATCGCGCATGGCGGGCGAAGTCAGTGGGTTCTGCATCAAGGTGCGATGACGCGACAGGTCGGTCAGCAGGTCGATGCACAGGGTGCGCGCGGGGTCGGTGTCGAAGCGCACGCAGGCGCTGGTGGCGTCGCGGCCATACGGGGCCAGCAGGCACAACGCCTCAGGCGAAGGTTGCGCGGCGTGTTCCAGATGGGCGCCCAGGTTGATCACCAGGGCACTCAAGCGCTCGTAGTCTTCGCTGTTTTCGGTGGCAATCCATACCGGCGGTTGCGGGCTTACAGTCGGTACGGGTTGAGGCTGAGGGCCATTGATAAGCTGGCCGTTTTCATACTGATAGAACCCATGCCCGGTCTTGCGCCCAAGGCGTCCAGCCACCAACATCTGCCGGGTCAGGGGCGACGGTTTGTAGCGGGGCTCTTGATAGAACTGGTTGTAGATCGACTCCATCACCGGGTGCGACACGTCCAGGCCGGTGAGATCCAGCAACTCCAGCGGCCCCATCCGGAACCCGGCGCCGTCGCGCAGGATGCGGTCGATATCACCGCGCTCGGCGATGCCCTCATCAAGCATCTTCAACGCTTCAGTACCATAGGCACGACCGGCGTGGTTGACGATGAAACCCGGCGTGTCCTTGGCGCGCACGCCACGATGGCCGATGCGTGCAACCAGGGCCAGCAGCGCGTCGCCCACCTTTGGCGCGGTGGCCAAACCATCGATCACCTCCACCACGCGCATCAGCGGCACCGGGTTGAAGAAGTGCAGCCCGGCCACGCGTTCAGGGTGTCGGCAACCGGTGGCGATGGCCGTGACAGACAGCGAAGAGGTGTTGGTGGCGAGAATACAGGTCGGGCTGACGATGCCTTCCAGCTGTTGCAGAAGCCCGCGCTTGGCGTCGAGGTTTTCCACGATGGCTTCGACGACCAGGTCGCAATCGCCCAGGTCATCAATCGCCTCGGCAACCCGCAGGTTGGCCAGCGCCGCCTCCATCGCGGCCTGGCTGATCTTGCCCTTGCCCACCAACTTGGCAAAGGTGCCGCTGAGACTATCCCGAGCCGATTGCGCAGCGCCTTCACGCGCATCGAACAGACGCACCACCACACCGGCCTGGGCCGCGATTTGTGCGATACCGGCGCCCATGACGCCAGTGCCCACCAGCCCCATCGTATTCAAGGTGTCGGTCATGCTTATTCCCCCCGATAATGCGGCGTGCGTTTCTCGAAGAACGCCGCGGCGCCCTCCTTCTGGTCCTTGGAATCAAACAGCAATTGAAACGCCTTGCGCTCCAGCACCAAGGCGCTTTCCAGCGGCAGGTCGGCGCCGGCCAGCATCACTTCCTTGATCTGCTCCACCGCCAACGGCGGCAACGCGGCAATCTGCGCGGCCAGTTCCAGGGCGCGGGGCAGTGTCTGGTCGTCGCTGACCATTTCGCTGAGCATGCCCATCGCCAGGGCTTCTTTCGCGCTGACCATGCAGCCCGTGAGCGCAATGCGCATGGCCTGGAATTTACCCACCGCGCGGATCAGACGTTGAGTGCCGCCCGCACCGGGCATCAAGCCGAGCTTCACTTCCGGCTGGGCAAATCGTGCCGACTCGCCCGCCACGATCAGGTCGCAATGCATCGCCAGCTCGCAGCCACCGCCCAGGGCAAAACCGTTGACGGCGGCAATCACCGGCTTGGGGCAACGGCTGATGGCTTCCCACAGGTATTCAGTGTGGCGGCGATACATATCGATCGCGCCTGCACTGGCGAACTCCTTGATATCCGCGCCGGCCACGAAGAATTGTTCACCACCGGTCAGCACAATGGCGCGTACATCCTGGTGTCGGGACAGCGCGCGGAAGTGCTCGGCAAGGACTTCACGCACCTGGGCGTTGAGGGCGTTTTTCACTTCAGGGCGGTGGATACGCACCACGGCCACGCCATTGTCATGGACGTCGAGGGTCACCACAGGTGGATTAGCGCTGGTCACATTCACTCCTGCTGCACGGTTCTTGTTAGTTGGACTGCCATATGTTTCGCTGTGCGAAATAACATTCCGTATTTGTCGATTAGCATAAGTATCGACCCTGCAGGTGTAAACGAAAAAACCCGAGCAACGCTCAAAACAGTGACTAAACCGCTGTTTTAAAGGGATTTATCCTTGGAAAAAATCATAGATCAAAAAGTTGATTAGTTTCGCTGTGCGGAATACTATTTTGTTTTGTTGATTTTATAAAAAAATGAGGATTACCATGCGCCGTCGAAACCCCGAGCCGGACAGCACCGAAGTTTCCGCTTTCGAGCATGTGTTGATCGACCCAATGAACAACGATGAGGAGGAAGACAAGGATCGCCAATTCGTCACCGCCCTGGCCCGTGGCCTGGAACTGCTGCGCTGTTTCACGCCGAGCGAGAGCGTATTGGGCAACCAGGAACTGGCGCGCAAGACCGGCCTGCCGAAACCGACGATCACCCGCATGACCCACACCCTGACCCGCCTGGGTTACCTCAAGCACCTGCCGCAGTCAGGCCGGTACCAGTTGGATGTGGGCGTGATGGCCTTCGGTTACGCGATGTTGTCGAACCTGTCGATCCGCGCCGTGGCGCATCCGTTGATGGAGACCATGGCCAAGTACGCCCAGGCGGCCGTTGCCATGGCCACTCGGGACCGCCTCGACGCGGTGTACCTGGACGTGGTCCAGGGCGAAGCGAACATGACCATGCGCCGCCAGGTCGGCACACGGTTGCCGTTGCACTTGAGTTCAGCAGGCCGCGCCTGCCTGGCAGCAATGCCGGAAAACGAGCGGGAGTTCATTCTCGACCACATCCGCCAGCGTCATCTGGAGGATTGGCCGAGCATCCGCAAGGGGCTGGAACGCGCCTTCCGGGACTACACCGATTTCGGCTATTGCATGTCGATCGGTGAGTGGCACCGCGATGTCAACGCCATCGCCGTGCCGCTGCGACACGCACAACACGGCTTGCTGGCGTTCAACTGTGGCGGACCGAGTTTCCACCTCTCGCGGGAGAAACTCGAAGACGACATCGGCCCACGCCTCAAGCACATGGTGAACAACATCGAGGCCGCCACCCGCTAGCTGGACCGGTGCATGGCCTCGGCAGATCGACGATAACAGGCCCGCCGAACGGGCCGCTGAGGAATGCACATGATCCGAGACGCACAAACGCTTCATATCCTGGTGGACGCCATTGCGCAGTTCGTCGACGAAGCGCTGATCCCACGGGAAAACGAAGTCGCCGAGACCGATGAAATCCCGGCGGACATCGTCAGCCAGTTCCAGGACATGGGCCTGTTCGGCCTGACCATTCCCGAAGCCTACGGCGGCCTCGGGCTGACCATGGAAGAAGAGGTGACCATCGCCTTTGAACTGGGGCGCACCTCACCGGCCTTCCGTTCCTACTTCGGCACCAACAATGGCATCGGCTCCATCGGCATCCTGCTGGATGGCACCGACGCACAGAAAGAGCACTACCTGCCGCTATTGGCCAGCGGCGAGCTGCTCAGCTCGTTCTGCCTCACCGAGCCAGACTCGGGCTCCGACGCCGCCTCACTGAAAACCACCGCCGTGCGCGATGGTGACCACTATGTGATCAACGGCACCAAGCGCTTTATCACCAACGCGCCCCACGCCGGGATTTTCACCGTAATGGCGCGCACCGACCCGGCGATCCGTGGTTCGGCCGGTATCAGTGCGTTCATCGTCGAACGTGACACACCCGGCCTGTCCCTGGGCAAACGCGACCACAAGATGGGCCAGCAAGGCGCCCACACCAGCGACGTGATTTTCGACAACGTACGCGTGCCCGCCGGCCAGTTGATCGGCGGCGTGGAAGGCGTGGGTTTCAAGACCGCGATGAAGGTCCTCGACAAAGGCCGCCTGCACATCGCCGCCGTCAGCGTGGGTGCTGCCGAGCGTATGTTGAGCGATGCGCTGAACTACGCAATCGAACGCAAGCAATTCGGCCAGCCGATTGCCGAGTTCCAGCTGATCCAGGCCATGCTCGCCGACAGCAAGGCCGAGATCTACGCCGCGCGCTGCATGGTGCTCGACGCCGCCCGCCAGCGCGACGAAGGCCGGGACATCGGCACCGAGGCGTCGTGCTCGAAGATGTTCGCCACCGAGATGTGCGGCCGCGTCGCTGACCGTTGCGTGCAGATCCACGGCGGTGCCGGCTATATCAGCGAGTACGCCATCGAACGTTTCTACCGGGATGTGCGCCTGTTCCGCCTGTATGAAGGCACCACGCAGATCCAGCAATTGGTGATTGCCCGCAACATGATTCGCGCGGCGCAACGCTAGGCCTTACCGCACCACCATACCCAATGCCCTAACAACTACAAGCAAGGTATCGCTATGGAAGTCGCCGCATCGGCGGGCGCGTTGTCGCCTGCAAAAAGCAAACTGTGGATCGTCGTTTTCATCTTCTGCTTCCTCGGCCTGTTGATCGATGGCGCGGACCTGATGTTGCTGTCCTACAGCCTCAGCAGCCTCAAGGCCGAGTTCGGCCTGACCAGCGTCGAAGCCGGCAGCCTGGGCAGCTTCACCCTGGCCGGCATGGCCATCGGTGGTATCTACGGCGGCTGGGCCTGTGACCGTTTCGGCCGGGTGAAAACCGTGGTGTGGAGCATCGTACTGTTTTCCGTGGGCACGGCGATCCTGGGCATGACCCACAGCTATTGGCAATTTGCAGCCACTCGGTTTTTCGCCTCCCTCGGCCTGGGCGCGCTGTATGTGGCGTGCAACACGTTGATGGCCGAATACGTGCCGACCCGCTACCGCACCACCGTGCTGGGTACCCTGCAGGCAGGCTGGTCGGTGGGCTACATCGTCGCCACCTTGCTGGCGGGTTGGATCCTTCCGGAGCACGGCTGGCGCTGGTTGTTCTACGTGGCCATCATCCCGGTGATCCTCGCCGTGCTGATGCAGCGCCTGGTGCCGGAGCCTCAGGCCTGGTTGACCGCACGCGCCGAACGGGCGAAAGATAAAGCCAACGGCAGCCAGCACGCCCTGAAGAAAAAGCCCGATGGCATGTTCAAGCTGATCTTCAGCGACCCGAAGGCCAGCCGCATGTTCCTGCTCTGGGCCCTGACCGCAGGCTTCCTGCAATTCGGTTACTACGGCGTGAACAACTGGATGCCGTCGTACCTGGAAAGCGAGCTGGGGATGAACTTCAAGTCGATGACCAGCTACATGGTCGGCACTTATGCGGCGATGATCTTCGGCAAGATCCTCGCGGGCCTGGCGGCGGACCGTCTCGGTCGACGCGTGGTGTTCGCATTCGGCGCCTTGGGCACGGCGATCTTCCTGCCGGTGATCGTGCTATTCCAGAGCCCCGATAACATCCTGTGGATGCTGGTGGTGTTCGGCTTCCTGTACGGCATTCCCTATGGCGTGAACGCGACCTACATGACCGAAAGCTTCGAAGCCAAGTTTCGCGGTTCGGCGGTAGGTGGTGCGTACAACATCGGTCGTATCGGCGCAGCGGTGGCGCCGGCGGCGATCGGGTTCCTGGCGTCCCATGGCTCCATCGGCATGGGTTTCCTGGTAATGGGCGGCGCTTACTTTATCTGTGGCGTCATCCCGGCGTTGTTTATTCGCGATAAACAGTTCGATCCGCAGAAACAGTAAGGCCACCGCTTAGTTGCCAAATAACTGGCGTCATCGTTCAGCGACTGTTTTTAACGATAAAAACAGTCGCTTGATTTATAAGGCTTTTTATTAATTTGAAGCAATTTGGCATGAATCTCGCTCTCAGCCTGTTCAAGCAGGTTAAGCGATGACAAGACGTGCGGCAGTGCCCAGGGGTTATAACCCATTGCAAAGCGGTCTAAACTGTTACTCATGTTTTACGGAACTGAAGGAACAGTAAGACGCTTGGCACTCGCCACTCTCATCGAGCCTGTAAGACAGCCAAGTGCTTAGGGATGGTCTGAAGTAGC
>NZ_JACAQP010000004.1:178610-188084 GCF_013387025.1 Pseudomonas reactans | reverse complement strand
CAAGACAGTTGCTCCCACATTTGACCGATTTCCAATATCAGAATGCGGTCAAATGTGGGAGCGGGCTTGCTCGCGAAGGCGGCCTGGCAGACAACACAGATTCCTGCTCATACAATGCCCGCTGCCTTGTAGGAGACTTCCATGACCACCCGCCCCGCCGCCCCCCGCAAACCCCGCGCCCGCAGCCAGGCCCGGATCGATGCGATCCTCGACGCTGCCCGCACCCTGCTGGCGGCCGAAGGCGTGGCGAGTTTGTCGATCTATAGCGTGGCCGAGCGGGCGCAGATTCCGCCGTCGTCGGTGTATCACTTTTTCGCCAGTGTGCCGGCCTTGCTGGAAGCCTTGACCGCTGACGTTCACGGCGCATTCCGGGCGGCTATCCAGGCCCCCATCGACCATGACTTACTCAAGCATTGGCGCGACCTGTCCTACATCGTTGAGCAGCGCATGCTCACTGTCTACGATCAGGATGCCGCCGCCCGCCAGTTGATCCTGGCCCAACATGGGCTGACGGAGGTGACCCAGGCGGATCGTCAGCATGATCTGGAATTGGGCGATTTGATGCTCACGGTGTTCAACCGTCACTTTGAAGTGCCGACACTACCGAATGATGTGGACGTGTTTGCCTTGGCCCTGGAGCTGAGCGACCGCGTGTATGCGCGCTCGGTGCATCAGCATGGGTTGATCACGCCGCGCATGGCGGAGGAAGGGATGCGGGTGTTTGATGCGTATGTGGGGCTGTATTTGCCGCCGTACCTGCCCAAACGCTAAGTCTTGTAGTGACTGGGCCGGCCTTTTCGAGAGCAAGTCGAATCGTCGCACCGCCGCTCCCACATTCGACCGAGTTCCAACTTTGGAATGCGGGCAAATGTGGGAGCGGCGGTGCGACGATTCGACTTGCTCGCGAAAGCAACCTCAAGAACGACGCCAATCACAACTTGGCAATCGATACCTCGGTGGATTTAACGAAGGCAATCACTTCACTGCCAATCACCAACTCCAGCTCTTTGACCGAGCGTGTAGTGATCACCGAAGTCACGATGCCGGACGCAGTCTGCACGTCGATTTCCGACAGCACGTCGCCTTCGACGATTTCCTTGATGGTGCCTTTGAACTGGTTACGCACGTTGATGGCTTTAATAGTCATGATGTTCTTCCTTCGTTTATTGAGCCCAGCGCAATTGCGTAGGCAGCGGTGAAACAGGTTCAGGTTCCGGCGGTGAGCCCGGCAGGGACAACACACGGTTGAGCACTTCAGCTTCCAGCGCAGCCAGGCGGTGTGAGCCCCGGGCGCGTGGGCGTGGCAGGTCGACGATCAGGTCGAGGCCGATTTCGCCGTCTTCGATCAGGATCACCCGGTCGGCAATCGCCACGGCTTCGCTGACGTCGTGAGTGACCAGCAACACGGTGAAGCCGTGCTTCTGCCAGAGGTTTTCGATCAGTTGCTGCATCTCGATACGGGTCAGGGCATCCAGCGCACCCAACGGCTCATCCAGCAGCAGCAAGCGCGGCTGGTGGATCAGCGCACGGGCCAAAGCCACGCGTTGTTTCTGCCCGCCGGACAGCGCCGCCGGCCATTCATTGGCGCGTTCGGCCAGGCCGACCGCTTCCAGGGCTTCCAACGCTTTGGGGCGCCAGTTGCCTTTAAGGCCCAGGCCGACGTTGTCGATGATCTTTTTCCACGGCAGCAGGCGCGCTTCCTGGAACATTAACCGCGTGTCTTCAATCGCTTCGCTCAACGGCGCGGAACCGGCCAGCAGTTCGCCGCCGCTGGCTTTATCCAGGCCAGCGAGCAGGCGCAGCAAAGTACTTTTGCCGCAACCACTGCGCCCGACCACTGCCACGAATTGCCCGGCCGGGATGTGCAGGTCGATGTCCTTGAGCACTTCGCGCGCACCAAAGGCCTTACGCAACTTGCGGACCGCCAGGGGAATGCCCTTGAGCAGGCGCGGGGGTTGTTGAGCTGTCATGCCGCACCTCCTTTATTTACTTGATACGCCGGATGCCAGCGCAGCCACACTCGCTCCAGACCGCGCGCCGCCAGATCGGCCAGCTTGCCGAGGATCGCGTACATGACAATGGCCAACACCACCACGTCGGTTTGCAGGAATTCGCGGGCGTTCATCGCC
Source organism: Pseudomonas reactans (assembly GCF_013387025.1). Classification (NCBI taxonomy): domain Bacteria; kingdom Pseudomonadati; phylum Pseudomonadota; class Gammaproteobacteria; order Pseudomonadales; family Pseudomonadaceae; genus Pseudomonas; species Pseudomonas reactans. The sequence continues at coordinate 185,955 of NZ_JACAQP010000004.1, read as the reverse complement.
AGGTAGCCGATACCGGAACTGGCGGAGATGGTTTCCGCCACGATCAGCGTCAGCCACATGAAGCCCAGGGCAAAACGCACGCCCACCAGGATCGACGGTAATGCGCCCGGCAGGATCACCTGGCGGAACAGGCTGAACCCGGACAAGCCGTAGCTGCGCGACATTTCCACCAGTGCCGGATCGACGTTGCGGATGCCGTGATAGGTGTTGAGGTAAATCGGGAACAGCGTGCCGAGGGCGACCAGGAAAATCTTCGCCGTCTCATCAATGCCGAACCACAGGATCACCAGCGGAATCAGCGCCAAGTGCGGCACGTTGCGGATCATCTGCACCGAGCTGTCCAGCAGGCGCTCGCCCCACTTCGACAGGCCGGTGATAAAGCCCAGCGCCAGGCCGATGCTGCCGCCAATCACGAAGCCCAGACCCGCACGCCAGCCACTGATGGCCAGGTGAGTCCAGATTTCGCCACTGGCGACCAAGTGGACACCGGCTGCGATGACGGCACTCGGCGCTGGCAGAATGCGCGTCGACAACCAACCCGCCGACACCGACAACTGCCACACCGCCAGCAATAAAATCGGCAGCACCCAAGGCGCCACGCGATGACTCAATTTTTCATAGTTCATGGGCTGCCTCAGCTCGCCGCCGCAGCTTTGGGAAGGATGTCGTTGGCGACCATTTCGCCGAACGGGCTGACGTAGCCGGCGCTTTTCGGTAACTCGGGACGTTCGATATCCAGGTGCGGGAACAGCAGTTCAGCGACGCGATACGACTCTTCCAGGTGTGGATAACCGGAGAAGATGAAGGTGTCGATGCCCAGGGCTGCGTATTCCTTCACGCGTTCCGCCACGGTGGGGCCATCGCCCACCAGGGCGGTGCCTGCACCGCCACGCACCAGGCCGACGCCGGCCCACAGGTTGGGGCTGACTTCGAGGTTGTCGCGGTTGCCACCATGCAGCGCCGCCATACGTTGCTGGCCGACGGAATCGAACCGCGCCAGGGAAGCCTGGGCACGGGCGATGGTTTCATCGTCCAGATGGGAGATCAGTTTGTCGGCGGCTTTCCACGCTTCGTCGTTGGTTTCACGCACGATCACGTGCAGGCGAATACCAAAACGCACGGTGCGCCCAAGTTTTGCTGCCTTGGCGCGAACCTGTTCGATTTTTTCCGCAACAGCTGCCGGTGGCTCGCCCCAGGTCAACACCATTTCCACTTGCTCGGCCGCCAGGTCCTGGGCTGCTTCGGAAGAACCGCCGAAGTACAGCGGCGGACGCGGTTGCTGGATCGGCGGGTAGAGCAGCTTGGCGCCTTTGACGCTGATGTGCTCGCCGTCGTAGTCCACGGTTTCGCCTTCCAGCACACGGCGCCAGATGCGCGTGAATTCCACCGAGGCCTGGTAGCGCTCTTCGTGGCTGAGGAACAAGCCATCACCGGCCAATTCTTCCGGGTCACCACCGGTCACCAGGTTGAACAAGGCACGGCCGCCGGACAGTCGGTCCAGGGTCGCGGCCTGACGCGCGGCCACCGTCGGGGAAATGATCCCGGGGCGCAGGGCGACAAGGAATTTCAGACGCTGGGTCACCGGGATCAGCGAGGCGGCCACCAGCCACGAGTCTTCGCAGGAGCGACCGGTGGGAATCAGCACGCCGCCGAAACCCAGACGGTCAGCGGCCTGGGCCACTTGCTGCAGGTAACCGTGGTCGACGGCGCGAGCGCCTTCGGCGGTGCCAAGGTAATGGCCGTCACCGTGGGTAGGCAGGAACCAGAAAATATTGAGGCTCATGGAGTTGTCTCCTGAAGAAGTCGGATTACGGCGCTTTGGCCACGGCGGCGGGGGGTGTCCAGATCACGTCCTTGATGTTCAAGGGTTTGGGGATCAATTTGAGCTGGTAGAAGCTGTCGGCGATTTTCTGCTGCGCGGCGACCACTTCCGGGGTCAGGAACAGCGCGCCGTAGCCTTGGCGTTTCACCGAGGTCAGGGTGATGTCGGCTGGAAGGCCGAGCAGCGGGGCAACTTGTTCAGTCACTTCCTGCGGATTGGCCTTGGACCACTCGCCCACGGCGCGCACTTCTTCGATCAGCGCCTTGACCACTTCCGGGTGTTTTTCAGCGTAAGGCTTGGTCGCCAGGTAGAACTGATGGTTGTCGGCAATGCCGGTGCCGTCACGCAGGGTACGGGCTTGCAGTTGTTTCTCGGCGGCGGCCTGGTACGGGTCCCAGATGACCCAGGCGTCCACGCTGCCACGCTCGAAGGCGGCACGCGCATCGGCGGGCGGCAGGAACACGGTCTGCACGTCGGTGTATTTCAGGCCGGCGTCTTCAAGGGCACGGACCAGCAGGTAATGCACGTTGGAGCCTTTGTTCAGGACGATTTTCTTGCCCTTGAGCTCGGCCACGGATTTGATCGGTGAGTCTTTCGGCACCAGGATCGCTTCGCTGGTCGGCGCGGGTGGTTCGTAGGCGACGTAGAGCAGATCGGCGCCAGCGGCCTGGGCGAAGACGGGTGGGGTTTCGCCGGTGACGCCGAAGTCGATGGAGCCGACGTTCAGGCCTTCCAGCAATTGCGGGCCACCAGGAAACTCGGTCCACTGCACGTTCACGCCCTGGGCAGACAGGCGTTTTTCCAAGGTGCCCTTGGCTTTGAGCAGCACCAGCGTGCCGTATTTCTGATAACCGATCCGCAGGGTCTCGGCGGCTTGGGCTTGAACAATGGCGCCGAAGGACACAGCCGCAGCAAACAGTGCGACCAGACCACGACGCAAGATGACAGTGCGCATGGCGCTCTCTCCAATAATGCGTTTAAGGGGGTTGGCTGCACCTGCTTGGCCGTTGGCGGCTGAGTAAGGTGAGTTTTTTTACATTTCGGTGTGGCTTAAATGCTCCAGCGAGCACTCAACAAACGTTCATTCAACACTTGAGGGTCCAGCGGTTTCGGGCGGCGGGCCATGGCGCCATAGAGTGTTTCCAGGGCCTCGTGCAAACGGTGTTCGAGGACCGGTACCAACTGCGCCTGTGCGCTGCCTTCGGCGTAGGCGATCTGGCTGTCTTCGGCGAAGATGCCGTGGAGCAACTCCTGGGCCTTCAGCGCCGACAGCACCGGCTTCAGGGCGTAGTCCACCGCCAGCATGTGGGCGATGCTGCCACCGGTGGCCATCGGCAATACGATCTTGTGGGCCAGGGCGCGTTCGGGCAGCAGGTCCAGCACGGTTTTCAGCGCACCGGAAAACGAGGCCTTGTAGACCGGCGTGGCGATCACCAGGCCGTCAGCATTAGCCACTTGTTGCAACAGGTCGATGACCTTGGGGCTGTCGAAGCGCGCATGCAGCAGGTCTTCAGCCGGGAAGTCCCGTATCTGGTAACTCACCACTTCTACGCCTTTGTCTTGCAACCACTGACGGGTTTTATCCAGCAACACCCCGGAGCGGGAACGCTGGCTGGGACTGCCTCCAAGTGTTACGACCAACATGCAGGAATTCCTTGAGCAGGTGTCGGCGGTTCGCTGTGTGGCGATGGCGCCAAGATGGAACAGACCTTATCAGCAGATTCATATATCTTTAAATCTTATTTTTTCATGTGTTTATTCTTTAAATGCATATGCGAGATATCAAATCGCAGACGAAAAAAAAGGCCGTCGAAACGGCCTCAAAACCCCTGCTATGTGATCAGCGATTCGGTTGCGGCGTGAGGCGCAGGTACGGCTTCACCGCGCGATAACCCTTTGGAAAGCGTTTTTTGATCTCTTCCTCATCCTTGAGCGACGGCACGATCACCACTTCATCACCGTCCTGCCAGTTGGCGGGAGTGGCGACCTTGTGGTTGTCGGTCAGCTGCAACGAGTCGATGACCCGCAGGATTTCGTGGAAATTGCGCCCAGTGCTGGCCGGGTAGGTGATGGTCAGGCGGATCTTCTTGTTCGGGTCGATCACGAACAAGGAACGCACCGTGAGGGTGTCACTGGCGTTGGGATGGATCAGGTCGTAGAGGTCGGACACCTTGCGATCGGCGTCGGCCAGGATCGGGAAGTTGACGATGGTGTTCTGGGTTTCGTTGATGTCTTCGATCCACTTGTGGTGCGAATCCACCGGGTCGACCGACAGGGCGATGGCCTTGACGCCGCGCTGGGCGAATTCGTCCTTGAGCTTGGCGGTGAAACCCAGCTCGGTGGTGCACACCGGGGTGAAATCCGCCGGGTGGGAAAACAACACACCCCAGCTATCGCCCAGCCATTCGTGGAAACGAATCTTGCCGGCGCTGGAATCCTGTTCGAAGTCGGGGGCGATATCGCCCAGTCTTAGGCTCATGGTGTGGCTCCTGGTGAGTGCTTATGGAGCCCACTGTGCATGGAATATGGATTATTTAAAAAGAATAAATATCGATTTATCTAGACGATAAAGGAATATTAAAAATCTGTTCATTGGACGTATCCGAAGGCGAGGAGCACCATCGTTTCCAAGGTTCGAGAAGGCCTTGAGACGCTGTACAAAGAGGGGTTCAGGAAGGGCTTGCGGGGGTTTAGCCCGACTTGAAAGTAAAACACCTTGCCCGGTGTTGCACCGGGCAAGGCATTACACGCTTACAACAGCTTCACGCTACTAGAACAGTGGCAGCGAGTAGCTGACGATCAGACGGTTTTCGTCCTGAGAACGAGTGCTCGCCAGGTCGGTACGCCACATAGCGTTTTTCCAGGCGAAGCCGAGGTTTTTCAGCGGGCCTTCTGGAATCACGTAGGCAACGGTGATGTCGCGTTCCCACTCGGACTGACCGGTGGTTTCAGCACGTGCGGTGGTGTTGGCGATGGTGTCGATGTCACTACCTTTAAGGTAGACAACACCAGCAGTCAGGCCAGGTACACCCACCTTGGCAAAGTCATAAGCGTAACGAGCTTGCCAGGTACGTTCGCCAGCACGGGCGAATTTCTGGATCTGCATGTCGGTGGTGATGTAAGCCGACGAACCGTCGCCCTGGTTCAACCAAGGGAAGTCGCTGCTGCCATTGCTGACTTGGTAGCCACCACCAAAGGTGTGACCTGCCACGGTGTACAGGAACAGGCCGCTGTACAGGTTGTTATCAACCTTGCCCTTACCCGCACGGAAACCGTTGTAGTTACCGCTGGAGTAGTAAGCGGCGGTGTCGCCATTCTTACCATCGTCCGAGCTGTTGAAGTAACGCAGGTCAGACTTCAAAACGCCCGGGCCGATTGCCCAGTTGTGGGTCAGACCCAGGAAGTGCTGTTTGTAGAAATCCTCCAGATTGCCGTAGTAGTACTGGGCAGTCAGGTCTTTGGTCAGCTTGTAGTCACCACCGGCGTAGTAGAACTTATTGCTGAACTTGCCGGCGCTGTAGTTGGAGCTACCGTTAGCACCGCCAATCGACAAGTTTTCGTTGTTGCTGGAGTTACGGCCCTTGGCCTTTTCCACCTGACCGGCAACCAAGGTCAAATCCTTGATGTCGTTAGTGGTGATCTGGCCACCTTGGAAAGTTTGCGGCAGCAGACGACCGTCGTTGGTCACGATAACCGGCAGCTTAGGCTGCAAGGTGCCCAGCTTCAGTTCGGTCTGGGAGATCTTCACCTTACCGGTTACGCCCAGGCTGGCGTAATCGTTGACGGCTTTGTTGCCGTCGCTTGGGAACACGGTACCGCCGGACGCGGTGCCGGTGTAGTTACCGTGATCAGCGTGGCTCGAATCCAGACGCACGCCGTACAGGCCAATCGCATCAACACCGAACTGCACAGTACCTTGGGTGTAACCCGAGATGAAACGCAGGTCGAAGCCCTGGCCCCATTCAGCGTTTTTGCTCGCCGAGTTGGAAGTGCCACGGTGACCGTCACGGTTATCTGTGTTGATGTAGAAGTTACGCAGCCCCAGTGTTGCCTTGCTGTCTTCGATGAAACCGGCGGAGTTTGCCTGCTGGGCAACCGCAGCCAAAGCTACGGCCAACGCCAATGTTGACTTCTTCATGTACCGCTCCTCTCATTTCTAATTTTTGTATTTCTTTGGTCTCGGGTCTGACGCCCTCGATCCACAGATGCGCGATTAGCGCCAGATAGTGACTACCAAGTCAATCGTAACCTTGTGTGTCTACTACCTTCGTCTAATCGCAGTTGATTTGGTCCCTGCAGGGTAATGAGTTTTTCATACACCCAAAAAGAATTGTTTCATTCTTTTTCATACGATTTGGGAATAAGCCTTTCTATGGTGCGGACAAGTCAAGGTAGACGAACCGCTCCATAAGCTAATTCCTAAAGGGTATTTGTTAGCGCTTTTTTAGATCGATTAGTGTGGCCGTACTGTTGCATACGTCACCCACGATCAAAAAGGCGACGCCATCATGGCCAAACGCACATCCTCCCGTCAATTTGTTACAGTTTTTGTGTCACTAATACTTTCTTTTGGTGTCAAAGCCGCCGATTTAACCATCGGCTACCAAACCGGCATTGACCCCAGCAAAGTCCCACAAGCCGACGGCCTCTATGAGAAGGCCATCGGTGAAAAAATCGCCTGGCGCCGGTTCAACAGTGGGCCGGAAGTCGTCACCGCCATTGCCTCCGGCGATGTACAGATCGGCAACCTCGGCTCCAGCCCTCTTGCGGCAGCGGCTTCTCGGAATCTACCCATCGTCGCGTTCATCGTATCGGCGCAGATCAATACTTCTGAAGCATTGGTGGTGCGTAACGGCAGCCACATCGACGCACCCAAGGATTTGATCGGCAAAACCATCGCCACGCCATTTGTCTCAACCTCTCATTACAGCCTGCTCGGCGCGCTGAAGCACTGGGGACTGGACACCAAACAAGTCAAGGTGGTGAACCTGCAGCCAGCCGAGATTGCCGCCGCCTGGAAACGCGGCGATATCGACGGTGCATTCGTGTGGTCGCCGGCCCTGGGCGAAATCCGCAAGACCGGCAAGACCCTGACAGACGCGGCCCAGGTGGGTCAGTGGGGCGCACCGACCTTTGAAGTATGGGTAGCACGCAAGGATTTCGCGGAAAAACATCCTGACGTAGTGGCCAAGTTTGCCAAGGTCACCCTGGATTCATTTGCCGAGTATGCGGCCCATAAAGACGGTTGGACGGTGGATTCCGAGCCGGTGCAAAAAATCGCGAAACTGACAGGCTCGAATGCTGCCGACATTCCGGAGCTGTTGGCCGGTACCACGTTCCCCGATGCCCAGGCACAGCAAACTGACGCGCTGCTCAAAGGCGGTACGGCAAAGGCGATTGGGGAGACGGCGAAGTTCTTGAAGGAACAGGGGAAGGTTGAAGCGGTGTTGCCGGACTACTCAGCGTTCGTGACCGACAAATTCATCAAGGAATAAATGCAGTCCACTGTGGGAGCTGGCTTGC
>NZ_JACAQP010000004.1:112525-178564 GCF_013387025.1 Pseudomonas reactans | reverse complement strand
CTTGCGTTAAGTCAGAGAGCCTTCTCGAAAATCTTCGAATTACGCTGATAGTTGTACAGCGACGCCCGCGCCGATGGCAGGCGGTCCACGCTACTCGGCACAAACCCCCGCTCACGGAACCAGTGGGCGGTGCGGGTGGTGAGCACAAACAAGGTCTTCAAGCCCTGCGCACGAGCGCGGGCCTGGATGCGCTCCAACAACACATCGCCCCGCGCGCCATGGCGGTATTCCGGGTTCACCGCCAGGCACGCCAGTTCACCTGCGTCCGAATCTGCGATCTGGTACAGCGCCGCACAGGCGATGATCATGCCTTCGCGCTCAACCACACTGAACTGTTCGATCTCACGCTCCAGCACTTCCCGCGAACGACGCACCAGGATGCCCTGCTCTTCCAACGGGCTGATCAGGTCGAGCAAACCGCCGACGTCTTCAATCGCGGCTTCGCGCACCTGCTCGAATTGTTCCTGGGCCACCAGCGTACCGCCGCCGTCCCGAGTGAACAGTTCGGTGAGCAAGGCACCGTCTTCGGCGTAGCTGACAATATGACTGCGCCCTACCCCACCCCGGCACGCTTCGGCGGCCGCATCGAGCAGTTCAGCCTGATAGTTGCTGCTGCCCAGGCGTTGCAAGTGAGCCGGCACTTGTTGCGGGCGCAGCTCACGGACCAGGCGACCGTTTTCATCGATCAGGCCCATGTCGGCGCCGAACAGCAGCAGCTTGTCGGCACCCAGGTCGATGGCGGCGCGGGTGGCGACGTCTTCGCAGGCCAGGTTGAAGATTTCACCGGTCGGCGAGTAACCCAACGGCGACAGCAACACGATGGAGCGCTCGTCCAGCAGGCGGTTGATGCCCTTGCGGTCGACACGGCGCACTTCGCCGGTGTGGTGGTAGTCCACGCCGTCCAATACACCGATGGGGCGTGCGGTCACGAAATTACCGCTGGTTACCCGCAGGCGCGAGCCCTGCATCGGCGACGAGGCCATGTCCATCGACAGGCGCGCTTCAATGGCGATGCGCAGGTGGCCGACCGCGTCGATCACACACTCCAGCGTCGCCGCGTCAGTGATGCGCATGCCTTCGTGATAAGTCGGGATCAGGCCACGCGCTTCAAGGCGCACTTCGATCTGCGGACGCGAACCGTGTACCAGCACCAAGCGCACGCCCAGGCTGTGCAGCAGCACCAGGTCGTGGACGATATTGCCGAAGTTGGGATGTTCCACACCGTCGCCAGGCAGCATGACCACAAAGGTACAGTCGCGGTGGGCGTTGATGTAAGGAGAAGCGTGACGAAGCCAATTAACGTAGTCGGGCATAACACCTGGGCCTGTAATAAAAAGCAGCCGGAAAAGGATGAATCGTGAAAGCGCACAGCGGGCTGATGGTTATCGTCGGAACAGGCTTGGCGACACGCTCACTCTCCTTTCTATGTACGAACAGGTTGGGGTTAATTTATGCAGGTTTCAGGCAGTAATGTTCGATCAGTTCCCGCAATAGACGCACTGTAGGCGTCAAGCGTGACATTTCGAGGTACTCGCCCGGTTGGTGGGCGCAGGCGATGTCGCCAGGGCCCAGCACCAGGGTTTCACACCCAAGGCGCTGAAGATAAGGCGCTTCGGTGCCGAACGCTACTGCTTCGGCACGATGGCCGGTCAATCGTTCCGCGACCCGCACCAGTTCGGCATCTTCGGGCTGCTCGAAAGGCGGCACTTCGGGGAACAGCGGCGCGTAATCGATCTTGACCTGATGGCGCTCGGCCAAGGGCACGAGCTTCTGCCGGATGGCGTCGCGCAGCACTTGCGGGTCCATGCCCGGCAGCGGCCGCAGGTCGAACTCCAGGGAACACTGGCCGCAGATGCGGTTGGGGTTGTCGCCACCGTGGATACAGCCAAAATTCAGGGTCGGCTGCGGCACGCTGAACTGCGGGTTGCGGTATTCGCGCTGCCAGGCCAGGCGCAAGCCACGCAGCTCGCCAATGGCGTCGTGCATGGCTTCGAGGGCGCTGTGCCCAAGGCTGGGATCCGACGAATGGCCGCTTTGGCCAAGAATGTCGATGCGCTCCATCATCACACCTTTGTGCAGACGGATCGGCTTGAGCCCGGTCGGCTCGCCAATCACCGCTGCGCGGCCCAACGGGCGCCCTGCCTCTGCCAATGCGCGAGCGCCGGACATGGAGCTTTCTTCATCACAGGTGGCAAGAATCAGCAGCGGCTGCTTGAACGGCTGATCCAGCAACGGCAGCACCGCCTCGATGGCCAGGGCGAAAAAGCCCTTCATGTCGCAACTGCCCAGTCCTACCCAACGACCGTCGACTTCCGTCAACTTGAGCGGATCGGTCTTCCACAACGCGGCGTCATAGGGAACGGTATCGCTATGGCCTGCCAGCACCAGCCCGCCGGGGCCGCTGCCGTAACTGGCCAGGAGGTTGAACTTGCCGGGGCTGACGTGTTGGATGTCGATGGCAAAACCCAAGTCGCCCAGCCAACTGGCGAGCAAGTCGATCACCGGGCGGTTGGTCTGGTCGAGAGAGGCCTGGGTGCAACTGACCGACGGCGCGGCAATCAGCGCGGCGAACTGCTCTTTCATGGACGGTAATGGCATGCGCGGCCTCTCGACTTCCCGGATGAGCCCCACTATAGAGCCATCTGCACGACACAATAAACCGTTGCGGCACGTTGCCGGGCTCAGTCCTGTACACTGCACGACCTTGGCAGCCACTCTTTTCCCCGGCTGCGCTCCCGATCCTGGATGTACCGGCCATGCAAAAAGAAACTGAAATCAAGCTTCGCGTCAGCCGCGAGACCCTCGCCGCGCTGCGTGAGCACCCGCTGCTGAAAAAACGCAACAAAAGTGGCTGGGAACGCCGTGAGTTGATGAACCAGTATTTCGACACCCCCGAGCGCGACCTGGCCCAGGCCAAAGTCGCCCTGCGCCTGCGCAAGGACGGTGACGACATCATCCAGACCCTCAAGACCCGTGGTCAGAGCGTCGCCGGCTTGTCGGAACGTAACGAATACAATTGGGAATTACCCAAAGCCAAGCTCGACGTGAAGAAACTCGACGGCGAATGCTGGCCCGAGCAACTGGCCGAGCTGGATAAAAAAACCCTCAAGCCGATCTTCACCACCGACTTCGTGCGTGAACGCGCCGAAATCGCCTGGGGCCGTGGCAAGGCCAAGGTGGTCATCGAAGCCGCCCTGGACCTGGGCCACGTGGTGGTCGGCAAGCAAAAAGAAGAAATCTGCGAGCTGGAACTGGAACTGCGCGAAGGCGAACCGGCGGCCCTGCTTGAGTTGGCTGCCGAACTGGCCGCCACCCTGGCCCTGATGCCGTGCGATATCAGCAAGGCCGAGCGTGGCTACCGCCTATACGACGCCAGCAGCTATTCCCTGAGCCTGCCGGCGCCGCAGATCCACGCTGAAATGCCATTGGACGATGCCTTCGCCGCGATCATGTGGCACCTGCTGGGCAGCAGCCAGCGCTTGGCCGAGCAATACCGTTTCAATGGCCATTGGCGCCTGCTGCAAGACTGGGTCGACAACCTCGGCGAACTGCGCGCCTTGGTCGGCAGCCTCGGTCAGGCTGCACCACGTCAATCCACCAGCGAACTGCGCAGCGCACTGGATGCTCTGCTGGAAGACTGGCGCCCACTGGTGCAAGCCGGTGACGACGATGAAGACATCCGCAAAGCTGCGCCGGAACAGTTCATCGAAGAACTGGAGGACGTGCGCTGGGGCCTGTTCTCACTGAACGCTTCACGCTGGCTGCTGGCCCGGACCTGGACCGCCGACCGCAACGTGCGTGGCAACCGCCAGGGCGCTGCACAAATCACCAACTGGCTGCCACGCCTGCTGGCCGAAGACGCCGTCGCCCTGCAACTGCCGCGCTACCAGCAACAGCCGGAAGACCTGGCCGAGCAACTGCCGCGCATCGAACGCATCCAGGCCTGGCTGCACCATGCGCGTCATGTGGTCGACATCCCGGAACTGGACCGTCTGTACGGCGAGCTGAACAAGTTGGCGCAACTGGCCAACCAGCCGATCACCGATGAGTCACTGGATGCGCGGATGCATCAGGCGATTGCGGTGTACCAGAACCGTGCGTGGAAGACGCTGCTGCGCCTGTAAAATCGCTACCCCCAGCCTGTCAGCGCAACACTGGCAGGCTGGTGGTGGACTTGATCTCCGACAACGCCACAATCGAATTGACCTCCTGAATCCCCGGCACCATCGACAACTTCTCGAAGAAAAACCGCTCGTACGCCTCGATGTCGGAGGTGACGATACGCAGCAGAAAATCCACCGCCCCCATCAGCACATAACACTCCAGCACTTCCGGAAACCCGCGAATCGCGTCGGTGAACTCAGTGAAGTTAGAGCGGCCGTGGGCGTTGAGTTTGACCTCGGCAAAGATCTGCGTGTTGAGGCCGATCTTCTTGCGGTCCAGTAACGTCACCTGGCCGCGAATTACCCCCTCTTCCTTGAGACGTTGAATACGCCGCCAGCACGGTGACTGGGATAAGCCGACCTGCTCGGCGATCTGCGCACTCGACAGCGAGGCGTCCTCTTGCAACAGGGCCAGGATACGGCGGTCGTAGGCGTCCAACTCGCTGTGCATATAAATACCTTTAATGATGCTTATCTTGAATTGTTCAATTCGATTAATCCTGAAACAGGCTCATCTTAGATAAGAAATCTCCGTTGGCGAATGTAAAAATTTCTACAGTCGAATCTGGAGCTTTCCCATGCACGCTGTTGAAACCACCCACCCTGTTACCCGCGTCGATGCGTGGGCCGTCACCAGCGTTCATTGCCAGGCGCACTACCGGATCGTCGCCGAGGCGGAGCCTGATGTTTTATGCCGGGTCCTCAATTATTTCGCGCTGCAATGCCTCACGCCGCGACAGGTCATGGTGAACCGGGAAGGTGACCTGCTGAACCTCGACATCGTGATGGACGGCCTGAGCTGGCACCGGGCACAGGTGATCGGTGAAAAGATTCGAAACCTGATCAGCGTGTGCACGCTGGATATGTGGTCGGCTGACTCCGTGGGGCCTCAAGCGGTGGTGGCGGTCGCCCAGTAAAAGCCTGCAATACACGCTGGGAGGCAGATACTCATCGGCTGGCTAGCCTGGGATTTACACCCACTGCCACCCAGGAAAACCTTCATGCCGGTTGATCAACGATTGGAACTGCATCAGCTGTTGGCGGCTTTGGTCGAAGGGCGGCTGATCACGCCTGAACTCGCCCAACGCTTGTCGGCACTGCCGGCCAGCAACACCCAGCATCCTCTAGAGAGCATCGCAGCCCAAGGCCCATGCCTGGAAACCCTGACCGAATGGCTCGCCCAACAGGCCGGGCAACCCTATCTGCGCATCGACCCGTTGAAGATCGACGTGGCGACGGTGGTGCCGCTGATGTCCCACGCCTTCGCCCAGCGTCACGCCATCCTCGCGGTCGCGGTGGACGCGCACTCCGTCACCGTCGCCAGTGCCCAGCCTCATGTCACCAGTTGGGAGGCCGGGCTTGCGCAGGTGCTCAAGCGCTCGATCAGGCGCGTGGTCGCCAATCCCCAGGACATCACGCGCTGTATCGGTGAGTTCTACCGGCTGGCAAAATCCGTCAGCGGTGCCGATCAGAAGGTCACGGCGCCTGGCCCTGTCGAACTGCTCAACCTCGGTGCCAACGATCAGGAGCCGGATGCCAACGACGCGCATATCGTCAATATCGTCGATTGGCTGCTGCAGTACGCGTTCGCCCAGCGCGCCAGTGATATCCATATCGAACCCTGCCGTGAACAAGGGCGTGTGCGCTTTCGCATCGACGGGCTGTTGCATGACGTCTATCAATTCCCGCCCCAGGTGACGATGGCCGTCGTCAGCCGCCTGAAAAGCCTGGGCCGTATGAACGTGGCAGAAAAACGCAGGCCCCAGGACGGACGGGTCAAGACCAAAAGCCCGACGGGCGCGGAAGTTGAGCTGCGTCTGTCCACCTTGCCCACGGCGTTTGGCGAGAAGCTGGTGATGCGAATATTCGACCCGCAGGTCCTGCTCAAGGGCTTTGATCAGCTGGGTTTATCGGCTGATGACCAGCAACGCTGGCAATCCATGACGAGCCAGACCCACGGCATCATCCTGGTAACCGGCCCGACCGGTTCAGGCAAGACCAGCACCCTTTACACCACGCTCAGGCAACTGGCGACCCGGGAGGTCAACCTGTGCACGGTGGAAGACCCGATCGAGATGGTCGAACCCGCGTTCAATCAGATGCAGGTGCAACACAACATCGACCTGACCTTCGCCAGCGGCATCCGCGCCCTGCTGCGCCAGGACCCGGACATCATCATGATCGGCGAGATCCGCGACCAAGAGACCGCCGAGATGGCGATCCAGGCCGCGCTGACCGGGCATCTGGTGCTGTCGACCCTGCATACCAACGACGCACCCAGCGCCATCAGCCGTTTGCAGGAGCTGGGCATTGCTCATTATCTGATCAAAGCCACCTTGTTGGGTGTGATGGCGCAACGGTTGGTGCGGGTGTTGTGCCCTCATTGCAAGCATGCGGTGGGCGACGTCCACGAGGCTACCGGGTGTGTTGAATGTCGAAATAGCGGTTATCGGGGGCGAGCCGGTGTTTACGAAATCATGGTGCTGAATGAGACACTCAAAACCCTGATCACACCCGGTGCCGATGTTCAGGCCTTGCGCCAGGCGGCTATTGCCCAAGGCATGTGCGGCCTGCGCATGGCCGGGATGCGAAAGGTCGAAGCGGGACTGACCACGATGGCGGAAGTATTGCGAGTAACGCCTGGGGATTCGGTAACAAATCCTTTGTTTGATAAGCAGTGAAACCGTTCTTATCGGTGACAACACCGTTACAATCGGCCCAACGTCGTTTCACTGACACATTCAGATAGGGAATCGCTATGCAGATCGGAACCGTACTGCTTCTTTTCGTGGGTTTGGCCATCGCCATCCTGTTCATGGGCTTCAAGGTCGTCCCCCAGGGTTACCAGTGGACAGTCGAGCGTTTCGGCCGCTACACCAATACCCTCAAACCTGGCCTGAACATCATCATCCCGGTCATGGACCGCATCGGTCGCAAGATCAACGTGATGGAAAGCGTGCTGGATATCCCGCCCCAGGAAGTCATCACCGCCGACAACGCCACCGTGCAGATCGACGCGGTGTGCTTCTTCCAGGTGGTCAACACTGCTCAGGCCGCCTACGAGGTCAACAACCTCGAACACGCCATCCGCAACCTGTTGCAAACCAACATCCGCACCGTGCTCGGTTCCATGGAGCTGGATGCCATGCTCAGCCAGCGTGACGGTATCAACGAAAAACTCCTGAAAACCGTGGACGAAGCCACGGCGCCATGGGGCATCAAGATCACCCGTATCGAAATCAAGGACATCAGCCCGCCTGCCGACCTGATGGCCGCCATGTCGGGCCAGATGAAAGCCGAGCGGATCAAGCGTGCGCAAATCCTTGAAGCAGAAGGCCTGCGAGCGTCGGCAATCCTGACCGCCGAAGGCAAGAAGCAGGCGCAGATCCTGGAGGCCGAAGGTAGTCGACAAGCGGCATTCCTTGAGTCCGAAGCCCGTGAGCGTCAGGCCGAAGCCGAAGCCCGTGCGACCCAGGTGGTTTCGGAAGCGATCGCGTCGGGCAACGTGCAGGCGGTCAATTACTTTGTCGCGCAGAAATACATCGATGCGCTGGGCAAGCTGGCATCGGCCAACAACAGCAAGGTCATCCTGATGCCGCTGGAAGCCAGCCAGGTGATCGGTGCCGTCGGCGGTATCGGCGAGATCGTCAAGGCAACGTTCGACAACAAGAAAGGCTGAGGCCAGCGCCATGTGGGATTTCCTGCAGCATCTGTCGTTTTGGGATTGGCTGGCGCTGGGTACGATCCTGTTGATTCTTGAAGTATTCGGCGCCGGTGGTTACCTGCTGTGGATGGGCATCGCCGCGGCAGCCGTGGGCGTTATCAAGTTCCTGGTGCCGCCTTTGGGGCTGGAGTGGCAACTTCTGTTGTTTGCCGTGTTGTCGATCCTGACAGCCGTGTATTGGTGGAAGCGCCAGCGCAGCAGTGCCAAAGCCAGCGATCAGCCTGGCCTCAACGAACGCGGTTCGGAACTGATCGGCCGCACCTTCATGGTGCATCAAGCGATTGTAGATGGCCGGGGCAAGGTAAAAGTCGGTGACGGCGTGTGGATGGTGACGGGTCCAGACAGCCCCGTAGGCGCTCAAGTCCGGGTGGTTGGTCAGGACGGCGTGGTGTTAAGGGTTGAAACTGTTTAGTCCGTGATGGAACTCGATTGGGTTAACTACAATCAAAAAGTACAGATAACCCACCCGGAGTCACCCATCATGCGTCTCAAATATGCTGTCGCTACCCTCGCTGTGCTTTCCCTCCCTGTCGGTTCAGCCATGGCCGACAGTTTCTGGCGCAATGTCATCTCGTCGGGTGCCACCACCGGCTCGACGTACCTGACCTTCAAGGACCACAAGCTGGTGGTCGCCGCACAAGACGACGCAGGCAGCTTTGTTGCCAGCGACGGCGGCATCCGTGGCCCGTACCTGGAAGCCGCCATGCAGAAAGTCCGCGCCGACAACCCTGGCCTGCAAGCCACGGATATGGAGCTGGCCAACGCCATCCTCGCGAAAAACGCCGTTACCGAATAACTCGAGTTCGATAAAAAATGCCGCTTTGAACAGCGGCATTTTTTTGCCTTCAACTCCTACGATCCTTGCCGCTCAGCACTACGTAAGCATTCCTGCTTTCACAGCTAACTAAAGAGAAGTCCTGTCGAGCCTTATCCTGCCAGGCAACAAGCTAAAGATTCCTTTTTAAATAAAGCGAATCACCGCCCATGCAAAAGATTGCCTACGCACTGCTGCTCTCTGTCTTTGCTACCGCCTACGCCCAGGCAGAAAGCTGGTACGGATCAGCCAAACTCAACAACGCTCGCCAGAACCTTTCCAGTTCGCTGCTCACCAGCCCTCGCGTGACTGAACGGGTGGACGCGCCGGATAGCAGCAAGTCATTCGTAGCCTCTTTCGCCGCAGGTTACGCCTTTGAGAATCGCTGGCGCCTGGAAGGGGAATACACGATGCCGAACAACTCGACATTCAAATCCTACTGGGCCCCTTTTAATGCCAACGTCAACAGCCTGCACGTCCAGAGCCAACGCTTGATGCTCAATGGCTATAAAGACATCCCTATAAACCAGTGGTTGTCGTTTTACGGTATGGCCGGTGTGGGTGTCGCTCGCATTGAAGCCGAAGGCTATCAAACCAACGAGACCCGTCGCTTTGCCAATAATCGCCAACACAACTTTGCCTACAGTGTAGGCATGGGGCTGGAAGCCAAGGTCAGTGAGCAAATCACACTGGGGGCTGGTTATCGTTACATCGCCATGGGCGATGTTGAAACCGGCTACAACACCTTCGCAAACCGTGTGAACGCGCGGGATGAGCAGCTCAAGGGCAAGCTCAAGGAACAAAATGTGTTCCTGGAAGCGCGCTACGCCTTCTAAAGTCCGGTAGAGAATGCCGCTGTTGAAGCGGCATTTTTTTGCCCGGGCGGTGACGATTCATTCACAGATGACAGGCTATATTCAGTCAAGCCGTGCAACTATGCCGGTACTGATACCTCGCCTACTCATCGCCAATCTGAAACGGATGCCTTCGTCGTCATGAGCCAACAGCCCTTCCTGCCGTTTTCCAAACCTACCATTGATGAAGCCACCATCTCGGCGGTCGGCGATGTACTGCGCTCAGGCTGGATCACCAGCGGGCCAAAAGTGCAGGCATTCGAAGCTCAGTTGTCGGAATACTTTGGCGGCCGGCCGGTGCGCACCTTCAACTCGGGCACCTGCACCATGGAGATTGCCTTGCGCATTGCCGGCATCGGGCCGGGCGATGAAGTCATCACCACGCCGATCTCCTGGGTGGCCACGGCCAACGTGATCCTGGAAGTCGGCGCCACGCCGGTGTTTGCCGATATCGACCCGGTCACCCGCAACATCGACCTGGCTCAGGTGGAAGCCGCGATTACCCCGCGCACCAAGGCGATCATCCCGGTTTACCTGGCCGGCCTGCCCCTGGACATGCCGATGCTGTATGCACTGGCGAACAAGTACAACCTGCGCATCGTCGAGGATGCCGCCCAGGCACTGGGTTCCAGCTGGGATGGCGAACGCATCGGCGCCACCGGTGATTTCGTGTCGTTCAGCTTCCAGGCCAACAAGAACATCACCTCTTCCGAGGGTGGTTGCCTGGTATTGAACAACGCCGAGGAAGCGCGCCTGGCCGAGAAGTATCGCCTGCAAGGCGTGACCCGCACCGGCGTCGATGGCTTGGATGTAGATGTGCTGGGCGGCAAGTTCAATATGACCGACATCGCCGCCGCCATTGGCCTGGGGCAGTTTGCCCATATCGAGAAGATCACCGCGCATCGCCAGAACCTGGCGCGGCACTACTTCAAGTGCTTTGGCAGTGATTTTGAAGAGCAGTACGGCGCACAACTGCCACCGGCCGACTTCGAAAACAGCAACTGGCACCTGTTCCAACTGGTGCTGCCAGAGCGCCAGGACGGCCTGCCGGCCCGCGCCACCTTCATGGAGCAGATGCAGGCCCACGGCGTCGGCATTGGCTATCACTACCCGCCGATCCACCTGCTGAGTCTTTATCGGGCACAGGGCTTCAAGGAAGGCATGTTCCCGGTGGCAGAAAAGGTCGGTCGTTTGATCGTGTCGTTGCCGATGTTCACGGCGATGACGGAGGCGGATGTGGAGCAGTCGGTAGCGGCAGTGAAGGCGGTTCTACAGCGCTGAAACACATTGCGGGAGCCGGATAACCGACTCCCGCAACAGGATCACTCGCCGATGGCGGCTTTGTAGCCAGCAGCATCCAGCAGTTTTTCCAGATCAGCTGGGTTATTCGGCTTGAGCTTGAAGATCCACGCGCCGTACGGGTCGGAGTTCAGCAGCTCAGGACTACCGCTCAGCTCTTCATTGACGGCAATCACTTCGCCTGCAACCGGAGCGTAGATGTCCGAGGCGGCCTTCACCGACTCCACCACACCCGCTTGGCCAGCAGCGTCGAACTGCGCGCCCACTTCGGCCAACTCAACAAACACCACATCACCCAACGCTTCCTGAGCATGGTCGGAAATACCGACGGTCACGGTGCCGTCAGCTTCCAGGCGTGCCCATTCGTGGCTTTCGGCAAAACGCAGGTCGGCAGGGATATCGCTCATAATCTGTGTCCTCAAGAAGTAATGTCAGCGGCCATTGGCCTGCCGGAAATAGGTTAGATCAAGGTTTTGCCATGGCGCACGAAGGTCGGTTTGACCACTCGAACCGGGTACCACTTGCCGCGGATTTCCACTTCGGCCCGATCAGCGGTTGCCGTCGGTACTCGCGCCAGGGCAATGGATTTGCTCAGCGTAGGAGAGAAACTACCACTGGTGATCTCCCCTTCGCCAATATTGGCGATACGAACCACTTGGTGAGCGCGTAAAACCCCGCGTTCTTCCAGTACCAGCCCGACCAGTTTGAACTGCACACCCGCCGTTTTTTCCGCTTCCAGCGCGGCGCGGCCGATGAAATTGCGCTCGGCCGGCTCCCAGGCAATGCTCCAGGCCATGTTAGACGCCAACGGCGAAACATCCTGATGGATGTCCTGACCGTAGAGGTTCATGCCCGCTTCCAGGCGCAAGGTATCGCGGGCGCCAAGGCCGATGGGGGAAATACCAGCACCTACCAGGTCGTTGAAAAAGCCCGGTGCCTGATCGGCCGGCAGGACAATCTCCAGGCCATCTTCACCTGTGTAACCCGTGCGGGCGATAAACCAATCGCCGTCGGCCTGGCCTTCGAAGGGCTTGAGCTGGTGAATCAGCGTGCTGCGTGACTGGGTCACCAGCTCGGCAATCTTCTGCCGGGCGTGGGGGCCTTGGATGGCGAGCATGGCCAACTCAGGGCGCTCATGCAGTTGCACCTGGTAATTGCCCAGTTGTGCGTGCATCCAGGCCATGTCCTGGTCGCGGGTGGCGGCATTCACCACCAGCCGATAAGCGGACTCGGTGCGGTAGACGATCATGTCGTCCACCACGCCGCCCTTTTCGTTGAGCATGGCACTGTACAACGCACGGCCGCAGCCATGCAGGCGTTCGACATCATTGGCCAGCAGGTACTGGAGCCATTCCTTGGCCTGGGGGCCGGTGACATCGATCACGGTCATATGAGATACATCGAACACCCCGCAGTCGCGTCGCACCTGATGGTGCTCTTCAACTTGCGAGCCGTAGTGCAGAGGCATATCCCAACCGCCAAAATCGACCATTTTCGCGCCGAGGGCGAGATGCAGGTCATACAGAGGCGTACGCTGTCCCATGGGTTTCTCCTTCCGGGCGTGGCGAAGGTGCGCGGAGCTACTGTTCGCGCCGAACACCTTGAATTACAAGGCCCGCAGCCACGTCCAGCGACCCGCTCCGAAAGACGAAGCGCACCGAATGCCGCGCATTGTAGCCGCAAGCCGTAGGACTGGCACCTAACCGATTTGTCGGGCGGAGCGTCGAATCAGCCCGATCACCGGCAACAGGCCGACCAACACCAGTGTCAACGCGGGCAAAGAAGCCCGTGCCCATTCGCCTTCACTGGTCATTTCAAAGATCCGCACGGCCAGCGTGTCCCAGCCGAACGGGCGCATCAGCAGGGTCGCGGGCATTTCCTTGAGCACATCGACGAACACCAGCAGCGCTGCGCTCAAGGTCCCCGGCAGCAGCAACGGCAGATACACTTTGCAAAACAGTCGTGGGCCGCTGACGCCAAGACTGCGCGCCGCTTCTGGCAACGAGGGCCGGATGCGCGCCAGGCTGTTTTCCAGCGGCCCGTAGGCCACCGCCAGGAAACGCACCAGATACGCCAGCACCAGCGCCGACAGGCTGCCCAACAGCAATGGCTTGCCCGCGCCGCCGAGCCAACCGGAGAGTGGCACCACCAACTCCCGGTCCAGATAGCTGAATGCCAACATGATCGACACGGCCAGCACCGAACCTGGCAAGGCATAGCCGACGTTGGCCAGGCTGATACCGGAGCGGATAGCACGGGTCGGCGCCAGCCGGTTGGCGAAGGCTAGTACCAACGCCACGCTGACCGTAATCAAGGCGGCGATCCCGCCCAGATAAAGCGTGTGAACTATCAAGCCGGAATAGCGCTCATCCAGATCGAAGCGACCGCGCTGCCAGAACCAGGCGACCAATTGCAGCATCGGGATGACAAAGGCACAGGCGAACACCAACCCGCACCAGCCAGTGGCCGCTGCCGCCTTGAACCCGCGCAAGTGATACAGCGCCTTGCCCCGTGGCCGCTCGTTGCTCGGTCGGCTGGCGCCCCGTGCTCGCCGCTCGCCATACAGCACCAACATCACCACCAGCAGCAACAGGCTGGCCAACTGGGCAGCGCTGGACAGGCTGAAAAAGCCGTACCAGGTCTTGTAGATGGCCGTCGTAAACGTATCGAAGTTGAACACCGAGACCGCGCCGAAATCCGCCAAAGTCTCCATCAATGCCAAGGCCACCCCGGCACCAATCGCCGGCCGCGCCATGGGCAGGGCCACATGCCAGAACGCTCGCCACGGCGATTGCCCCAACACCCGTGCCGCTTCCATCAGGCCTTTGCCCTGGGCCAGGAATGCGCTGCGCGCCAGCAGATAAACGTAGGGATAGAACACCAGCACCAACACGATGATCACACCGCTGGTGGAACGCACCCGAGGTAGCCTCAAGCCCATGCCGAACCACTCGCGCAGCAAGGTTTGCACCGGACCTGAGAAGTCCAGCAGGCCCACAAACACAAAAGCCAGAACATACGCAGGAATGGCAAACGGCAACATCAGCGCCCAGTCGAGCCAGCGCCGACCCGGGAATTCACAGAGGCTGGTCAGCCAGGCCAGGCTCACGCCCAGCAGGGTCACGCCGACGCCGACACCCAACACCAGGGTCAGGGTATTGCCCAGCAGACGTGGCATCTGGGTTTCCCAGAGGTGCGACCAGATTTGTGCGTCGATACTTTGCCAGGACAGCAACAGCACGCTCAGCGGCAGCAGCACCAGGGCGGCGACGGTGAAGACCGGCAGGTACCAGCGGCGTTGGGCGGGGTGGGCCAATGAGAAACTCTCAGAATAATAAAGATTTTCAAGGCGCCGCTAACCAATGTGGGAGCGGGCTTGCTCGCGAATGCAGTGTATCAGTCACACATGTATCGACTGACACGACGCTTTCGCGAGCAAGCCCGCTCCCACATTTCGATCTGCGGCGCTTTACAAATTTAGTTCCAGCCAGCCCGATCCATCAACCGGATCGCCTCAGCCTGGCGCTTGCCCGCCACTTCCACCGGCAAGGTGTCCGCCACGAACTTGCCCCAGGTCGCCACTTCCGCCGACGGCGGCACGGCCGGGTTGGCCGGGAATTCCTGGTTCACGTCGGCAAAGATCTTCTGCGCCTCAGGCGTAGTCATCCACTCCACCAGCGCCTTGGCGGCTTCCGGGTGCGGCGCGTGTTGGGTCAGGCCGATGCCCGACAGGTTCACGTGCACGCCACGGTCGCCCTGATTCGGCCAAAACAGTTTTACCGCCAGATCTGGCTTCTGTTTGTGCAGACGGCCGTAGTAGTAGGTGTTGACGATGCCCACGTCGCATTGCCCGGCGTTGATGGCTTCAAGCACAGCGATGTCATCGGAGAACACATCGGTAGAGAGGTTGTTCACCCAGCCTTTGACGATTTCCTCGGTCTTGGCCGCGCCATGGGTTTCGATCAGGGTGGCGGTCAGTGACTGGTTGTAGACCTTTTTCGCCGTGCGCAGGCATAGGCGGCCTTCCCACTGCTTGTCGGCCAGGGCTTCGTAGGTGGTGAGGTCGCCCGGTTTTACCCGGTCGGTGGAATAGGCGATGGTCCGCGCGCGCAGGCTCAAGCCGGTCCAGGTGTGTTTGGAAGAGCGGTATTGCAGGGGAATGTTCTTGTCGATCACCTCAGAGGTGAACGGTTGCAGGATGCCCATTTGCTCAGCCTGCCAGAGGTTGCCGGCATCGACGGTGAGCAGCAGGTCGGCGGTGGCGTTTTCGCCCTCGGCCTTGATGCGCTGCATCAGCGGGGCTTCCTTGTCGGTGATGAACTTCACCTGCACGCCGGTTTTCTTGGTGTAGGCGTCGAACACCGGTTTGATCAGTTCGTCGATGCGCGAGGAGTAGACCACCACTTCGTCGGCGGCCTGCACGGTGGTGCTGCCGATCAGGGTGAGTGCCAGGGCAGTCAGGAGGCGCTTGGGTGCCAACATGGGTGCGGTCTCTCATTTGCAAAAAGAGGGCAAATGATAAGGACTCACATTTGGTAGCGCTTGGTGGAGGCGTTACCAGATGTTGCACGACTGTTTCAGGGCTGGGCCAGCTCCGGCAGATCCCCGCTCAGGCCCAGCGCCTGGCGCACAAACACAGCCTTGGCTTCGGGCATCTGGTCGACCAGCTTCAACCCGGCATTACGCAACCAGCGCAGCGGCAATTGATCAGCCTGGAACAAGCGCTCAAAGCCTTCCATCGCCGCCATCAACGCCAGGTTATGCGGCATGCGTCGGCGCTCGTAGCGGCTCAGCACTTTCACATCGGCCAGGCGCTCGCCGCGCTCGGTGGCCGATAACAAGACTTCAGCCAATGTCGCGGCATCCAGGAAACCCAGGTTTACTCCCTGCCCCGCCAAGGGATGGATGACGTGCGCCGCATCGCCAATCAACGCCAGGCCTTCGGCCACATAGCGCTTGGCGTGGCGCTGGCGCAGTGGCACGCAGACGCGTGGGTCGGCGCTCAGCACGGTGCCGAGCCGTCCTTCAAAGGCGCGCTCCAGCTCACGGCAGAAGCTTTCATCATCCAGCGCCATCAAGCGCTCGGACTCAGCCGGCGTGGTCGACCAGACGATCGAACACCAATCCTCCTGCCCGTCCCGCACCAGCGGCAAGAACGCCAATGGGCCGGTGTCGGTAAACCGTTGCCACGCGGTGCGCTGGTGCGGCTGGCTGCTGCGTACGCTGGTGACGATGGCGTTATGCAGGTAATCCCATTCACGGGTGGCGGTGCCGGTCAGGCGGCGCACGGCGGAGTTCGCACCATCGGCAGCCACCACCAGCGGCGCGCGCAATGTGCGGCCGTCGGCCAGGGTCAGCAGCCAGTCATCGCCGGAGCGGCGCATCTGTTCCAGGCGCGCATTGGCCAATAGGCCCAGGTCGCAGTCATGCAGACGGTCGAGCAGCGCATCCTGCACCACGCGGTTCTCGACGATATGCCCAAGCACCTCGGCATGCACGCTGGCGGCCGAAAAGTGAATCTGACCGGTGCCGCTGCCGTCCCACACCTGCATCTCACCATAAGGGCTGGCGCGGCGCGACACGATGCCGTCCCATACGCCCAAGCGTTCAAGGATGCGCTGGCTGGCGGCCGACAACGCGCTCACGCGCGGTTCGAATGCGGCCTCGCGGTCGAACGGCTTGACGCTCAGCGGGCTGCCGTCGAGCAGCAGCACCTGCAGGCCACTGCCCTGCAACGCCAGCGCCAGGGCGCTTCCGACCATTCCGGCCCCGACAATCAGCACATCTGCGCGCATGTCCATGCTTTAAGCCTGTCTCGCTGGCGGCTTGCGCCGCACGTAAAGGGTTTTGTCGACTCGCGCCACCAGGGTGCCGGAGCCGTCATGAATCTGGACCTTGAGGTGGGGCAAGTACTTCTCACCCCCTTCGGTCTGCCGGCGGATCTCATCGAGCAAGGCATCATCGATGGAAAACTCGGCATACACCGGGCCTTTGCCCGGCGAAATGAAATCGATACTCGCCGCCTTGTCCCACACGATGTAGTCGCGGCCAAGGTTCTCCATCAACAGCAGCATGTAGAACGGGTCGACCATCGAATACAGGCTGCCGCCAAACTGCGTGCCGACGTAGTTGCGGTTATACCAGCCCAAGCCCATGCGCACTTTGGCATGCCGGAAGTCCGTGCTCAGTTCTTGCACCCGTACACCCGCGCCGAGGTAAGGCGGGTACAGGCTCAGGAACCAACGCAATAACCGCGCCTTGCCCACACGTTGGATCAACCCATTACGCATCGGGACGAGTACCCAGGCCCATGGCCTGACGGGCGAACCAGCGCTTGGCCGGCGGCAGCAAGTCCAGGCCCAGCAGGCCCATGCTGCGGCCCAGGGCGACCAGCGGTTGGGCGCTGCCGAACAGGCGCGTGACCTGGTCGGAGAAGCCCACGGTGAGTTTCTGGTCGAGGCGCTGGCGCTCGCGATAACCCTGCAAGGTCGCCAGGTCACCCGGCACCGCAGGCCCGGCCAACAAGGCCTCGGCCAGCGCATTCGCGTCGCGCAGGGACAGATTGAAGCCCTGCCCGGCAATCGGGTGCAGGCTGTGGGCCGCGTTGCCGAGGATCGCCAGGTGCGAGCGCACTTGCTCCTCGGCTTCCACCAATGTCAGCGGGTACAGATGACGGGCGCCCACTTGCTTCAGCGTGCCCAGGCGGTAGCCGAACACGCCCTGCAATTCACTCAAGAAGCTGCGCTCATCGAGATTGGCCAGGCGCTGGGCGTCCATCCCAATGCGCGTCCACACCAGTGCGCAGCGGTTGTCCGGCAGCGGCAACAAGGCCATCGGGCCTTCGTCGGTGAAACGTTCGAAGGCTTCGCCGTTATGGGATTCGCTTGGAGTGATGTTGGCGATCAACGCGCTCTGGTTGTACGGGCGGGTTTTCACGCCGATGCCCAATTGCTCGCGCAGACCGGAACGGCCACCGTCCGCCAGTACGGCGAGGTCGCATTCCAGCACGGTTTCATCGTTGAGCGTCAGGCGATAGCCATCGGGCAGCGGTTCCATGCGCGTGACTTCGGCCGGGCAGCGCCAACTGACCACCTCTTTGTCCAGGCCCTGCCACAGGCATTGGCCCAGCCAGGCGTTTTCCACCACGTAGCCGAGGGCCGGCACGCCCTCTTCCATGGCAGACAAGCGCGCGGTGGAGAAACGACCGCGATCGGACACATGGATCTGCTTGATCGGTTCGGCTCGGCGCGAAATGTCCTGCCACAGGCCCAGGCGCTGGTAAATCTGCCGAGCGCCAAAGGACAACGCCGAAGAACGCGCATCGTAGCTCGGCTGGTAGCTGTCGCCCGGCGCAAAGGGTTCGATCAGCACGATCTTCCAGCCCCGCGCCTTGGCCCCGGCCTGCAACGCCAGCGCCAGGCTGGCGCCGACCAAGCCGCCGCCGATGATCGCCAGATTGACCCGGCTCATCGGGCAGCCGCCATCAACGCTTCAATTTCAGCGACGGTCTTGGGCACGCCACCGGTCAGGATTTCACAGCCTTGCTTGGTCACTACCACGTCGTCCTCGATGCGTACGCCAATGCCACGCCATTTCTTTGCCACATTCGGGTTGTCCGGCGAAATGTAGATGCCCGGCTCTACGGTCAGCGCCATGCCGACTTCCAGCACCCGCCATTCACCGCCCACTTTGTACTCGCCCACATCATGCACATCCATGCCCAGCCAGTGGCCAGCGCGGTGCATGTAGAAGGCTTTATAGGCTTCGCTGGCGATCAACTCGTCGACGTCACCCTGCAGCAACCCCAGCTTCACCAAACCGGCAGTAATCACCTGCACGGTTGCCTCATGCGCCTGGTTCCAATGCTTGTCCGGGGCGATCTCGGCAAACGCGGCTTCCTGGGAGGCCAGCACAATTTCGTAGATCGCCTTCTGTTCCGGCGAAAACCTGCCATTGACCGGCCAGGTGCGGGTGATGTCGCTGGCGTAGCAGTCAATCTCGCAACCGGCGTCGATCAGCACCAGGTCGCCGTCCTTGAGCAGCGCGTCATTCTGCTGGTAATGCAGGATGCAGCTGTTGCGCCCGGCGGCAACGATGGAGCCGTAGGCCGGCATTTTCGCGCCGCCTTTGCGGAATTCATAATCCAGCTCGGCTTCCAGGCTGAATTCATAAAGACCGGCGCGGCTGGCCTGCATCGCCTTCACGTGGGCCGCGCAGGAGATTCGCGCGGCCTCGCGCATCACCTTCACTTCTGCCGCCGATTTATACAGGCGCATGTCGTGGAGCAGATGATCCAGGGCAACGAATTCGTTCGGCGGCTGGGCGCCCAGGTGGGCCTTGGAGCGGATCACGTTGATCCATTCCATCAGGTGCCGGTCGAACTCGGCATTGCTGCCCATGGCCGAGTACACCCGGTCGCGACCTTCGATGAGGCCGGGCAGGATGTCGTCGATATCGGTGATGGGGAACGCGTCGTCGGCGCCAAAGTCACGGATCGCGCCTTCGGTGCCGGCGCGCAGGCCGTCCCACAGCTCGCGTTCGGCGTTGCGCTCGCGGCAGAACAGCACGTACTCGCCATGCTGACGACCGGGCATCAGCACGATCACCGCTTCCGGCTCGGGGAAACCGCTCAGGTACTGGAAGTCGCTGTCCTGGCGGTACACGTGTTCGACATCGCGGTTGCGGATCGCCACGGCAGCGGCAGGCAGGATCGCGATGCTATTGGGTTCCATCTGCGCCATGAGCGCCTTGCGGCGTCGGGTGTATTCCGCTCGGGGGATATGGATCATGGGCAGATGGGCTTCCTTTCTTAGTGCAGCGACGGCTTGGGCGAAGCAGGTTCAGCGGACTTTTTGGTCTCGGTGAACAGCAGCAGCGGCGCGACGCGCAGGTATTCCATGACTTCCATGTAGTCGCCTTCGCCGTCTTCGGACTCTTCCAGGGCGTCTTGCACCTGGGAGATCGCCGCCAGGTCCTGCAACACTTCCTTGGCGTCGGTGCTCAGTTCCAGGCCGCCGGCGTTCACGCCGAAACCGTGGAGGAAGCCTTGGCACCATTGGCCCAGGGCGGCGGCGCGCTCGGCGAGCGGCGCATCGTCGGTCGGCAGCAGCAGGACCACGGTGACGTCGTCACCGGTCAGCTCGCCCTTGACCATCTCTTGCAAGCCGATCAACGCGTTACGCACGTTGTCGGTCGGCTCGGTCTCAAGCAGCTCGGCCACGTCAGCCAGCCAGTTGTCGGCATCAAAGCCAACGCCGGTGCAGCTACGGCCCAGCAACACACCGTGCAGTTCGGCAGGCGAGCAGGGATGGCCGCTGGTGCTCAGCAGTTTGGAAAAAGCGTCGTACGGGGAGTTCTGAATAGGCATGGTGAGCTAGGCGCCAGACGGCGCAATGTCTAGAATGGAGCGCTGTATCCTAGCACCGGCAGACGTACCAAGACTATCAAGGGCGTCAGATCGTTTATCCTGCAGTTGCCATTCATCAGACAAATCCAGTGGAACCCAATGGAAGACACCGACCTGCAAGCGCTGATGGCCAGACTCGAATTGCTAATTACCCGGGTCGAGCAACTAAAGAGCCAAAACGGACTCCTATTAGCTCAGGAAAAGACCTGGCGCGAGGAACGCGCTCACCTCATTGAAAAAAACGAAATCGCCCGGCGTAAGGTCGAATCGATGATTTCGCGCCTGAAGGCCCTGGAGCAAGACTCATGAGTTCAAGCAATAGCGTCACCGTGCAGATCCTCGACAAAGAATATTCGATCATCTGCCCCCAGGAAGAGCGCAACAACCTGGTGAGCGCCGCCCGCTACCTGGATGGCAAGATGCGTGAAATCCGCAGCAGCGGCAAAGTGATCGGCGCCGACCGTATCGCCGTGATGGCCGCGCTGAACATTACCCACGATTTGCTGCATAAGCAGGAGCGCCCTGACGTGCAGGCCAGCGGCTCGACGCGTGAGCAGGTGCGTGACCTGCTGGAGCGTGTCGATCTGGTGCTTTCCAGCGATTCAGACGCACCCAAGGGCTGATTGCCGCGACTGTTTAAGGTATACTCGCCCCACTCCCTGGCGTGTTTGCCAGTCGGCGATGTCCCTGAGCCGATTCGCACTACCCTGGAAGTTGCACGTTGGGCTGGTGTGCATGTCCGCTAGACGGAAAGCCTTAAAGCCTACTGCATCTTCCACCTTGAACTTTCGGGTTCAAGGGCTAAGTCGACAGCGGCTCTGTCGGGGAGCCTGAATTCCCAAACTCAATGCCAGTCCTCGGACTGGCATTGTTTTATGAGCCGAAAACCATGACCGAACCTGCGCCGCTTTCCCGTCCGCAACTTCGACGCATGTTGCGTAAAGCCCGCCGCGCCCTCACGCCGAGCGAGCAGCGCAAGGCCGCCCACGGCCTGTATCGGCAACTGGCACAGCACCCGCTGTTTCGCCGGGCCAAACATATCTCTTTGTATCTACCGACGGACGGTGAAATCGATCCGCGCCTGCTGCTGCGCGCCGCACAGCGCCGGGGCAAGGCCACTTACCTGCCGGTGCTCAGCGCGTGGCCGCGAACCAAGATGGTGTTCCAGCGTGTCCGGCCTGGGGAAAAGCTGCTGCCCAACCGTTTTCGCATCCTGGAGCCACGGGTGAACATCAGCCGCCAACGCAAAGTCTGGGCGCTGGACCTGGTGCTGCTGCCGTTGGTGGGGTTCGATGATGTCGGCGGGCGCCTGGGCATGGGCGGCGGGTTCTACGATCGCAGCCTGGCCTACCTGGCGCGCCGTCAAAGCTGGCGCAAGCCGACGCTGCTGGGCCTGGCCCATGAATGCCAGAAGGTCGAGCGGTTGGCACAAGCAAGCTGGGATGTGCCGTTGGCGGGCACCGTCACCGATAAGCATTGGTACATTGCGAAGACGCCACTGGAATCAGCGGCGCCTTGAAGAAGAGTCAGCGTTTGAACGGTTGCGGCTGCTGCTGAGCCAGTTCAACGGGAGCATCGGTCTTGTTCGACCATAAGCTTTGGGCATACCCGGTGGTCACGACGCCCAGACCAAACAAAATCACCAAAATCCATAGTAAAT
Organism: Pseudomonas reactans; assembly: GCF_013387025.1. Classification (NCBI taxonomy): domain Bacteria; kingdom Pseudomonadati; phylum Pseudomonadota; class Gammaproteobacteria; order Pseudomonadales; family Pseudomonadaceae; genus Pseudomonas; species Pseudomonas reactans. The sequence goes on along the minus strand of NZ_JACAQP010000004.1, from coordinate 156,644 downwards.
CCGGTTTACGTTGCATCGATTGCCCCCCTGCAGGCACCTCGTACACGATGACAACAACGTTCCAAAGTAGTCCGTTGCAGCTGCGTCAAGCTTTAAAAGCCGGCATTCTGCGGTAACGTGAACCAACACGCAAACCTTGACGCCAACCGACTGTCGGTTTGTCATCAAATTGCCTGACAACTTGCCCACTGCTTATTTCAGGAGCCCCAAAATGGCCTATTGGCTGATGAAATCCGAGCCCGACGAACTCTCCATCAAAGGCCTGGAAAAGCTCGGCGAAGCGCGCTGGGATGGGGTGCGCAACTATCAGGCGCGCAACTTCCTGCGAGCGATGGCGGTGGGTGACCAATTTTTCTTCTACCACTCTAGCTGCCCGGAGCCAGGCATTGCCGGCATCGGCAAAATCGTGGAGGCGGCCTACCCGGATCCCACCGCGCTGGAGCCCGAAAGCCACTACTTCGACGCCAAGGCCACCCCGGAAAAAAATCCGTGGAGCGCGATCAACGTCGCGCATGTCCAGACCTTTCCCAAAGTGCTTGGCCTGGGCTACCTGAAACAACAAGCCGCCCTTGCCGAACTGCCACTGGTGCAAAAAGGCAGCCGGCTCTCAGTAATGGCCGTCACGCCCGAGCAATGGGCCGCCGTACTGGCGCTGCGCTAAGCACTGTAGGAGCGAGCTTGCTCGCGAAAAACGCCAGGACACCGCGTCAAATCAGAGAGTACGCGTTATCGTTGACGTTTTTCGCGGGCAAGCCCGCTCCTACAGTTGATGGGTATCAACACTACGCAGGGGCAAACCGCTCAAACTAGGACGCTAACGCCGCAGGAAGCAGCCATGTCGACGAACCACCACACCTCTCGCCTTTTCGCCATCGCCCTCATCGCCCTGTTGCTGGGCGCCGGTGGCTTCGGTTATTGGCGCTCCACCCAGGACCGCTTGCCCGAAGGCCTGAGCATGGGCAACGGCCGCCTGGAATCCACCGAAGTGCAGATCGCCGCCAAGATCCCAGGACGCCTGACAGAGGTGCGCGTGGACGAAGGCGACAAGGTCCTCAAAGGCCAACTGCTCGCACGCATGGACACCCGCACGCTGGAAGCCCAGCGCGCCCAGGCCGAAGCCGAAGTGCTGCGCGCCAAGGAAAACTTCGCGGCCGCCGAGGCCAACGTGCAATTGCGCCAGAGCGAGCAACTGCTGGCCAACCAGGAACTCAAGCGCACCCAGGAACTGTACAAGCGCGGTTTCGCCAGCAGCCAGTTGATTGACCAACAGCAGGCGCGGCAGAACACCGGCAATGCGGCCGTGATCGCAGCACAAGCCCAAGTCAACTCGGTGAAGGCCGCGATCGGCGCCGCCGAGGCCCAGGTCGCCCAGCTCACCAGCGAGATCGACGACAGCAGCCTGCGCGCGCCCATCGACGGCATTATCCAGCTGCGCCTGGCCGAGCCGGGCGAAGTGCTCGGCGCGGGCGGGCGTGTCCTGTTGCTGATCGATCCCAACGATCAATACATGAACCTCTACCTGCCCGCCTCCGTCACCGGCCGCCTCACCGTTGGCAGCGATGCGCGTATTCTGCTCGACGCCCTGCCTGACCAACCGTTGCCGGCCAAGATCAGCTTTGTCGCCGCCAAATCTCAGTTCACCCCCAAAGAAGTTGAAACCCGCAATGAACGCCAGAAACTGGTGTTCCGCGTCAAACTGCGCCTGACCCAGCCCAGCGCCGTACCCCAGGCCAAACCCGGCATGCCCGGCGCCGGCTACGTGCGCACGGCCGATATCGACTGGCCGGCCAACCTGCAATGACCGGCCTGGCGCTGCAAGCCACGGCGATCAACCATCGCTATGGCAAGCAACAGGCCCTGCTCGACATCACGTTCAGCCTCCCGGCCGGTACGCGTTGCGGGTTGATCGGGCCGGATGGCGCGGGCAAGTCGAGCCTGCTGGGCTTGATCGCCGGGGTCAAAAAGCTCCAGGACGGTCAACTGCAAGTGCTGGGCGGTGCGATTGAAGACCGCCGCCACCGCAACAGCCTGTACCCGCGCATCGCCTTTATGCCTCAAGGGCTGGGCGGCAACTTGTATCCCGAGTTGTCCATCAGCGAGAACATCCGTTTCTTTGCCACGTTGTTTGGCCTGTCGAAAGCCGACTGCGACCAGCGCATGCACAACCTGCTGCTGGCCACCGACCTTGCGCGCTTCGCAGAACGCCCGGCCGGCAAGCTCTCCGGCGGGATGAAGCAGAAACTCGGCCTGTGTTGCGCGCTGATCCACGACCCTGACCTGTTGATCCTCGACGAACCCACCACCGGCGTCGATCCGCTGTCCCGCCGACGTTTCTGGGAACTGGTAGAAACCGTGCGCCGCGAACGCCCGCAACTGACGCTGCTAGTGGCCACGGCCTACATGGAAGAAGCCGAGCAATTCGAACATTGCCTGATGCTCGATCGCGGCAAGCTGATTGCAGACGGCCTGAGCCGTGAACTGGCGGGCGCGACCGCCAGCGGCAAACTGGACGAAGCCTTCACCCACTTCCAGGGCGACAGCGCCCACGACAACCAGCCGCTGGTGATTCCACCGCGGCAAAGCGACAACGCCGATATCGCCATCGAAGCTCACGACCTGACCCTGCGTTTCGGCGATTTCACCGCCGTGAACAAGGTCAGCTTCGCCATTGGTCGCGGCGAGATCTTCGGCTTCCTCGGCTCCAACGGCTGCGGCAAGACCACCACCATGAAGGTGCTCACCGGGCTGATGCCCGCCACCGAGGGCAGCGCGACGCTGCTGGGTAATCCGGTGAACGCCAAGGACCTCGCGACCCGCAAGCGCGTGGGCTTCATGTCACAAAGCTTCTCGTTGTATGGCGAGCTCAGCGTGCGCCAGAACCTGGTGCTGCATGCGCAACTGTTCGACTTGCCCAAGGCCGACAGCGGCCCGCGCATCGATGAGCTGATCCAGCGGTTTGACCTGGGGGATGTCGCCGAACAACCGTCGGGCGAGTTGCCACTCGGCCTGCGCCAGCGTCTGTCATTGGCGGTGGCGGTGCTGCATCGCCCGGAAGTGCTGATCCTCGACGAACCTACGTCGGGCGTCGACCCGGCGGCGCGGGATGACTTCTGGCGATTGCTGATCGAGCTATCCCGCGAACAAGGTGTGACGATTTTCCTGTCCACGCACTTTATGAACGAAGCCCAGCGCTGCGACCGCATCTCCCTGATGCACGCGGGCAAGGTGCTCGCCTGCGATACGCCGGATGCGCTGCAACGGCAGTTCCAGGGCGACACCTTGGAAGCAGCGTTCGTCACCTGCCTGGAACAGGCCCAAGGCGAACCCGAGCCCACGGCGCCCGCCGCAACCGTCAGTGAAACCAGCGCGCCGCCCGTGAGCAAACGCGGTTTCAGCCTGGCCCGCCTATTGGCCGTGGCCAGCCGCGAAGGCAAAGAGCTTCTGCGCGATAAGGTGCGCATGGCCTTCGCGTTGCTGGGCGCGATGTTCATGATGGTGATCTTCGGCTACGGCATTTCCCTGGATGTGGAAAAACTCGCCTTCGCCGTCTACGACCAGGACCAGACACCGCAAAGCCGCGCCTACCTGGAGGCGTTTCGCAGTTCACGCTATTTCGCCGAGCAGTCGCCGATTCAGGACTCAACTGAATTGCACCGGCGCCTGCAACGTTCGGAAATCAAACTGGCCCTGGAGATACCACCCGGCTTTGGCCGCGATCTCTACGCCGGCCGCCAGCCCAGCGTGGCCGCCTGGCTCGATGGCGGCATGCCGTTTCGCGCAGAAACCAGCCGCAACTATGTCGAGGCCGTGCACCAGGAAAACCTGCAGCAACTGGCCGAACTGAGCAGCCTGCCGCGCAACAACCCAGCCGCCGCCAAGCTGGAAACGCGCTTTCGCTACAACCAAGACGTGGTCAGCGTGAATGCCATCGGCCCCGGTGTGATGGCGCTGATCCTGGCGTTTATCCCAGCGATGCTCACCGCCCTCGGCATCGTGCGCGAGAAGGAGCTGGGCTCGATCACCAACTTCTACGCCACGCCCCTGACGCGCCTGGAGTTTCTGCTCGGTAAACAGGCGCCGTACCTGGCCGTGAGCCTGGTCAACCTGGCGGTATTGGTGGCGATGAACCGCTGGCTGTTCGGCGTGCCGTTCAAGGGCAGCGGCCTGACGCTGGCGTTCGGCGGCCTGCTCTATGTGCTGGCGACCACCAGCATGGGCCTGCTGATTTCGGCGTTCACCCGCACTCAGATCGCGGCGATCCTCGGCACCATGATCATCACCAGCCTACCGACCATTCAATTCTCCGGATTGATCGTGCCGCGCTCGTCCCTTGAAGGCGCAGCGGCGTTGATGGGCATGCTGTTTCCGGCGGGGCACTTCCTGGATGTCGCCGTGGGCACCTTCACCAAGGCCTTGGACCTGCGCCAGTTGTGGCCGCAATGCCTGGCGCTGTTCGGGTTCTTTGTCGGGTTTACCGGGCTGAGCCTGGTCATGCTCAAGAAGCAGGAGGCCTGATGCATAAGTTCGCGCATATCCTGCGCCTGGGGATCAAGGAACTGACCAGCCTGCGCCATGACAGCGTGTTGCTGCTGTTTCTGTTCTACGCCTTCACCGTCGCCATCTATATGCCCGCCGCCGGCTCGGTGATCGGCGTGCACAACGCCAGCGTGGCGTTTGTCGATGAAGACCACAGCTCGCTATCGCGGCAACTGGCCGAGGCGCTGCAGCCGCCCGAATTTCAAGCGCCCACGCCGTTGGCCTATGACCAGTTGGACAGGGTCATGGACAGCGGCGAATACACCTTCGTGATCAATGTGCCGGCGAACTTCCAGGCTGACCTGCTGGCCGGTCGCCAACCCGGCGTGCAGGTGAACGTGGACGCCACGGCCATGAGCCAGGCGTTCATGGGCGCGGGCTACATCGGGAGGATTTTCCAGCGGGAATTGCTGACCTACAGCGGGCAAGCCGCCACCAACCAGGCGCCCGCCCTGCTCACGACTCGCGCGCTGTTCAACACCAACCTGGAGGGTGGCTGGTTTCTGGCGGTGATCCAGATCGTCAACAACATCACCATCCTCGCCATTGTCCTGACGGGCACCGCGCTGCTGCGTGAACGCGAACACGGCACCCTCGACCATCTGTTGGTGCTGCCGCTGACGGCGTTGGAGATCATGCTGGCGAAAATCTGGAGCAATATGCTGGTGGTGGTGCTGTGCACTTGGCTGTCGCTGGAAGTGGTGGTCAAAGGTTTGCTCGGCGTGCCGCTGGCCGGGTCATTGAGCTTGTTTCTGGTCGTGACCGCGTTGTACTTGTTTGCCAGCACGGCCTTGGGGATTTTCCTGGCGACGCTCGCGCGATCGACGCCGCAGTTCGGCCTGCTGGCAATCCCGGTGATCATCCCGATGCTGCTGCTCTCCGGCGGTAGTACGCCGTTGGACAGCATGCCCGAGTGGTTGCAGTGGGTGATGCAAGGATCGCCGTCGACGCATTTTGTGAGTTTGAGCGCGGCGATTCTGTTCCGCGATGCGGGCGTGAGCGTGGTGTGGCCGGACTTGCTGGCGCTGGCGGGGATTGGGTTGGTGTTTTTTGCAGTGGCACTGGCGCGGTTCAGGAAGAGCCTGGCTTCCTGAAACCGCACCCTATTGGTGATTACTGGATGATCAAGTTGTTGAACAGCAGATCTTCCACCACCGGTTTGCCGGTCTCGTCATTCATCACTTGCTGGGTTTGCTTGAGGGCTTCCTGGCGCAGTTTTTCCTTGCCTTCCACGGTACTCATGGCCTCGTTGGTCTGCTGGGTGAACAGCGCCACCAGTTGATTACGGATCAACGCGTCGTTGGCTTTGACGGCAGCCGCCGCTTCGGGGCCGGTCACGCGCAGGGCGATGTCGGCCTTGAACACCTTGAGTTTCGCCGTGCCATCCAGGCCGTAGTTGCCCACAAATGGCGGGCTCAGGCTGATATAGCTGACCTTCGGCGCCTCGCCTTCTTTGGCTTCTTCGGCTTGGGCCGCCATCGGCAACGTCAGGGCCAGCATCAACAGGATCCACGCTTTCACAGTTCATTCCTCACATTCGGTTGCCGGGTAGCATAACGCTAGCAAGGCAGAGCACAAGCTTATGGCGGCTTATCAGGCCCGGGCATGCTCGTTGACCCACGGGCGTACCCTCCTACACTTATCGGCCACGACGCCAAAAGGAATAGTCCGATGAAAGCTGTGCTGTGCAAAGCCTTCGGCCCTGCCGAAACCCTGGTGCTGGAAGAGGTCGCAAGCCCGGCGATCAAGAAGAACGAAATCCTGCTGGACGTGCATGCCGCCGGGGTCAACTTCCCGGACACGCTGATTATCGAGGGCAAGTACCAGTTCAAGCCGCCGTTCCCGTTTTCGCCGGGTGGCGAGGCGGCGGGCGTGGTCAGTGAAGTTGGGGAAAAGGTCAGCCACCTTAAAGCCGGTGACCGGGTGATGGCGCTGACCGGCTGGGGCAGTTTTGCCGAGCAGGTCGCGGTGCCGGGCTATAACGTGTTGCCGATCCCGCCGAGCATGGACTTCAACACCGCCGCCGCCTTCAGCATGACCTACGGCACCTCCATGCACGCGCTGAAACAACGCGCCAACCTGCAACCCGGCGAAACCCTGCTGGTGCTCGGCGCCTCCGGTGGCGTGGGCCTGGCCGCCGTTGAAATCGGCAAGGCCATGGGCGCGCGGGTAATCGCCGCCGCCAGCAGTGCCGACAAACTCGCCGTGGCCAAGGCCGCCGGCGCCGATGAGTTGATCAACTACAGCGAAGCCAGCCTGAAAGACGAGATCAAGCGCCTTACCGACGGCAACGGCGCCGATGTGATCTACGACCCGGTGGGTGGCGACCTGTTTGACCAGGCCATCCGTGCCATTGCCTGGAACGGCCGCCTGCTGGTAGTGGGTTTCGCCAGCGGGCGCATTCCGGAACTGCCGGTGAACCTGGCGTTGCTCAAGGGTGCGGCGGTGGTCGGGGTGTTCTGGGGTTCGTTTGCCCAGCGCCAGCCGCAGGACAATGCGGCGAACTTCCAGCAGTTGTTCAGTTGGTATGGCGAAGGAAAGCTCAAACCTTTGGTGTCGCAGGTCTATCCGCTGGAACAAGCCGCCCAGGCGATCAATGACCTGGGGCAGCGCAAGGCTGTGGGCAAGGTCGTCGTCCAGACTCGCTGACCTTCCCCTGTAGGAGCCGGCTTGCCGGCGATGACCTCAGAAAGATGACCGCCACCTTTCGGGCCTCATCGCCGGCAAGCCGGCTCCTACAGATCTGTTTACGACCACCACTTATCTATTCGCGACATGTTCGTAAGAGAACATGCAATTGCTCTCATTTCCTGTGTTTGCAGATAAGAGGCGATGCTATTTTCGGTAACGAAACTGTAACATTCGCATCCGCAGTCAAAACAAGAAATTTGGAGCTCTTGAATGTTTGCTTTCTTTCGTCCTGCCGCCCATCAGGCGCCCCTGCCTGAAGAAAAAATAGACAGTACCTACCGACGCCTGCGCTGGCAGATCTTCGCCGGTATTTTCTTCGGTTACGCCGGTTACTACCTGCTGCGCAAAAACTTCTCCCTGGCCATGCCCTACTTGATCGACGAGGGTTACACTCGTGGCGAACTGGGCCTGGCGATGTCGGCCATCGCGATTGCCTACGGCTTGTCCAAGTTCCTCATGGGCCTGGTGTCCGACCGCTCCAACCCACGCTACTTCCTGCCCTTCGGCCTGCTGGTTTCGGCCGGGGTGATGTTCATTTTCGGTTTCGCACCTTGGGCGACGTCCAGCGTGACCATGATGTTCATTTTGCTGTTCATCAACGGCTGGGCCCAAGGCATGGGCTGGCCGCCAAGTGGGCGCACCATGGTGCACTGGTGGTCGCAGAAAGAACGCGGCGGCGTGGTGTCGGTATGGAACGTGGCGCACAACGTCGGTGGCGGCCTGATCGGCCCGCTGTTCCTGCTGGGCATGGCCTGGTTCAACGACTGGCACGCAGCCTTCTACGTACCGGCCACTGTGGCTCTGCTGGTGGCGGCCTTTGCCTTCATCACCATGCGCGACACCCCGCAATCGGTGGGCCTGCCGCCTATCGAGAAGTACAAGAACGACTACCCGGAAGGCTACGACGCCAGCCACGAAGACGAATTCAGCGCCAAGGAAATCTTCGTCAAGTACGTGCTGCGCAACAAAATGCTGTGGTACATCGCCTTCGCCAACGTGTTCGTCTACCTGCTGCGCTACGGCGTGCTGGACTGGGCGCCGACCTACTTGAAAGAAGCCAAGCACTTCACCGTGGATAAATCCTCGTGGGCGTACTTCTTCTATGAGTGGGCCGGTATCCCAGGCACACTGCTGTGCGGCTGGATGTCGGACAAGATCTTCCGTGGCAACCGTGGCCTGACCGGCATCGTGTTCATGGCACTGGTGACCGTGGCGACCCTGGTGTACTGGCTCAACCCGCCAGGCAACCCGATGGTCGATATGATCGCGCTGTTCTCCATCGGCTTCCTGATCTACGGCCCGGTGATGCTGATCGGCCTGCAGGCGCTGGAACTGGCACCGAAGAAAGCCGCCGGCACGGCTGCGGGCTTCACCGGTCTGTTCGGTTACTTGGGCGGTTCGGTGGCGGCGAGTGCGGCCATGGGCTACACCGTGGACCACTTCGGCTGGGACGGTGGTTTCGTGCTGCTGATTGGCGCGTGCATCTTGGCCATCGCCTTCCTGATCCCAACGCTGTGGCACACCAACAGCGTCAGCTCGGCGCGTTAAGCGCCTGAGCCACCCTTTGCACAACGCTTGAGCCGCGCCTCTAGGTTCTTATCTGGCATGGCGTGGCTACGCAGGGCGTTGACGGTCTGCTCGACATAATCGCGAGTAGTGCCGTAACGCCCGCAAGCGCTCTGCAACACATGGTTCAGCACGATGTCGGGCAGGTTACCGGCGTAGCTGGGCAAGTGCCGCTCCAAGACAAATCCCAACGCCTGCACCGTGCTGCCATCTTCGAGACGGCAACTGAGCCAATGCGGCCGGTAGGAGGGATAAGGCATCTCGCGCTGCCACAAGGCATAGAGCGAGGCCTCCAGCTGATCTTCCGGCAGGCGGTAGGCAAACCCGCTGCAAGAGCCACCGCGATCCAAACCGAAAACCAACCCCGGCAGTTCCGGCGTACCCCGATGCTCATGGGACCATAGGTACAGGCCTCGATGATAACCGTGGACCCGTGCCCGCACCCGCTCGGTCGACGAGCATTCAGGGCGCCAGATCAGCGAACCATAAGCGAAAAGCCAGACCGGCCCACCCTTGTGCTGGGCCATGGTGGCCTGCATTGAGCTCATCAACTGTTCGTGAGTGAGTTGCGGCCCAAGATCGAGCCGCGGAGGGTAAGCCAATTGCAAAAGATCGGATTCAATGACGGTCATGGCAAATCGCTTAGGTCTCCTGTGTATTACCAGTTATAGGCAACTTTACCGTAATAGAACGCGCCGCTGTAACCGTACGGCGAAAAAGTGCTATAGGCCAAATTGCCACCACTGCTGGCGAAGGCATTGACCTTTTCCGGGTATTTATCGGTGACGTTGTCGCCGCCGAGGGTGAAGGTCCAGTTCTTCAACTTGTAGTCCGCCGACAAATCCAACACCCAGGCCGCCTTGAAGGTCTGGTCGTTGGCCTTGTCGGCCTGGTAGCTGGTGAATTCACCATAGCGCACCAGGTTGCTGTGCAGCGCCCAATTGCCGAAGGTGAAGTCGTTACCCAGGCTCAGCTTGTGTTCAGGCGTGGTATCGCCGAGCAAACCGCTCTTCTCGCGACGGTCCACGCGCACCAGATTGGCGCCCAGGCTGTCGAGGATGGCCGGGTTGGGCTTCACGTCCGTGACCTTGGTGTGGTTGTAGTTGTAGCCCACGGTGCTGTTCCAGCGGATGCCGTTATCGAACTGGTAGCGGTAGTTGGCAACCAGATCGACGCCGTCGGTGCTGGTGTCCGTAGCATTGGTGAAGTAGCGGGCGGTGGTGTAGTTGATGTTGCCCACGCCATTGGCGCGCAGATAAGCCTGGGTGGCCGGGTCCAGGTTGAGGTTGGACGACAGGCTGATGCGGTCACGAATATCGATGCGGTACACATCCACGGTCACGGTCAGGTCATCGGCGGGCTCCAGCACCAGACCGAGGCTGTAGTTACGCGACTTCTCGGCCTTCAGGTCCTCCGCGCCCAGCAGGCGTGCGACCTGGCTGGAGGCCGGAAAAGTGCCGGCCTCGCGGATGTCGCTGCCGATCAACTGCGACGAAGTAAACGCGAAGTTCTGCTGAGCCAGGGACGGCGCGCGGAAACCGTTGGAAATGCTGCCGCGCAAGGCCACCTGCGGGGTGAAGTCGTAGCGGGCCGACAGCGAGCCGCTGACATTGGAACCGAAGTCACTGTAATCCTCATGCCGTACGGCCGCCGACGCGCTGAGTTTTTCGGTGAAGTTGGTTTCCAGGTCCAGGTACTGCGCCCAGTTGTGACGTGAACTGCTGCCGGCGTCGGCATCACGGAAGCCGCCGAGGCCCGAACTGCCGGTCTGGTAGTAGGATGCCGGCTCACCCGCCTCAATCTCATAACCCTGGCGCAGGTATTCACCGCCAAAGGCCACGGAGACCGGGTACGGCAGGAAGCCCACGTCGAATTCACGGGACAGGTCCAGGCTGACTTGCTTCTGGTCGTTGCTCAGGGTGCCGTTGTCGAACTTGCGCGGCGTGGCCAGACCCAGTGACGTGTTGATGGTTTCGGTGCTCAGTTCGTACTGGTTCTTGCCGTAGTTGGCCGACAAGTCGTAATGCCAGTCATAGGCCAACAGCCCGCGCAGGCCCACCACCAACGACGTGTCTTCCAGGTTGCCCTTGATCAACGGCAGGTAGCCATTGGGGTTGAGCGCCGGAATATTGTTGGACGCATTGCTCGCCCGGTAGAACGCCGCCGTCTCGCCGCGACGTTTGCTGTAGCCGCCGAAGGTGTAGAACTCGGCCGCATCGTTGAAGGAATATTCCGAGTTGAACTGGAATTTGCCTTCGTTGGTGGCCGGCTCGCCCTGGCGAAACACCTGCTGGCCGTAGGTCGTGGAGCCTACGCTGGCTGGGCGCAAATCCTTGCCGGCGCGGTTGGTGTAGTCGTTGTCAGCGCCTTCGGCCGAGAGGTTGATAAAGCCGTTGTCACCCAATGCCACGCCGGTATTGCCACTGAGGTTGCGCTGGATGCCGTCGCCCTTCTTGTACTCGCCGAACTTGGAGGAGATCGAACCGCCATGGTCGGCGTGTTTGAGGATCACGTTGATCACCCCGGCAATCGCGTCCGAGCCGTAACGCGCGGAGGCGCCGTCGCGCAGCACTTCGATATGGTCGACCGCCGACAGCGGAATCGCGTTCAAATCCGCCGGCGCCGAGCCGCGGCCCACCGCCCCGCCTAGGTTGACGAAGGCGCTGGTATGGCGGCGCTTGCCATTGACCAACACCAGCACCTGATCCGGCGACAACCCACGCAACTGCGCAGGGCGCACCAGTTCGGCGCCGTCCACCAGGCTCGGACGCGGGAAGTTGATTGACGGAATCAGCCGCGCCAACACCGCCCCCAGCTCATCGGAACCGGTGCTGCGCAGAGTGTCGCCGGAAATCACATCGATCGGCGACAGCGACGCACTGGCCGTACGCTCTTGGGCGCGGGTGCCGGTGACGATCACGGTGTCGAGCTTGGGTGCATCGGTGGCGGACGTTTCGGCCGCGAAGACAGGATTGAAACCCACGGCGGTCAGCAAATTGGCCGACAAAATCGCCGAGTACAGCGCGTGTTGCTTGTAGCTCCCCATACCGCTCCCCTTGAATCAAAAACCAGAACGTCGTGTCCTGAGTTCATACGATCGATCCGGCTGGCGGGCGGTGGCGGTCAGTTATTGGTGGTTGTGATTGAGTCGGTAGTCCGTTGCGATATAGCTTAAGGATATTTATGTAACAAATTAAATACCTTTAAAGCATAAGCGAATGCATAAGCAAACCCGCCCATTCGTCAGGATTGCGAGGGCCAATCCCGCTACCTTCAGCCTCGGTTCAGCCTTGAAACGTGCCAAGCCGTCAAAATAGGACACAGATCACGACCCAACTAGCCGCCCATCGAACCGACTACCGAGGTCGCACCCATGAAAAAATTCCGATTGCCTGGCCTTCTGTTCCTGGCCCAGGCCACCACCGCGTTGGCAGGCGAAGCGCCGATCACCGAAGACGACAAGGGCTTCTGGTACGCGCAGACCAGCGTCTACACCCGGCATTTCGCGCCCGACCCCGAGCACAACAACAACCAGGACCTGATCGGCCTGGAGCGCAATGAAGCCTCAGGATTTGTGTATGGCGGGGCGACGTTTCGCAACTCGTTCCGGCAGCGCTCGTACTATGCGTATGCGGGAAAACGCTACGACATGGCCGACTATCCGGTGTATTTGAAGCTGACGGGCGGGGCGATCCAGGGTTATCGCGGCAAGTACCGCGACAAGATCCCGTTGAACCGTTTCGGCGTGGCGCCGGTGATCATTCCGTCGGTGGGCGCGCATTACGGGCCGGTGGCGGCGGAATTGGTGTTGCTGGGGTTCAATGCCGCAATGGTCACGACTGGCGTACGCTTTTAGGGCCGAGGCGCGTAGGCAAACACATCGGCACGCATCTGGTGCGCATCCATACCAGCCTCGACCAGTGCGTCCAGCGTGCCGTAGATCATCGCCGGTGAACCGCTGGCGTAGACGTGCACAGCCTTGAGGTCGGTGATGTCTTCGCACACCGCTTCATGCAACAGCCCGCAGCGCCCTTCCCAGCCGCACAGGTCACTGACAACTTTGTGCAGGAACAGGTTGGGCAGTTGCAGCCACTGGTCCCAATGCTCAATCTCGTAGAAATCTTCCGGACGGCGCACGCCCCAGTACAGGTGCACCGGGTGTTTGAAGCCAGAAGCACGGCAGTGTTCAATCAGGCTGTGCATCTGCGCCATGCCGGTGCCGGCGGCGATCAGCACCAGCGGCCCATCCGGCAGCTCGGCCAGGTGGGTATCACCAAAAGGCAGCTCGACGCGCGCCATCTGGTTGCGTTGCAGCTGCTCAAGCAAGGTGCGCGCGCTGTCCTCGCGGGCCAGTACATGCAGCTCCAGCTCGCGCCCGGCATGGGGTGCCGAGGCCAGGGAAAACGCGGACTTTTCACCGTTCTCCCGCTCGATCATCAGGTATTGCCCGGCGTGGTAACGCACCGCCTTGCCGGCCGGCGCACGCAGGCGCACGCGCCACACATCGCCACCCACCTCGACGCATTCACTCAATTGGCACGACAACTTGCGCAACGGCAACTCTCCCGGCGCCAGCACGCCATCCCACAACACAATGCAATCTTCCAGCGGCTCGGCGATGCAAGTGTAGAACTCGCCGTGATCACGTACTTCACCGGCCTGCTGCACGCGGCCTTCCACCAGCAGCGCGGCACACACGTGGCACACACCGTTGCGACAGGCCTGGGGGCATTCGTAGCCCAGGCGGCGCGCGCCTTCGAGGATTCGCTCGCCGGGGACCAGTTCCAGCACGGCGCCGGAAGGTTGCAGGGTTACACGCATCAATCTATTCCCAATTCTTTCCAGATCGCATCGACACGGGCGGTGACGGCTTCATCCTTGACGATCACCCGGCCCCACTCGCGGGTGGTTTCACCCGGCCACTTGTGAGTGGCGTCCAGGCCCATCTTCGAACCCAGACCCGACACCGGCGAGGCGAAGTCGAGGTAGTCGATCGGTGTGTTATCGATCATCACCGTGTCGCGCTTGGGGTCCATGCGCGTGGTGATGGCCCAGATCACGTCGTTCCAGTCGCGGGCATTGATGTCGTCGTCGGTGACAATAACGAACTTGGTATACATGAACTGTCGCAAAAACGACCACACACCGAGCATTACCCGCTTGGCGTGGCCTGGGTACGACTTCTTCATGGTCACGATGGCCATGCGGTACGAGCAGCCTTCGGGCGGCAGGTAGAAATCGGTGATCTCCGGGAATTGCTTTTGCAGGATCGGCACGAACACTTCGTTGAGTGCCACGCCCAGAATGGCCGGCTCATCCGGCGGACGGCCGGTATAGGTGCTGTGGTAGATCGGCTTGATGCGGTGGGTGATGCGCTCGACGGTGAACACCGGGAAGCTGTCGACTTCGTTGTAGTAGCCGGTGTGGTCGCCGTACGGGCCTTCATCGGCCATTTCGCCCGGATGAATCACGCCTTCGAGGATGATTTCGGCCGTGGCCGGCACTTGCAGGTCGTTGCCACGGCACTTCACCAACTCGGTGCGGTTACCCCGCAGCAGGCCGGCAAACGCGTATTCGGACAGGCTGTCGGGCACCGGGGTCACGGCGCCGAGGATGGTCGCCGGGTCGGCACCCAGGGCCACGGAGACCGGGAAAGGTTTGCCGGGGTGCTTTTCGCACCATTCGCGGAAGTCCAGCGCGCCGCCACGGTGGCTCAGCCAACGCATGATCACCTTATTGCGGCCGATCACTTGCTGGCGGTAGATACCGAGGTTCTGGCGGTCCTTGTTCGGGCCCTTGGTGACGGTCAGGCCCCAGGTGATCAGCGGGCCGACGTCGCCGGGCCAGCAGGTTTGCACCGGTAGCATGGCCAGGTCGACGTCGTCGCCTTCGATGACGACCTCTTGGCACACCGCGTCCTTGACCACTTTAGGGGCCATGGCAATGATCTTGCGGAAGATAGGCAGCTTCGACCAGGCATCCTTGAGCCCCTTGGGCGGCTCGGGCTCCTTGAGGAAGGCCAGCAGCTTGCCGATCTCGCGCAGCTCGCTGACCGACTCGGCGCCCATGCCAAAGGCCACGCGTTCGGGCGTGCCGAACAGGTTGCCGAGCACCGGGATATCAAAGCCGGTCGGGTTCTCGAACAGCAGCGCCGGGCCCTTGTTACGCAGGGTACGGTCGCAAATCTCAGTCATTTCCAGCACCGGGGAAATCGGCATCTGGATACGTTTCAACTCTCCGCGCTGCTCAAGTTGCTGCACGAAATCCCGAAGATCCTTGAATTTCATTAACCATGCCACCCGTAAAATAGGCGTACATCCTACCTGCTATGACGGCCGCTGGCAGCTTATCGCGGTGCATTTGGGTGCCAACGGCGCTTAAAAAGCAGGCGAAAAAAAATGGCGCCCCTGAGGGCGCCATTCTTTCGGACCTGAAACGTCGTATTACTTACGCTTCATCGACAGGAAGAACTCGTCGTTGGTCTTGGTGGTTTTCAGCTTGTCGACCAGGAACTCGATGGCTGCAACTTCATCCATCGGGTGCAGCAGCTTGCGCAGGATCCACATACGCTGCAGTTCGTCATCGGCGGTCAGCAACTCTTCGCGGCGGGTGCCGGAACGGTTGATGTTGATCGCCGGGAACACGCGTTTTTCTGCGATACGACGGTCCAGGGGCAGTTCCATGTTGCCGGTACCCTTGAACTCTTCGTAGATCACTTCGTCCATCTTCGAACCGGTTTCAACCAGTGCGGTGGCGATAATGGTCAGCGAGCCGCCTTCTTCAATGTTCCGCGCGGCGCCGAAGAAACGCTTCGGTTTCTCCAGGGCGTGGGCATCGACACCACCGGTCAATACCTTGCCAGAGCTTGGGATCACGGTGTTGTAGGCACGGGCCAGACGGGTGATGGAGTCGAGCAGGATCACCACGTCCTTCTTGTGCTCGACCAGGCGCTTGGCCTTCTCGATCACCATTTCGGCAACCTGCACGTGGCGGGTTGGCGGCTCATCGAACGTGGAGGCAACCACTTCGCCGCGCACGGTGCGCTGCATTTCGGTCACTTCTTCCGGACGCTCATCGATCAACAGCACGATCAGGTGAACTTCAGGATTGTTACGCGCGATGTTCGCTGCAATGTTCTGCAGCATGATGGTCTTACCGGCTTTCGGCGGTGCGACGATCAGGCCACGCTGGCCCTTGCCGATCGGGGCGCACAGGTCGATCACACGACCGGTCAGGTCTTCGGTGGAACCGTTACCGGCTTCCATCTTCATGCGCACGGTCGGGAACAGCGGCGTCAGGTTCTCGAAGAGAATCTTGTTTTTCGCGTTCTCGGGACGATCGAAGTTGATCGTGTCGACCTTGAGCAGGGCGAAATAACGCTCACCTTCCTTCGGAGGGCGGATCTTGCCAACGATGGTGTCACCGGTGCGCAAGTTGAAGCGACGGATCTGGCTCGGCGAGACATAGATATCGTCGGGGCCGGCAAGATAGGAGGCGTCAGCAGAGCGGAGGAAGCCGAAGCCGTCCTGGAGAATCTCCAGCACGCCATCACCGGAGATTTCCTCGCCGCTTTTCGCGTGCTTTTTCAGCAGGGAGAAAATCACGTCCTGCTTGCGCGAACGGGCCATATTTTCTATGCCCATTTCTTCGGCCAGCTGGAGCAGGTCGGTAATCGGCTTTTGCTTGAGTTCAGTCAGATTCATATAGGAATGACGTAATCATTTATGGAGGGGGGAAATTAAGCTTTTGGCTTAATGAGGCCGCGCCGCGGAGAAGGCGACAGGATCGCGTACTAATCGAAAAGGAGTGCGTCGGCGACGGCATGCAGGGGGCAGTGGAGAAACCAGTGCGGGGCCGAATGTACCACCTGAGTTTCGGAGCGTCTAGCCCTGTTTCACGAAAAAGCCCCGCTAATTTGCGGGGCTTTTTTGACGACGCTTAGATGTTCGCGTCGAGGAAAGCTTGCAGCTGAGACTTCGACAGCGCGCCTACTTTGGTCGCTTCGACGTTGCCGTTCTTGAACAGCATCAGGGTCGGGATACCACGCACGCCGTGCTTGGCCGGGGTTTCCTGGTTGTCGTCGATGTTCAGCTTGGCAATGGTCAGCTTGCCTTCGTAGGTGGTCGCAATGTCGTCCAGGACTGGAGCGATCATTTTGCAAGGGCCGCACCATTCAGCCCAGTAGTCAACCAGCACCGGGCCAGCAGCCTTGAGTACTTCGGCCTCAAAGGTCGCGTCGGTGACGTGCTTGATAAGATCGTTGCTCATGGATGTCTCCGGATTGTAAGCAAAAAAAACGTGGCCCATCATAGCCGCCCTTCCCGCGTTCAGGAAGCCGCCTCTGATTGACTCTTGCTATGGTGGTGCATGAGTTTGGGTATAGCCCAACTCACGGCGTGACGGGAGTCACGAAGGCAATGCCCGTACGCAGCGCCGCATTGCGCACGTGTTCCTGCATGGTTTTCTGCGCCGCCGCACTGGCGCGCCGGGCCAGGGCGCGCAGGATCCGGCGGTGCTCCTGCCAGGTTTCCATGGCCCGCTCCGGCCGGATGAACGGTAGCTTCTGGCTCTCCAGAAACACCTCGGCGCTGGCACTCAGAATGCTCACCATCGCCTGATTACCGCTGGCTAGCAGGATGCGCTGGTGGAATTCGAAGTCCAGCCGCGCGGCCGCCTCGAAGTCGCCGGCCTTGAGTACCTTGCGCATGGCCTCGACGTTGTCTTCCAGGCTGTCCAACTCATCAAGGGTCAGCGTCACCGCCGCCAGCCCCGCCGCGAACCCTTCCAGCGCATAGCGCAACTGGAAGATATCCAGCGGCGTGGCCTGGGCCGCAAAGGGCCAGGCAAACCCCGGTGATTCCTCGGCGGCCTGCACGAACACGCCCTTCCCTGGCTGCACACTGACCACACCCAATGCGCTCAGGGACGACAACGCTTCGCGCAACGACGCCCGGCTGACCCCCAACTGCACCGCCAGATCCCGTTGCGACGGCAAGGCATCGCCCGGCCCGAAGCCTTGCTCCTTGATCAGTTTGCGGATGGCCTGCAGGGCCGCTTCCGGTACGGCTTGGGCGATGGAATTCATAGAAAACTCAAGGTTCCAGACAACTGAGCGGCTAGTTGTAAAGCTATTCGCGGCCGACGGCAAGCCACGCCCCAAAGGGGCTCGCGAGGTTTTATCGCCGCTCGAAAAGGGTGCGAAAACCGCTGCAACTGTTCAGACCAGTAAGACCACCCCGACTCAACAAATCCATGGCTTGCAGGGACTATTCAGGGTGATGGCATGGGCTGTGCACTGAGCAAATCCAGAAAATTCCTTCGCCCTTCTCGGAGAGTTGCCATGACCAAGCGCTACAGCGCCCTGCTTACTGCCCTGTTTGCCAGCCTGATGCTGAGCCAGGCACCCGCCCAGGCCAACGGTCTGGACGACATCGTCGCCCGTGGCACCCTCAAGGTCGCCGTACCCCAGGACTTCCCGCCGTTCGGCTCGGTCGGTCCCGACATGAAACCCCGCGGCCTGGACATCGACACCGCCAAGCTGCTGGCCGACCAGCTCAAGGTCAAATTGGAACTCACCCCAGTCAACAGCACCAACCGCATTCCCTTCCTCACCACCGGCAAGGTCGACCTGGTGATCTCCAGCCTGGGCAAGAACGCCGAGCGGGAAAAGGTCATCGACTTCTCCAAGGCCTATGCACCGTTCTACCTGGCTGTGTTCGGCCCGCCTGAAGCGGCCATCAGCAGCACCGACGACCTCAAGGGCAAGACCATCAGCGTGACCCGTGGCGCCATTGAAGACATCGAGCTGACCGCCGTCGCGCCCAAGGAAGCCACGATCAAGCGTTTCGAAGACAACAACTCGACCATCGCCGCCTACTTGGCTGGCCAGGTCGACCTGATCGCCAGCGGCAACGTGGTGATGGTGGCGATCAGCGAACGCAACCCGAAACGCGTGCCCGCGCTGAAAGTGAAGCTCAAGGATTCGCCGGTGTACGTGGGCGTGAACAAGAACGAGCCGGCACTGCTGGAGAAGGTCAACCAGATCCTGGTCGCGGCCAAGGCCGATGGCAGCCTGGAAAAGAACGCACTGCAATGGCTTAAAGAGCCATTGCCCGCCGATCTCTGAAACGACGGAGCTGACTCATGGCGTATCAATTTGACTTCGTGCCGGTGCTTGCCAATACCGACCTGCTGTTGCGCGGCGCGCTGTTCACCCTGGAACTGACCGCCATCGGCGCCATCCTCGGCGTGGCCCTGGGCACCGTTGGCGCCGTGGTGCGGGCGTGGAAGATCCAGCCGTTTGCGTGGATCTTCGGTGTGTATGTCGAGTTGATCCGCAACACGCCGTTCCTGGTGCAACTGTTCTTCATCTTCTTCGGCCTGCCGTCCCTGGGGCTGAAGATCACCGAGTGGCAAGCTGCCGTGCTGGCGATGGTAATCAACCTGGGCGCCTACTCCACGGAAATCATCCGCGCCGGCATTCAAGCCATCCCGCGCGGGCAGCTCGAAGCCGCCGCCGCGCTGGCGATGACACGCTTCGAAGCCTTCCGCCATGTGGTGCTGCTGCCGGCGCTGGGCAAGGTGTGGCCGGCCCTGAGCAGCCAGATCATTATCGTGATGCTCGGTTCGGCGGTGTGTTCGCAGATCGCCACGGAAGAGCTGAGTTTTGCCGCCAACTTTATCCAGTCGCGCAATTTCCGTGCATTCGAAACCTATGCCCTGACCACCCTGGTGTACCTGTGCATGGCGCTGATGATTCGCCAGTTGCTCAACTGGATCGGCCGCCGCTTCGTGATGAGGAACAGCCGATGAGTGATTTTTCGTTCTGGGACATCGTGCGCAACCTGGCGACGGGCCTGCAGTGGACCTTACTGCTGTCATTGGTGGCGTTTGTCGGTGGCGGCGTGATTGGCTTGCTGGTGATGACCTTGCGCATCAGCCGCAAAGCCTTTCCACGCAACCTTGCGCGCACCTATATCGAACTGTTCCAGGGTACGCCGCTGTTGATGCAGCTGTTCCTGGTGTTTTTCGGCATCGCCCTGCTCGGCGTGGATATCTCGCCCTGGCTGGCGGCGGCAATTGCCCTGACGTTGTTCACCAGCGCCTACCTCGCCGAAATCTGGCGCGGCTGCGTCGACTCAATTGCCCACGGGCAATGGGAAGCTTCGGCCAGCCTTGCACTTAACCCGCTTGAGCAACTGCGCTACGTAATCCTGCCCCAAGCGCTGCGGATCGCCGTCGCGCCCACCGTGGGGTTTTCGGTGCAGGTGGTCAAAGGCACCGCCGTGACCTCGATCATCGGCTTCACCGAACTGACCAAGACCGGCGGCATGCTCGCCAACGCGACCTTTGAGCCCTTCATGGTCTACGGCCTGGTGGCCCTTGGTTACTTTTTGCTCTGCTACCCCTTGTCCCTCAGTGCGCGCTACCTGGAAAGGAGACTGCATGCCTCTGCTTAGAATTTCCGCCCTGCATAAGTATTACGGCGATCACCATGTACTCAAAGGCATCGACCTGAGCGTTGAAGAAGGCCAGGTGGTGGCGATCATCGGCCGCAGCGGTTCGGGCAAATCCACTTTGCTGCGTACCCTCAACGGCCTGGAGTCGATCAACGACGGCGTGATTGAAGTCGATGGCGAATACCTCGACGCCGCCCGCGCCGACCTGCGCAGCCTGCGGCAGAAAGTCGGCATGGTGTTCCAGCAGTTCAACCTGTTCCCACACCTGACCGTCGGCGAAAACGTCATGCTCGCGCCGCAAGTGGTGCAGAAAGTGCCGAAGGCCAAGGCGGCTCAATTGGCCAAGCAAATGCTGGAGCGCGTCGGGCTGGGCGAAAAGTTCGACGCCTTCCCCGATCGCCTGTCTGGCGGCCAGCAACAACGCGTGGCGATTGCGCGCGCCCTGGCCATGTCACCCAAAGTGCTGCTGTGCGACGAAATCACCTCGGCCCTCGACCCGGAACTGGTCAACGAAGTGCTCAGCGTGGTGCGCCAACTGGCCAAGGACGGCATGACCCTAATCATGGTGACCCACGAAATGCGCTTCGCCCGTGAAGTCGGCGACAAGCTGGTGTTCATGCATCAGGGCAAGGTGCATGAGGTGGGCGACCCCAAAGTGTTGTTCGCCAGCCCGCAAACCGCCGAGCTGGCCAATTTCATTGGTTCTACGGAACAGCCGGGCTGACCAGTTCGAATTGGCCGTGGCCTTCCAGCAGCGTCTCACGAGACACCGCGAGGGCATTGGCCGGCAGTTGAACCGCGACCTCCACTTGGGCTGTCAGCCGACGGCCCGTCACCGGTGTACCGCCTACGCTTGCAGATAACATACGCCCCGGTAGCAACCGTCCGCTGGGGGTGTCATCGGACTGCCACGATACCGGCCTGCCGTCGACCTGAGCCTGCCTCAGGTTCAAGGTAAAACGTCCCTGTCGACCAAACTGGAAGCCCTGGGCATCGGCGGCTGCGCCGTTGAAACGCAGCGACATCACCGAAGGGTCCGTGCAAAGCACGCTCAAGTGCAGCGTGCGCGGTGTGTCCAGCGTCATTAGCGCCCTGCCGGAGGGAGCTTGCGCTGGGCGAATCACACCATAGTCGACACGGGGCTCACTCAGGGTCATCCGGCAGTTTTCAGCCTGCGCCTGGGTCGCCACAAAAGCCATCCACAACAGCCACAGGTGCCTGCGCTTAGAGAACATGGCAGACCACCGGTGCGGTTTCATAGAGTTTGTCATCGTCAGGCTCTTGCTCCGGGTTGACTTGCAGCAGGCAGGATTGCGAATCCGGCAGTGAAACCTTCAAGGTTTGCGGACCATCGATATTGCTGAGGAAAATCATGCCGTCACCCACCACACTGGTCATAAAGGTGTTGTCCTGGCCGAACACTGCGGCGCCTTGAGGCAGTGGCCGGCCCTCTTCGTCCTGGGCTTCAAGCAACAGACGACGGACTTTCACCACATCAAAGTTGAGAATATTGACTGAACCCCGACCGGCAGCGAGCACCTTGGTGCCGTTTTTCAAGTCAACGCGCTTGGGCAGCGACTGGGTCTGCACCTGCAGATGGTTGTTGCTGTAGGCCTGCAGCCCGGGGATCACCGCCTGGCCGCTGAAATCGGTCCATACCGGTCCTTGGGGCGTCGAAACCTTGGCCGTCCCGATATCGCCCACCGAAACAATGCCAAAGGTGTCCTGCACCGCATACGGTGAGAAGGTCACGCCGCGCTCATGGGCCACGATGCCGCCTTGCAGTTGGCCGGAATAGTGGGTGTTCGACGGATCGCGGTCGATGCCCAAGCTCACGCGGGTATACAGCGGCAAGACGTCCACACGACCGCGCACACTTTGCTCACGCTCTTTCATGTCCCGATCAACACCGACCTCGTAGTTCACATAGTCGTTGACCCGCTCGCTGAGGGCGGTGCCGGCATCCAGCCGGTCACCTCGACGACTGACATAAGAACTCACACGCCGATCAGCACCCAGGGGCACCGTGACCTGCAGCCTGACCGACGTGCCTTCGTCCTGCCGCTCGTCGCGACGGCCGCCCCGAACCGGGTCCAGGCGCCGAGGCTCGGTCGCACCTACCTGGGCGTCGGCGATCAGTGCGACACCCACGCCGTTGAACGTGTTGTTCCACGCGGCAAAGAGGTGATCGTTGGATTGCCCGTCAAATTGCGAGTTGCGGGTAAAACCAAAGGAGAAACCACCCAGGGACGGGTCAGCCCAGTTCAAACCTGCCGTGTACTGGCGCTTGAAACGCGCATCAAGGTTATACCCTCGCGACGCCTGACCAGCGTCCAGTACCTCCCGGTAGCCGCGACTCTGGGCCGAGGCGCTCAGGTTGACATCAAGATTGGCGAATAACGGAGTCACCAAAGACAGCGTGCTACGCGCGCCGCCCACTTCATCTTGAGCATCACGGGACAGGTTATGACGCACGCCCACGGTCATCTGATGGAAAAACACACTGCTCAGCGATCCGCCGGCCGACTGATACTCATCGGTACTCAGCAGACCGAAACCCAGCGACGAGCGCTGGCCCAGCCCCCAGGTGCCGCTGCCCATGGCGACCACGGGCGATTCCTGGTTGTCGATGGCTGTTTCACGCACCTTACCGAGGGAAAAGTAGTACCCCGGCTCCACCGGAGCCCCACCCCGAAAGGAGGCAGCGGGCACCACGAAACTGCGCCTTGCCCCACGCACGTCAATCACGCTCACGTCGAGGTCGCTGGTGCTGTTCAGCAACGGTAATCCCGTCAGCCTGAAAGGACCTTCCGGCACCAGGGTGGAGTGGATCAATGCGCCCGACTGACGAACCTCGACCCGCGACTGGCTTTGAGCCAGCCCTTCAACCACGACATTGCTGTCGCCCGCACCGCTGCGCTGCTGCCCGTCCGGGGAGAACTGCAAGCCTGTCAGTTGTACACCGCCAAAAATCGGGTTGTTGCTGGAAATCTGCCCCACCTGGAAGGTCGACTGCAACGCCGCGATATCACGCTGGGCATAGGCGTTCACCTGTTCGGTGCGCGTCTTGCCATTGTCGGAAACATAAAACTGACGGCTGCGTACAATCCAATTACCCAGATTGAATCCCGCCTCGGTATAGGCCGATACGAAGCGACTTGACCCACTGCGCGAGTGGGTATCGAACCCCAATACGTCATAGTTGAAGATGGCGGCCGCGCCACCCTCGGAAAAATCCCCACTCTCCCACTCCGGCGCACGCAGGGACTGGGTCGGCACCACCAGGGTGACCTCGTCGCTGCTGGGGCGAAGCCGTACCATCGTCGCCGGGTATTCCCCAACAAAATCATGGCAGGCCTGATCAGGGGTGATGCCCTCGCGCAAAAGCCTGGACGGGGTAACCAGACCGGCTTTTGCCAGCAACGCTGGGGTAAAACATAACTGGCCCTGGTAGTCGAAACGGGCGTCAACCAACCCCAGCGGCGTGCCATTGACTCGCAGCCCGACCACATGGACACCTTCACGAAAGCGCGCTGCGCTGCGAAAGTATTCAGACACCTGCGGATCAATCCCAAGGGAGGTCAACGCGGCCACGTCAAAACCCTGCCCCAGTCCAACCGCTGCGCTAGTGCCTGGCAGACTCCATAGCGTCGCGAGCCCCAGCAGAATTCTGGAACGAAGCTGGGAAACATTGCTCGGCACGCTATTGGCAGAGCGACGGGTATGCCTGGTGTTTTTCATAGGCCCGTCAATCCGCATCTGCTGTGACGGGCGCGCGGTAACTGTCCACCGTAAACCCGTAGACCGTGGCCGGATGAATCTCCACGGCCATCACTCCCGCTACCGAACCGGCCGACGCGAGCGTCAGCACTTCGCCCGGCAGGATGTAGGTGCGCGGCAACGTTGCCACGCCTGCTTGTGGGTGCAGCTGTACTTCCATCCCCATGCGCACGACGTAAGCGCTGTTGTTGTGGACCTTCAACTGATTCCCTTCACGCCTCCATGCCAGCAACTGCCAGGGCGCGTCATGCTTGGGCAAGCCTTTGGGGTGCAGGATCAATGGCAGGCTCTGGCGCAGGGTGATACCAATGGTCGCACCGCCGGGCACACGTGCTTCGGGGATACCCTCAAAGGAAACGCGTTTCAGGCGCTGGGTCTTGAGCGGTTTTTTCGTAGTACTGATGAAACGAACCAATTGAGTGTCGCCCGCTTCAACCCGCGTAATCGGGGGCGTCACGATCAATAAGAGCTCCAAGTCTTCGGGTATGTTGTGTATGACCGAATGAAGTAACGCAGGGCCAGGGTCCGTATTTTTAACATTAAGTGTCGCCTCACCCTCTTCCTCATTCAGAATGACTACGGTTGTTTCCGGCTGCATTCCGTCCGCTACTGCCATACCACACAAAAAAAGGCACAAGCTTGTATAGCGCAACAACGACATTACGATTATTGATAGAGCATTCACCGATTTTCCCCACAGACATAACGTCGAACACCAACAAACGCATACGTTAAAACAGCCGGCACTTAGCAAAGACAGGTCAATATCTTTACGTTCATGCCGGCTATTAAAAGACGTGCTTAGATGTAATCCACCGACAGACTGGTGCGACCATCCAGCGTTACATCACGGGTCAGGTCCAAATCGTTCGTGCGGTTGATAACGGCTTTCACTTCAAGCGTGCCTGTAAGCGTGGTGACGAATGCAGGTACCGCAGTGGCACCGCTGCGCCATGAATACTGGGCTGGCGATTGCGCAACTTTACCGTCACTGATCTGCCAGGACGCTCCCCGGCTGCTTCGCATGATAGGGCTCAGAGTTCCGCTGGACGATTGCAGGTTTTTGAGAGTAACGGAGTACCCACCGGTACGCTTGCCATTCACGGCACCCAGGCCATAGTTCTGCGCCTCGGTGAACCCGGCACCCAGGATGCCTGCCACTTTGGAGGAAGATTGTCGGTCAGTCAGCTCAACTCGAAACTGCGCTGGCGTTTGGCCGCAACTGATGTTCAAGCTCACAGGTTTCGGGTCAAGAGGAGTGAACTGCGTCGCGGACAATCTTGAGACGGGAATTGTCTGGTAATCGACAATGCCACCACCGGCGAGGCTAAGGTTGCAAGCCGCCGGTTTGATTGTCCCTCGTACAATCAGTTCAGCAACATTCGTTGCGTGAGCACCGATACTTGCGACCAAGCAAAGAGCACCCACTGTCACACCCAACATTTTTTTCATATTCAACCTGTCATCTGTAATGAGTAGGTGCATCTACGACGGCCGAAAAATCCGACCATAAATAAATAACACCACGGCGTAATTGCCGGATGACAGTCTGTGGCTTTGGCACCTGATTAATGAATCAGAGAACACACTAATAACTGTACGAGACGTAAAAATAAAAAGTGAGCCAAACCTAAATAGCACGTAGGTTAAAACTTCAACCCACTAAGACAATAGCCTCCGCCTTGCAGGAAAAGCCATAAATTCCACAACTACCGCAAATAGTTAATAACTCCTACACAGATAAAACTCCATTCTCTTTGAACTTAGAAAGCCACCCTACACCCCCCTCAAGAATCCCTCACAGACGCCCGCAGGAAAATTACCGAAGCCGTACGCGTTGGCACCAAAGGTCGATCGTGGCACGATGGCTGGGTTATCGACCGAGACCCCCAAACCATGCCGCAATCCCAAGCCAAGAATCTGTCCCTGATCGCCGCCATCGACCTGGGCTCCAACAGCTTTCACATGGTCGTGGCCAAGGCCCAGAACGGTGAAATCCGTATCCTTGAGCGGCTCGGCGAGAAAGTACAACTGGCTGCCGGCATCGACGACGAGCGCCAGCTCAATGAAGAGTCCATGCAGCGTGGGCTCGATTGCCTGAAGCGATTTGCCCAGTTGATCAACGGCATGCCTCTGGGCGCCGTGCGGATCGTCGGCACCAACGCATTGCGCGAAGCCCGCAACCGTGGCGAATTCATCCGCCGCGCCGAGGAAATCCTTGGACATCCGGTCGAAGTCATCTCCGGCCGAGAAGAGGCTCGCCTGATCTACCTGGGCGTGTCCCACACCCTGGCCGACACCCCCGGCAAACGCCTGGTCGCCGACATCGGCGGCGGCAGTACCGAATTCATCATTGGGCAAAGATTCGAGCCCTTGTTGCGCGAAAGCCTGCAGATGGGTTGCGTCAGCTACACCCAACGTTACTTCAAGGACGGCAAGATCACCCCGGCGCGCTACGCCCAGGCCTACACGGCGGCGCGGCTGGAGATCATGAGCATCGAACACGCCCTGCACCGCCTGACCTGGGATGAAGCCATCGGCTCGTCTGGCACCATCCGCGCCATCGGCCTGGCCCTGAAAGCCGGCGGCCATGGCACCGGCGAAGTCAACGCCGAAGGCCTGGCATGGCTCAAGCGCAAGCTGTTCAAGCTGGGGGACGCCGAAAAAATCGACTTCGACGGCATCAAGCCCGATCGCCGCACCATCTTCCCGGCCGGCCTGGCGATTCTGGAAGCGATCTTCGACGCCCTCGAACTGCAACGCATGGACCACTGTGACGGTGCCCTGCGCGAAGGCGTGCTTTATGACCTGCTGGGTCGCCACCATCACGAAGACGTGCGTGAGCGCACGCTCACTTCGTTGATGGAGCGTTATCACGTCGACCTGGAACAAGCCGCCCGCGTCGAGCGCAAAGCCCTGCACGCCTTCGACCAGGTGGCTGAGGACTGGGACCTGGAAGACGGCGTCTGGCGCGAGCTACTGGGCTGGGCCGCCAAGGTGCATGAAGTGGGCCTGGACATCGCCCACTACCATTACCACAAGCACGGCGCCTACCTGATCGAGCACTCGGACCTGGCCGGCTTCTCCCGCGAAGACCAGCAAATGCTCGCCCTGCTGGTACGCGGCCATCGCCGCAACATCCCCAAGGACAAGTTCGCTGAATTCGGTGACGAAGGCATCAAGCTGATCCGCCTGTGCGTGCTGCTGCGCTTTGCGATCCTGTTCCACCACATTCGCGGCACCCAGGAAATGCCCCAGGTGACCCTGCGCGCCAATGGCGACAGCCTGGATGTGGTATTCCCGAAGGGCTGGCTGGATGAAAACCAGTTGACCCAGGCGGACTTTGCCCAGGAAGCCGAGTGGTTGACGCGGGTGGGGTTCAGCCTGAACCTGCGCTGATCGCGCAGGCGACCGGAGCGGCTGGTTGTGCTTGCTGTGGCGAGCGGGCTTGCCCCGCGTTGGGCTGCGAAGCAGCCCCAATAAAAACGCCGCATTCTGTCTGGCAGAATGCGGCGTCTGGTTTTAGGGCTGCTTCGCAGCCCAACGCGGGGCAAGCCCGCTCGCCACACAAGCCTGCTCATACAAACCGCTACTCAATTCACCGTCAGAATCGGGCTACCCAACTTCTCCAACAACGTCGCCTGCGCGCTGCGCGGGTTCTGGTTGCCGGTCGGCGTGTTGCGCACGTAGCGGCCGTCTGACTGCAGGCTCCAGCTGTGGGTGTTGTCGGTGAGGTAGCTTTCCAGCTCCTTCTTGACTCGCATGATCAGCTTCTTGCCTTCCACCGGGAAGCACGTCTCGACACGCTTATCGAGGTTGCGCTCCATCCAGTCGGCACTGGAGAGGAACATCTGCTCTTCGCCGCCATTGAGGAAGTAGAAGACCCGCGTGTGCTCCAGGAAGCGGCCGATGATCGAACGCACATGGATATTGTGCGATACCCCGACAATGCCCGGACGCAGGCAGCACATGCCGCGCACCACCAGATCGATGCGCACGCCGGACTGGCTGGCCTTGTACAACGCACGAATGATCTTCGGATCGGTCAGCGAGTTGAACTTGGCAATGATGTGTGCCGGCTTGCCGTCGAGGGCGAACTGGGTTTCGCGGGCAATCATGTCGAGCATGCCCTTCTTGAGCGTGAACGGCGCGTGCAGCAGCTTCTTCATGCGCAGGGTCTTGCCCATGCCGATCAGCTGGCTGAACAGCTTGCCGACGTCTTCGCACAGGGCGTCGTCGGAAGTCAGCAGGCTGTAGTCGGTGTAGAGCTTGGCGTTGCCGGCGTGGTAGTTACCGGTGCCCAAGTGCGCGTAACGCACGATTTCACCGGCTTCGCGGCGCAGGATCAGCATCATCTTGGCGTGGGTCTTGAAGCCGACCACACCGTAGATCACCACTGCACCGGCCGCTTGCAGACGACTGGCCAGTTGCAGGTTGGACTCTTCGTCAAACCGCGCACGCAGCTCGATCACCGCCGTGACTTCCTTGCCGTTACGCGCCGCGTCGACCAAGGCATCGACAATTTCCGAGTTGGCGCCGGAACGGTACAGGGTCTGGCGAACAGCCAATACATGCGGGTCTTTTGCCGCCTGGCGCAGCAGGTCGACCACCGGGGTAAAGGACTCGAAGGGGTGCAGCAGCAGGATGTCCTGCTTGCTCACTACGCTGAAAATGTTCTCGCTGTTTTGCAGCAGTTTCGGGATCTGCGGCGTGAACGGCGTGTATTGCAGCTCCGGATGACTGTCCAGGCCGGTGATGCTGAACAGCCGCGTCAGGTTGACTGGGCCGTTGACCTGGTACAGCTCGGACTCGGCCAGGTTGAACTGCTTGAGCAGGTAGTCCGACAGGTGCTTAGGGCAGGTGTCGGCGACTTCCAGGCGCACCGCATCGCCGTAGCGTCGCGAGAACAGCTCGCCGCGCAGGGCACGGGCCAAGTCTTCGACGTCTTCGGAGTCCAGCGCCAGGTCGGCGTTTCGGGTCAGGCGGAACTGATAGCAGCCTTTTACCTTCATGCCCTGGAACAGGTCATCGGCGTGCGCATGGATCATCGACGACAGGAATACATAGTTATCGCCAGGGCCCCCTACCTCTTCCGGTACCTTGATGATCCGTGGCAACAGACGCGGCGCCGGGATGATCGCCAGGCCGGAATCGCGACCGAAGGCGTCGATACCTTCAAGCTCGACGATGAAGTTGAGGCTCTTGTTCACCAGCAACGGGAACGGGTGCGTCGGGTCGAGGCCGATCGGGGTGATGATCGGCGAGATCTCGTCACGGAAGTAACGACGCACCCAGGTCTTGATCTTGGTGGTCCAGTGACGGCGACGGATAAAGCGGACCTGGTGTTTCTCCAGTTCCGGCAACAGGATGTCGTTGAGGATCGCGTATTGGCGGTCTACATGGCCGTGCACCAGCTCGCTGATGCGCGCCAGGGCCTGGTGCGGCTGCAGGCCATCGGCGCCGGCTTGCTCACGGGCGAAGGTGATTTGTTTCTTGAGGCCGGCGACGCGGATCTCGAAGAACTCGTCCAGGTTGCTGGAGAAGATCAGCAGGAACTTCAGCCGCTCCAGCAGCGGGTAGGACTCATCCAGCGCCTGCTCCAGCACGCGGATGTTGAATTGCAGTTGTGACAGCTCGCGGTGGATGTACAGGCTGCTGTCATCCAGGTTGGTCACCGCCGCCACCGGGGCCGGCACGGGCGGCTCGGCTACCACAGCAGGCGCGGCGGGCTCATGCTCCGGCGGGGTCTCGGTGACTTGTTCAACCACCGGGTGAGCGTCTTTTACGGCAACTTCTGAGAGTCCTTCGGTATTCATTGAAAGTTCCTGTGAGGGCTATTGTTGCTCTCTAAGCAATTGGGCGGCGCGGGCGGCGAAGTAGGTCAGAATGCCATCAGCCCCGGCGCGTTTAAAGGCTGTGAGGGATTCTAGGATCACCCCTTCACTCAGCCATCCATTCTGTATTGCAGCCATGTGCATCGCGTACTCGCCGCTGACCTGGTAGACAAACGTCGGCACTTTGAATTCTTCTTTGACCCGGTAAAGGATGTCCAGGTACGGCATCCCCGGCTTGACCATTACCATGTCAGCGCCTTCGGCCAGGTCGGCCGCCACTTCGTGCAGGGCTTCGTGGCTGTTGGCCGGGTCCATCTGGTACGAAGCCTTGTTGGCCTTGCCCAGGTTAAGTGCCGAGCCCACTGCATCGCGGAACGGGCCGTAATAGGCGCTGGCGTACTTGGCCGAGTAGGCCATGATGCGCACATTGACGTGACCGGCCAGCTCCAGGGCTTCGCGAATCGCCTGGATGCGTCCGTCCATCATGTCTGACGGCGCAACCACCTGGGCGCCAGCGGCGGCGTGGGACAAGGCTTGCTTGACCAGCGCATCGACGGTGATGTCGTTCTGAACATAGCCGTCTTCGTCCAGAATGCCATCCTGGCCGTGGGTGGTAAACGGGTCCAACGCCACGTCGGTGATCACCCCAAGCTCCGGGAAACGCTCGCGCAGGGCGCGGGTGGCACGCTGGGCGATCCCGTCCGGGTTCCAGGCTTCGGCAGCATCCAGGGACTTGAGTTCAGACGGCGTGACGGGGAACAACGCCAACGCCGGAATCCCCAGTTCGACCCAACCGGCAGCTTCTTCAAGCAGCAAATCAATGGTCAAACGCTCCACACCGGGCATCGAAGCCACCGCTTCCCGACGATTTTCCCCGTCCAGCACAAACACCGGCAAGATCAGATCATTCGTCGTCAGTATGTTTTCACGTACAAGGCGGCGAGAAAAATCATCACGACGATTGCGACGCAGACGGGTGGCGGGGAACAGACGATTGGCAGGGGTAAAGCTCACGACAGACTCCTGAGCCCGGGTTCACGGGCGAGCGTTGCAGTTATAAGCGGCCATTATGACGAAGGTATGACAGTTGTGCTTAAGGATGCGCCCTGTAGTCGCATTCGTCATTTCCGTAGGAATTGTTCACTTCGTGACACATCTCGATACTTTCATGAATCTTCGTGAAGGCGTAGGCTGCGCGTTCATTTCGCCAGCACCCCAGACCATGCTTCAACAATTTCTGCATGACTTCGGCTACTTTGCGCTCTTCCTGGGCACCTTCTTTGAAGGCGAGACCATTCTGGTTCTCGCAGGCTTCCTGGCGTTCCGTGGCTACATGGATATCAACCTGGTGGTGGTCGTTGCCTTTTTCGGCAGCTACGCCGGCGACCAGCTTTGGTATTACATGGGCCGCAAGCACGGCCGCAAGCTGTTGGCGCGCAAGCCGCGCTGGCAATTGATGGGTGACAAGGCCCTGGAGCATATCCGCAAGCACCCGGATATCTGGGTGCTGAGCTTCCGCTTCGTCTATGGGTTGCGCACGGTCATGCCGGTGGCGATCGGCCTGTCCGGCTATCCGCCCCTACGCTACCTGATCCTAAACGGGATTGGCGCAGCGATCTGGGCGTTGGCTCTCGGCGCTGCGGCCTATCACTTCGGCGCGGTGCTGGAAGGTATGTTGGGCAGCATCAAGAAGTACGAGCTGTGGGTGCTGGGCGCGTTGCTGCTACTGGGCTTCGGCCTGTGGCTGCGCCGCCGCATCAAGAACGCGCGCATCGCCCGCGAGGCCTGCGCCGAGGCCAAGGCCCGGCTCGCTGCCGAGCCGGTCCCGGTCGAAACGCCTAAGACACCAGTCGAGTAAACCGGCTTCTGCAGCAGTAGAGGCCGATCACGCTGAGCAGGCTGTAGCTCAGCAGGCCCAGCCAGCCCAAGTTGCTGGCGGGCCATAGCCCAACCAACGGCGCCAGCCACACCAGCGGCACATTCAGCACCAGCCGCGAAAGCTCCGCCTTCAGCGCCCACGGGCGATTCTCCAAGGCCACACCCAAGGTAAACAACCCCAGTGCCATGACACTCCAACCCAGGATCAGCGCTGCCGTGGGCAAGCCTTCGCCGAAATTCATCAAATAGCTGCCAAAGCCCACGTACGCCGCAAATTGCAGAGCGATGTAGACCTGCTGGCGAACATCCAGCGGCACTTCGAATTTACGGAACTGGGTCAGGTCATGCTTGGCCAACGGGTACTTGGCCTTTACGTCCGCCGGGCGCCAGCCGGTGCGCATGAACCAGATGCGCAGCTTGTCCCACCAACGCTCGGTACGTCGCGCATCGCTCCACAACTGCGCATAAAACTGCAGGTTGGCCCACAGTGGATTCCAACTGGCCAAGGGCGTGGTCACGCCGAAAATCACTGGTTCGTTGTCATCTTCCTCTTGGAAGGTGCCGAACAGCCGGTCCCAAATAATGAACACCCCGCCGTAGTTACGATCCATGTAAAGAGCATTCTGTGCATGGTGGGCCCGATGATTGGACGGCGTGACAAAAAACCATTCGTACCAGCCAAGCTTCGGCACATGCCGGGTGTGTACCCAGAATTGATAGAGCAAATTGAGCGACGCCACGCTGATAAACACCACCAATGGCACACCGAGTACGGCCAGTGGCAGGTAGAAAATCCAGCTCAGCAGGAAGCCGGTGCTGGTCTGGCGCAGGGCGGTGCTGAGGTTGTAGTCCTCGCTCTGGTGATGCACCGAGTGCGCCGCCCACAGGATGTTGCGTTCATGGCCCATGCGATGCAGCCAGTAGTAGCAGAAGTCGTAGAACACAAAGGCGAATACCCAGGTCCAGACGCTTTGGGCCGGCAGATCAATCAATGCGAGATGTTTGAGGGCGAACGCGTAGGTCAAGATCCCTACACCCTTGGTCAACAGCCCAGTGGTGGTGGACAGCACGCCGGTGCTGAGGCTGTTGATGGCATCCGCCACCCGGTAGTTGCGCTCGCCGCGCCAGCGGTCGGCAAGCAGCTCCACCACGATCAAGGCGATGAAAAACGGTACCGCGTAAGGCACGAAGTCCATGGTCTGGTCCGGTTTATTTTTGTTACATCTAGATTAGGTGTAGCGGCGCAAGAGCCCATTGGCAACAGATGACAAATTAGTAGACATTTAACGCCAAGACCCCAGGAGAAATGCCCATGAGCAAAAAAATTGCAGTGATCCTTTCCGGCTGCGGCGTGTACGACGGCGCAGAGATCCACGAAAGCGTGATCACCTTGCTGCGCCTGGACCAGCGTGGCGCTCAGGTCCAATGTTTTGCCCCCAACATCGCGCAACTGCATGTGATCAACCACCTCACCGGCGAAGAAATGCCCGAGTCGCGCAATGTGCTGGTGGAGTCGGCTCGGATTGCCCGCGGTGATGTGAAAGACATCCGCGAAGCCAATGCCGAAGATTTCGATGCGCTGATCGTGCCCGGCGGGTTTGGCGCGGCGAAGAACCTGTCGAATTTTGCCGTGGAAGGCGCAGGCTGCAGCGTCAACCCACAGGTTCTGGAATTGGCCGAGGCCTTTGCTGAAGCGGGCAAGCCCGTGGGGCTGATCTGCATCTCACCGGCCCTGGCGGCGAAGATCTATGGCCCGGGCGTGACCTGCACCATCGGCAACTGCGCCGACACCGCCGCCGCGCTGGACAAGATGGGCGCCACCCACCAAGAGTGCACGGTGGAAGATATCGTCGAGGACAAGGCGCGCAAACTGGTGAGCACGCCGGCCTATATGCTTGGCAAAAACATCAGCGAGGTCGCTTCAGGGATCAACAAGCTGGTGGACCGGGTGCTGGAGTTAACCCACGAAAACGACTGATTGCCCCCAACTGTGGTGAGCGGGCTTGTTGTGGCGAGCGGGCTTGCCCCGCGTTGGGTGGCGAAGCCGCCCCAGGCAGATCACTGCGGCGTGTCAGACATAAAGCGTTGGCAGGTTTTAGGGCTGCTGCGCACCCCAGCGCGGGGCAAGCCCGCTCGCCACAAAAACTCTTCGCCGCAGGGTCAGGGTTGGCGCATCAGGCGCGTGAGGATTCGATCCAGGGCATTGGCAAACGCCTGCTTTTCTTTTTCGCCATGAGGCGCTGGCCCACCGCCCATCTGGCCCTGTTCACGCAGATCCGTGAACAGGTTGCGCACCGCCAGGCGTTCGCTCATGTTCGCCGGGCTGAACTCCTTGCCCCGTGGATCGAGGGCGGTGACGCCCTTTTTCACCAGGCGGTCGGCCAATGGCACGTCGCTGCAGATCACCAACTCGCCAGGCACCGCGTGCTCTACGAGGTAGTCATCCGCCGCGTCCGGACCGCTGGGCACCACAATCAGCTTCACACAGGAGAAGCTCGGCTTGATCTGGCTTTGCCCGGCCACCAGCACCACCTCGAACTGACGCTTGAGGGCGAACTTCACCACCTGGTCCTTGGCTGCCCGAGGGCAGGCGTCGGCATCGATCCACACGCGCATGTCAGGCCGCCACTCGGCGTTTTTCGGCCAAACGACTGCGACCATACAGCACCACAATCGCCAGGATCGCCACAGCCTGCGCACTCAGTGAGTACGCATCGGCGTGGATGCCCAACCAGTCGAAGTCAAAGAACGCGACCGGCCGCGTACCGAAGATGCCGGCTTCCTGCAACGCCTTCACGCCATGCCCGGCGAACACCACCGACAGCGCACACAGCAACGCCGCATTGATACCGAAGAACAGCGCCAGCGGCAGCTTGGCCGAACCGCGCAGAATCACCCACGCCAGGCCCACCAGCAGCACCAGCGCCGTCGCACCGCCCGCCAGCACGGCGTTGTGTCCAGCCGGGCCGGCTTGCAGCCACAGGGTTTCGTAAAACAGGATCACCTCGAACAGCTCGCGGTACACCGAGAAGAACGCCAGCATCGCAAAGCCGAAACGCCCGCCGCCGCCTACCAGGCTGCTCTTGATGTAGTCCTGCCAGGCGGCTGCGTGGCGGCGGTCGTGCATCCACACGCCGAGCCAAAGCACCATCACGCTGGCGAACAGCGCCGTGCAGCCTTCCAGCAACTCGCGCTGGGCGCCGCTCACGTCAATCACATAAGCGGCGAGCGCCCAGGTCGCCAGGCCCGCCAACAGCGCCAGCCCCCAGCCCACGTTGACGCTACGCACCGCCGACTGCTGGCCGGTGTTGCGCAGGAACGCGAGGATCGCGGCGAGCACCAGGATGGCTTCCAGGCCTTCGCGCAGCAGGATCAGCAGGCCCGAGATGTAGCTCAGCGACCAGCTCAGGCCGTCGCTGCCCAGCAAGCCGGCGGATTCGGTGAGTTTGCCTTTGGCCACATCCAGGCGCTGCTGCACCTGCTCGACCGGCAAACCGTCCTGCAACGACTGCCGATAGGCCATCAGGGCCTTCTCAGTGTCCTTGCGCACGTTGGCGTCGACGTTATCCAGCGAGCTTTCCACCAGCTCGAAGCCTTCCAGGTAGGCAGCTACCGACAGGTCGTAGGCCTGTTCGTGGTCGCCGTTGCGGAACGCGGCCAAGCTCTTGTCCAGAGTAGTGGCGGTGTAATCGAGCAACTGCGCAGGGCCACGCTTGACCTGCGGCGGTTGCGCACGCTGGGCGCGGAACGTGGCGGCGGCAGCCTCACCGTTGGCGGCCAGGACTTCGTTCGGCGTCTGGCGCGCCAGGTCGGCGAGGTTGAACGGTTGCTCGCTTTTCGCGGCGGCCGGGTCGGCGGTGAAGCCGGCGATGTAGGTGGCCAGGTCCCAGCGCTGACGGTCGTCGAGTTGATCAGCGAAGGACGGCATATCGGTGCCTTCGACGCCCAGGCCGAGGGTGTTGTAGATCGCGTAGAGGCTCAAGCGGTCCAGGCGCACAGGGTCGCGCAGGTTAGCCGGTGGCGGCGTCATACCGACGCTGGCCGGGCCATCACCAGCGCCTGCGGTGCCGTGGCACACCGAGCAATGCTGGGCGTAGAGCGGCGCACCTCGCGTTGGATCAGGGGTGATTGCCGGGGCCTGGCTGACTTCATAGGCCACGGCCAGTTGGGCACCTAATTGCCGGGCTTGCCGAGCAACCGTTGCGCCGTCCTGATGGGCGGTTACCGCCGCTAACAGTTCGTCGACGCCTTTAACCAACGCCGCGCGTTCCGGGCGTTGCGGCAGTTCTGCCACCAGCCCTTGCAACACGCCGAGAAACTCCACCTGTTCGCGGTATTCGGATTCATCGATAACCTTGCCCGCCTCCACCGTCGGTGGATAGTCAGCACCAATGTAGTCCAGCAAATGCAGGGCTTGCGGGGCGCCCTCGGCAGTTGCGGCCAACAGGTTGAAGCTGCACGACATCAACGCCGGCAATAGTAGCCAGGCGAGAAAACGGAAGGGGGCAGTCATGAACGAATCTCAAATGGAAATACGAAGTAACACATTGTTAAGCCTTAAAGGGTTTGACTCAAGGCGTAAGTGATTTGGTGTTCTTAGAGGCGGGGAATTTTAGGAGCGGGTGGTGGCGTTTTTTGTGGGCAAATAGCCATTGTTTTGCCAGCAATGGCACTTATAATGCCGCGCCCTGTTAGTGCGAAAGGGAATTTCGTTCCTCGTTTTTATGAGGAATTACCACAGTGGTTACTACTTTCAGGGAAGAAGGCTGCATGGCATTTCGCGCTTTACCTTTGCTTGCGCTCTCGGCGGTGACGTTGTTGTCGGGCTGTTCGATGTTTCGCAGCTATGACACCGAGTTGCAGGCTACCAATCAGCAGTTGGCCACCGGGAATGTCGACGCGGCGTTGACGCTGCTGGAAAAGAACAACAGCGGTGAAGACAAAGACTTGCTCTATTTCTTCGAGAAGGGTGAGTTGCTGCGGGCCAAGGGTGATTTGACGGGGAGTCAGACCGCCTGGCGCAGTGCTGATCTGCAAGTCTACAAGTGGGAAGAGGCGGTCAAGTTCGACACTGCCAAGTACCTGGCCCAGTTCGGCAGTTTCCTCGCCAACGACAAGGTGCGGCGCTACGAAGGTTATGACTACGAAAAGGTCATGCTGACCACGCAGATGGCCCTGAACCTGCTGGCCTTGAACGACTTCGATGGCGCACGCACTGAGATCAAGAAAACTCACGAACGCGAAGCGGTAATCGCGGACCTGCGAGATAAGGAATACCTCAAGCGCGAAGACGAAGCGGAGCGTGAAGGTGTCACCACCCAGGTGAAAGACCTGCGCGGCTACCCGGTGGAAGCCCTGGATGCTCCGGAAGTGGTCGGCCTGAAGAACAGCTACCAAAGCGCGTTCAGCCATTACCTGGCTGGTTTCGTCTACGAAGCCTTGGGCGAAAAAGATCTGGCGGCCCCCGGCTACCGCAAGGCGGCCGAGTTGCGGCCCAATACGCCACTACTGGAACAGGCCCTGCTGGACCTCGATAAGTCCAAGGTCGGCGCCGATGAAACCGACGTATTGATCGTGGTGCAGAGCGGCCTGGCGCCGGCCCGCGACTCGATTCGCCTGCCGATTCCGATCCCGATCAACGGCAATCTGGTGATCACGCCGCTGTCGTTCCCGGTGATCAAGGCCGACACGTCCACCGCGACCTTCGCCCAGATCGGCGTCGACGGCCAGCAACAGAACCTCACGGCACTCAACAGCACCACGGCCATGTCCCGCCGCGCCCTGCGCGATGACATGCCGGGGATCATCCTGCGCACCACGGTGCGTGCGGTCAGCCGCGGCGTGGCGCAAAACAACCTGAACAAGACCAACCCCATGGCGGGCCTGGTGCTGGGTATCGCCTCGGCGGTCACCGAAGGCGCCGACACGCGCACCTGGCGCACCCTGCTGGACATGACCCAGGTGACGCGTCTGCGCCTCAAGCACGGCGAGCACCAGGTCAGCCTGCCCAACGCCCTGGGCGGCACGCTGGTGACGGTCAAGGCTGACCAGCGTTATCAGGTGATCACCCTGCGCGTCGTGGGTAACCAGGTATTCGCCGGTGGCCTGGCCGCCCATGTGGTGCCGAGCACCGCTACCCAGGCCATCGCCCTCAAACAACCTTAAGGAGCACGCTATGCGTCATTTTATCCTCGGCGCCCTGGCGCTGGTCCTGCTGGCCGGCTGCGCCACCCCGCCATCGCCGGAGCCTGGCAGCGCCGCCAGCAAAATCGTGGTGATGGGCAAGTTCAAGGGCATCGCCGTCGGTGCCATCCGCGTTGCGCGCGAAAACGGTTTCCTCACCGCCAAGGTGCAATTGAGCAACGTCACCAGCAGCAACCAGACGATGTATTACCGCTTCGCCTGGCTGGGCGCTGACGGCTTCCCGGTGGGCGACGAAGAAACCTGGAAAGTGCTGAACCTGTACGCCAACCAGGCGACCTTCCTGCCGGCCATTGCCAACCTGCCGCAGGCGGCGGACTTCCGCCTTGAAGTGAAGACGCCTTGAGCCGTTCCCCTTTTACGTTTCAGAGAGAATTCCCCATGTTTGCACGCTTCTCGATGCTCGCTGTCGTTGCCCTGCTGGCCAGCGGCTGCTCCAACACCTCGCCCGTATTGGGCAGCAAGAACATCAGCTACGGCGACACCAAAGCCGTGGAAACGGTGACCAACGAGTTCGGCTCCACCGACCTGCAGATGATCGCCGAAAGCATGACCCGCTCCCTGGCCCAGTCCGGCATCCTGCAGGGCCGCCCGGTGGTGCAGGTGTATGACGTGAAGAACAAGACCAGCGAGTACATCGACACCCGCGAGATCACCACCTCGATCAAGACCCAGTTGATGAAGACCGGCACTGCCCGCTTCGCCAGCGACAACACCGACATGCAGAGCCAGGTCGACCAGCTCAAGCTGCAGAACCAGAGCGGCCTGTACAAGAAGTCCACTGTCAGCAAGACCGGCAACATGGTCGCCGCCAAGTACCGCCTGGAAGGCTCCATCAGCTCCATCGTCAAGCGCAGCTCGGACTACAAGGACGTGTTCTACAAGTTCAGCCTGCAACTGGTCGACGTCGAGAGCGGCCTGGCCGAATGGATGGACGAAAAAGAAATCCGCAAGACCACGGAGCGCTAAGCAATGCGTACATGGATCGGCATGATCGGCCTGCTGTGCGCCTTTGGCGCCTCGGCCGCACCGAAGATCGCGGTGACCGACCTGGCCTACGAGGCGCGGGTCGAGGAATACATCCACCAGGTATCGGCCAGCAACAACTTCCAGGCAAGCAGCCACCACGCCAGCGGTGCGTCGAACTACAGCGAGTACGAAAGCCGTACCAGCTATATCGAACAGACCGAGCTGCGCAAATTCAGCGGCGATATCAAGGGCGAGATTCTCAAGTCGCGCCAGTTCCAGCTGGTACAGGGCACGCCCTACACCGCCGATGCCAAGGGTGACGTCTACGACGTGATCAAGCGTATCAAGGCCGGTCACTTCAAGGGCGCCGACTATGTGCTGTTCGGCACCCTGTCGGCCATCGATTTCACCCAGGACATCAACGCCCTGGACCACACCAACAGCTACTCAGCCGTGTTGGGCCTGACGCTGGTGGCGGATTTCAGCCTGATCAACACGCGCACCTACGAGATCACCTCGGCGTTTACGGCGATGGGCGAAGGCCAGGACACCAAGCTGGTGAACAGCCGTGACGTGCGCGTGAGCCTGAACCGGCCGCGTGTGGTGAAGGACGTGTCGAAAGCACTGGGTGAGGATGTGGCGCGGCAGTTGGCGGAGCAATTGGGGGGCGGGTATCAAGACCCGGGCAAGCCGGCGCTGCGCAACAGCCTGCCAAGGGATGAAGCACCCAAAATCCTGCGTTGAACCCCGATTTCACAAGCGACACAAACCAATGTGGGAGCTGGCTTGCCTGCGATAGCCGTGTATCAGATACACCGCCATCGCAGGCAAGCCAGCTCCCACATTTTTGATTCGGTTTCTTCAGTTATGCCGTGGCGCGGTGCAGGCTGGCGAGAAAGCCAGCCGCCCCAACAAACAACCCGGCAAACGTACGGTTCATGCGTTTCTGCTGCTTAGGCGTACGCAACAGCCGCAACACCTTCGACGCCAGCCCCGTATACCCCGCCATCACCACCATATCGACGCAGATCATCGTCGCACCCAGGATCAGGTACTGGATCAGCAGCGGCGCCTGCGGGTTCACGAACTGCGGCAGCACCGCCAGCATGAACACCAAGGCCTTGGGGTTGCTGGCATTCACCAGGAAACCACGGAACATCATCGCCATCGGCTTGCCGATCGGGCGCACGGCCGCGTCATCGGTCATGTCCATGGGCAACGCGCGCCATTGCTTGATGGCCAGATACACCAGGTACGCCACGCCAAACCATTTGATTGCATAGAACGCGGTGGAGGATGTCGCCAGGATGGCACCCAGGCCGCATGCCACGACGGCAATCTGCATCGCCAGGCCCAGTTGCAGGCCAATCGCGTTCCAGTAACCGCGCAGGAAACCATATTGCAGGCCGCTGGACATCGAGGCGATAGCGCCGGCGCCGGGGGAAAGGGAGATGATCCAACTGGCCAGGAAAAAGGCCAGCCACGTATCGAGTGCCATTGCACACCTCAGGAGGGAGTTTGCTGTTGTGCCTTAAGCTAACTCCGCCGACCAAAGGCTGGCTATAGATTTTTTGTAGGAGCGAGCTTGCTCGCGAAAAACCCACAGGCGATGCAAGCTAACTGAAT
This sequence comes from Pseudomonas reactans, assembly GCF_013387025.1. Lineage (NCBI taxonomy): Bacteria > Pseudomonadati > Pseudomonadota > Gammaproteobacteria > Pseudomonadales > Pseudomonadaceae > Pseudomonas > Pseudomonas reactans. The sequence goes on along the minus strand of NZ_JACAQP010000004.1, from coordinate 116,104 downwards.
GCGCTGCGTTATCGTTGACGATCCTTCGCGAGCAAGCTCGCTCCTACAGAGGAGATAGAGGAGTGCCGGGCCAACGCCGCACAGAGCGCTGAAAGAACAGGCTGTTGGGCACTTGAACCATTGCGCTGTCGGTACCGGCCTCTGCCACTTCGACCAACGTGGTGTAGAGCAGATTGATTGCCACGACCCGGCCCTTCACGCCCGGCTTGTCGACGGTATCCACCAGTTCGACAATATCACCCAGGCGAAACGGCCCGACGGTGAAGATCAGAATGGCGCACAGCAGGTTGGACAGCACCGACCACATGGCGAAGAACGCCACCGCCGCCACTGCGACAAACCCCGACAGCGCCGTCCACAACACCGTGGCGGACACGCCCAGGCGACCCAGCACAAAGATCAGCGCACTGCCCATGATCAGCCAGCGCAGGCCACCGCGCAGCGGCATCAGCAGCTGCGGCGGGAACGGGTAGCGCTCACCCAGCCGGGTCAGGCCTTTGGCGACAAAACGCTGGGCAAGGTAACCCGCCAGCAGGATCAGCAGGATTTGCACGCCAACCCACACGGGCTCGACCCACTGCGTCGGTATCGGCAACTGCAACGCTTCCATCAGGACAGCGCCTCCAGCTCCGCTTGCAGGGTTTCGAGCAATTCGAGGGCTTCCATCCAGGTTTCCTCCAACTGCCCTTCACGCACCTTGAGCTTGGCCTGTTCGGCCAGCAGGTCGCGCAGTTCGTCCTTGCGGGCGGCCTCGTAGACGGCGCTGTCGCCCAGGCTGGTTTCGATCTTGGCCAGGCGCTCATGCACCTTGCCCAGTTCGGCTTCCAGCTTGTCAGCCTCACGTTTGTGCGGCGCCAGTTGCTGACGCAACGCGGCGGCGGCTTGGCGCTGGGCCTTTTTGTCGGTCTTGTCCGGGTTGACCGGGGTGTTGCTGACCGGCGCGTTGCGCAGGCGGTAGTCCGTCAGCCAGCGTGCGTAGTCGTCCAAGTCGCCGTCGAATTCCTCGACTTTGCCGTCCGCCACCAGCAGGAAGTTATCCGTGGTGCTTTTGAGCAAATGGCGATCGTGAGACACCACCAATACCGCGCCGCTGAACTCCTGCAGCGCCATGGTCAGCGCCAGGCGCATTTCCAGGTCCAGGTGGTTGGTCGGTTCGTCGAGCAGCAGCAGGTTCGGACGGTCCCAGGCGATCAATGCCAGGGCCAGGCGGGCTTTTTCGCCGCCGGAGAAGTTCAGCACCGGCTCGTCGATACGCGCACCACGGAAGTCGAAACCGCCGAGGAAGTCGCGCAGGGTCTGCTCGCGCTCAGTCGGCGCCAGACGCTGCAGGTGCAGCAACGGGCTGGCCTTGGAATCGAGAGAGTCCAGCTGATGCTGGGCGAAGTAGCCCACCACCGTGTTCTCGCCTCGGGTCAGTCGGCCGGCCAGGGGCGAAAGCTCACCGGACAGGTTCTTGATCAGCGTCGACTTACCCGCGCCATTGGGGCCAAGCAAACCGATGCGCGCACCCGGCGTGAGCTGCAGCTTCACTTTTTCCAGGATGGTTTTGTCGCCGTAACCCAGGCGCGCATCGGAAAGATCCAGCAACGGGCTGGAGATCTTCACCGATTCGCGGAACACGAAGTCGAACGGCGAATCGACATGGGCCGCCGACAACTCCTCCATGCGCTCCAGGGCCTTGATCCGGCTTTGGGCCTGGCGGGCCTTGGTGGCCTGGGCCTTGAAGCGGGCGATGTAGCTTTCCATGTGCGCACGCTGCGCCTGTTGCTTCTCGAACGCCTGTTGCTGCTGGGCCAGACGTTCGGCGCGAGCGCGCTCGAATGCGGTGTAGCCGCCACGGTAGAGGGTGATTTTCTTCTGTTCGACGTGGGCAATGTTGTCGACCACGGCGTCGAGGAAATCCCGGTCGTGGGAAATCAGCAGCAAGGTGCCCTGGTAACTCTTGAGGAAGTCTTCCAGCCACAGGATCGCATCGAGGTCCAAGTGGTTGGTCGGTTCATCGAGCAGCAACAAGTCCGACGGGCACATCAGGGCCTGGGCCAGGTTAAGGCGCATGCGCCAGCCGCCGGAGAAGTCAGCAACCGGGCGGTCCATCTGTTCGTTGGTAAAGCCAAGGCCGGCGAGCATTTTGCGGGCGCGGGCGTCGGCGGTGTAGCCGTCGGCACTGTCGAGTTCCGCGTGCAGGCGGGCCTGGGCAGCACCGTCCTGGGCTTTCTCGGCCTCAGCCAGGTCGTGTTGCACCTGGCGCAGGCGCAGGTCGCCATCGAGCACGTAGTCGATCGCGATACGGTCCAGGGTGTCGATTTCCTGGCGCATATGGGCGATGCGCCAGTCGGCTGGCAGCAGGCAGTCCCCGGAATCCGGGGTCAGCTCACCCAGCAACAGGGCGAACAACGTGGATTTGCCGGCGCCGTTGGCACCGATCAGGCCGGCTTTGTGACCGGCGTGCAGGGTCAGCTCGGCGTCTTCGAGAAGACGTTGCGGGCCACGCTGTAATGTTAGGCTTTGAAGTCGGATCATAATGGCGGCGGAGTCTACCAGCTTCGTTGGCCGCTGGCTTGGGTGTGAATATGTGCGCTGACCTGTGGAGCTTTGCCCTTTCGACCTACGCCCGACCAGGCGTTGAAGCCGCTTGCCTGCGCTTACAGGATCAAGGTGCGGATGTGTGCCTGTTGCTGTGTGGCGCGTGGCTGGAGCAGCGCGCGGTGACAGTGACCGCCGAACGCATAGAAGCGCTGAAAAAAATTGCCAGGCCTTGGCAGACACAAGTGATCGAACCGTTACGACAAGTGCGCACGCAGTGGCGCACCCTGGCGCAGCAGGATGAGGATTTGGCAGGGTTGCGCGAACGGGTCAAAGCTCTGGAATTGGAGGCTGAACGGCAATTGCTGGCGCGTTTGGAAGCGCTGGCGCGAGCGTGGCCGATGGAAAATGCCAGAGGTCAGCAACGATGGCTGGAAAGACTGGCGGCTGAGGATGCCGCCAACCTTGACCACGACGCGCTGCAGCAGCTGCGCGTCGTGGTCACCAACGCTTAGGAAGCGCTGGTTGGAGTGGTGCTTGGCGCTACCGGTGCAGTCGCGCTGCTGGCCGGTGCAGTTGAAGCGGTGGACGCTACCGGGGCAGCAGCAGGCGTTGCTGGCTTGGCCGGTGCTGGTTTCGCGGCAACTGGCTTGGCAGCGGCCGGTTTGGCAGCTGGCTTTGCAGCAGCAGGTTTGGCCGCTGGTTTCGCAGCGGCAGTTTTAGCAACTGGCTTGGCGGCTGGTTTCGCAGCAGCAGGTTTGGCAGCTGGCTTCGCGGCTGGTTTCGCAGCAGCCGTTTTCGCAACTGGCTTCGCGGCCGGTTTCGCAGCAGCAGGTTTAGCAGCTGGCTTCGCGGCTGGTTTTGCAGCAGCCGTTTTCGCAACTGGCTTCGCGGCCGGTTTTGCAGCAGCAGTTTTAGCAGCTGGCTTGGCGGCTGGTTTTGCAGCAGCAGTTTTGGCAGCTGGCTTGGCGGCTGGTTTTGCAGCAGCAGTTTTGGCAGCTGGCTTGGCGGCTGGTTTTGCAGCAGCAGTTTTGGCAGCTGGCTTGGCGGCTGGTT
>NZ_JACAQP010000004.1:0-112386 GCF_013387025.1 Pseudomonas reactans | reverse complement strand
TTTTGCAGCAGCAGTTTTGGCAACTGGCTTGGCAACCGCTTTTGCAGGTGTACGAGCGCCCAGCGCTTTAGCCACAGCTTCCTTCACACGACCAACGCCCTGGGCCAGTTTCAGGCTTTCCTGGGCATCTTTTTTCAGCTGGGAAATGTAGGCGCGTGTTTCAGCTTGGCGATCCTTGAGGGCGTCGAGCAGGTCCTCAAGTTCTTTGACAGCGTCTTTGGCTTTGGCTTGTGCCTTGGCCTTGCCGGCAGTGGCGGCGTCTTGCAGTTTGGTACGGGATTTGTGCAGCTTCTCTTGCGCTTTACCGCGTTGTTTTTCCAGCTTGGCGAGCAGTTTTTCTGCATCGGCCAGAGCTTGGGAACAAGCGCTTTCCAGATGTTCGAGCAAGCTGCCCGAGAGTTGTTGGAGTAAATGCAACGGGGTATTAACAGGCTTCTGTTTGGCCGACATGGTTTACCTCCTGGCTGACGTGGGTGCGGCTCATACTAGCCCTCTGCTCTTACCGCCGCTAGGGCATGTTGACAGTATCGTTTGCCTTGCGTTGCACCGTGTGAAAATTCTTATCGATATAACGAAAATGCGCGGCACTTTTTACCCTTTCACACTGGCATAATCCGTCGCACTTTCGGCGGGAGAATGCCCATGTCGCGTTACCTTTTTCTTGTGCTGGGTTTGGCGGTTTCGGTGGCCAATGCGAGCGATCAATCGCCGGCAAAAAACACTGAGCAGAATCAGCACGACCTCGCCTACAGCCTCGGCGCCAGCCTCGGTGAGCGCCTGCGCCAGGAAGTCCCCGACCTGCAGATCCAGGCGTTGATCGATGGCCTCAAGCAAGCCTATCAAGGCAAACCCCTGGCGCTGGACAACGCGCGCATCGAACAAATTCTTGCCCAGCATGAAGCACAAACCGAAGCCGACGTGCAGGCCCCTCAAAGCGAAAAAGCGCTCGCGGCCGAACAACAATTCCTGAGCAAAGAAAAAGCGGTAAAAGGCGTGCGTGAATTGGCGAATGGAATCCTGCTCACCGAACACACCTCTGGCACGGGTGAAAAACCCAAAGCCAGCGACCAGGTTCAAGTGAAATACGTGGGGCGGTTACCCGATGGCACGGTGTTCGACCAGAGCACACAACCGCAATGGTTTCGTCTGAACAGTGTGATCAGCGGCTGGAGCAGCGCCTTGCAGCAGATGCCCGTGGGAGCGAAATGGCGCCTGGTGATTCCATCAGCCCAGGCCTATGGCGCGGACGGCGCTGGCGAATTGATCCCACCTTACACGCCCCTGGTGTTCGAGATCGAGTTGCTCGGCACCCGTCCTTGAACCCATAAAAAACGGTGCGTCATGCGCACCGTTTTTCGTATATCGCTATCGAGGGTCAAGCCTGGGTAGCAGACTCTTCCTTGTGAGCGTTGTGCAGCACTTCAATCAAGCAGTCTTCCAGCTCGAATCGCTCGTGAAGCAACGCGCCCAACTCTTTGAATTTATCCGCCACGCAGTTACCGGCATCACACAGGTCGGTGAACTCAAGCAGTTTCTCGGTGATGACATCGATGCGCGGGTAAAGGGTCTCAGCCAAATCCAGGCCGCGCTGATCGTCGAAGGCCTCTGCCTCCTTGGTCAGTTGTTCGTAGACACCGAAATGGCCGGCTGACACGTAATCCACCAGCACACCACAGAAATCCTGCAACGGTTCACGGTTCTGCGCCAGTGCCTCGGGCTTGGCGCCGAGCGCATCAAAGGCCCGAACCAGTTCATGACGTGCCTTCAGCCAGCTGTCGATCAGCTTGTGCACCCCACCCCAGCGTTCCTGAGCATTCTGACAACTTTCCAGCATGATGATCTCTCTTCCCTATAGGGGCGCTGCCGCCTGGTGCCCGCGCAACACTTCAAGGATAAAGCAGCAGCCGGACAAGGCCGCATCTGACAAACGGTTTCAATCATACGTGCGGGCCAGATTATGCCCGCATGACTGTGGCTTCAAGGTACGCAGGAGAGAAAGTTCATACAAGTGTTTAATCCCGTCCTACGAACCGCAACTGACCTTCAGCGTCTCGCCGGTCGCAGGCGATGGCTTAAAAGCAGTCGTGAAAACTGCATGGCACCGAGGATCAACATCCCGACGAAGAACAACAGGCTCCATTCCGGCAGGCTCAAGTCAAACAGCGTCCAGTTGATCTCCACGCAGTCGACGGTACCTTTGACAGTCAATTGCAGGGCCTGCCAAAACGACAGGTTTTCGATCATATAGTGCAGGCTAGGCCAGCAATTAGCCGCCTGCTCCGGTGCGGCGTTTTGTAGCAGCACCTGGCGCACAGCGGTAATGGCGCCGAGTAATGCAAAGGCCATGCTTGCCAACCCATACAGGTAGGTCACAGAGCGCTTGGGGTTATGGATCACGGCGACCAGATTGGTCAATGTAAAGGCAGCCAGGAATCCTCTTTGCATCTGGCACAGAAAGCAAGGGCGCAAGGAGACACCGAACTCGAGATAAAAGGACGCGCCCAATGTCAGCGCACCGGCCAGGAACGCGAGGAAAAACAAGGAGCGTGAAGGGGCCAAAGACATGCTTTATCCGCACCGCGAAAGATAGGTCGCTACGGTAGAGTAAAGGCCTGACCCCTTTCAATACGTGCAGGAGCAGACAATTCCGCGAGAGGGTAAGGACTTTGCGCCTGAACATGGAAGAGATTGCCCCGCAGGGCGTCGGACTTTGCTCACAAACGCGCTACCTGCACGCCAGTCCAGCGTCATCAAGGGTTGGCTGCAGGGCTTCTGGGCCAACCCCCCTGCATCAAACCCGGGCCGGGACAGGCAGCGGTGATGCCAGCAAACGGTTATCCAGCAACCCCAGCCCCTCCTGGAACAGCTGGTTACTACGCTCGGTGTCACCCAGTTGCGCCAACAACCGCGCCAACTCGGCACAGGCCTCGGGATTGCGCTGCACCTGCAGGCTGCTTTCCAGATAGTCCCGCGCTTTGCCCCACAGGCTATTTTGCAGGCACAGGCGGCCCAGCGTCAGTAACAGGCTGGCATCACCTGGATGGTCCTTGAGCCAACCTTCGGCAAACTTCAATTGCTTGGCGGGGTCGCTGCCACGCAGCAAGCCGTAGAGCCGAATCAGATGGCTGTCGTAACCGCGCTTGATCGCGCCGCGCAGCGCTTCCTCGGCTTTGGCATCGGCGCCCAACTGGCGCAGTTGCTCGGCGTAAGCCAATACCAGTTGCGGCTCCTGGCGCTGGGCGGAAGTGAGTTGTTGCCAGGCGCGCTCAAGGGACTGCAAGCCGGCCTCGCCCTGCTCTTCACGCTGGGCCGCGAGGCTCAGGTTCTCGCCCCAAGCGCGACGCTCAAGCTCGGCGAGCTCACTGGCGGGCAGCACTTTATCCTTGCGCAGTTCCGGCAGCAGGCGGATCACAGACGACCAATCGCCCCGCTGCTGATGCAGACGCTGCAGTTGACGCAGGACCTGGGCGTTATGGGGATGGCGTTCGTGCATGGCCTGCAAAGTGGTCAGTGCGCCGTCAGTATCGCCGCGATCCTGTTGCAGTTGCGCATGGCTCAAGGCAACCGCCAACTCGGCCTGGGGCTGACGCTCAAGGGCGCGCTCCAACAAACCATCGGACTCTTCGTACCGTCCCTGTTCATTCGCCGCACGGGCCGCGCCGAGGTAATACAGCAGTGGCTGACGCTCCGCTTCGGCAGCACGGTGCAAGTGACGCTCGGCACTGGCCCAGCGGCCTTCGGCGAGGTCCATCTGGCCCTGCTCGATGGCAATCTGCACGCGACGACTGCGGTTACGCCGCGACCACGGGTTGACCACGCCACCGGAGGTGGTGACCAGGCTCAGCAGCACACGGATCAGGTAGATCGCCAGGCCGATGGCAAACACCGCTACCAGGGTCGCCCACAAGCTCGACTCGTAATGCAGCACATGAGGGTAGGTAATCAGCACGTAGCCCGTGTGTTTCGAAATGCCCACTGCCAGTGCCAGCGCGATAGCAATCGCCAGCACCAGGATCACATAGAAACGTTTCATCGGCTCTACTCCTGCTTCGCCGGCGTGGCCGCCGCCTTGGCTTCGTCGGCAGACAGATGACGACGCTCAAGATACGCCTGCACGGCAGCCAAGCTGGCAGCCAGGTCCGGCGTGACAACCGAGACCGCCTTGGGCTCAAGCTCGGCAATACGCGCCAGCATCGCCTTGCTCTGCGGGTTGTCCTGGTTGAAGTTGTCCTGTAACACGCTGCGCGCCTCGCCCAATGAGCGGCTATAGACCGCCGACTCACCATTGAGCGCTGCCCATTGCGCCTGCTCCAGCGCCAGGCTCAGGGCCAGGCGCACTTGGTTCAAACCTTGGCCGGCCAGTAATGGACGGATGTTGTCATCCGGGTTGAAGTCGATGCGGAAGTAGCGGGAAATCTGCTCCCACCATTGGCTCCAGCGGCTTTCCGTATCGGTGGTCGGACGCCCCTGGGAAGCAGGTTCGGTCAACTGATATTCAGGTGCGATAGCCGCCAGTTGCACGACCTGATCACGCAAGGCCGCCAATTGCAGGTACAGCCCGGTGCGGTCCGGCTGCTCGGTGCTGCGCAGCGCGGCGAGGCTCTTGGCCAATTGCTCGCGGGCGGCATAGGAGCCCGGATCGCTTTGCTCGCGTAGAATCTCGTCGGCACCCTGGACCAACGCCTGGGCGCTGTTGATATCTTGAAGGGCAGAAAGGCGCAGGCTCGCCAGGCGAATCAAGTGTTCCGCCTCAGCCAGGCGCCAGTCCTTGCGGCTGGACCCCAGCACAGTTTCCAGACGTTGGCTCAGGCGCTGCTGATCACCCTGCAACTGGGCCACCAGGCGACGACGCTCCTCCAGCTCATCCGCACCCGGCAACTGCGCCAGCCGGGCGGCCAGTTGTTGCTGGCTTTGCTTGAGGGACTGGGATTGGTCATCGAGGGTCTGCACCTGGCCCAGTTGCTGCTGGCTGCTGGCTTGCAGCGCGCGGACCTGCCAGATCCCCCAACCGCCGGCGGCAACGCCGGCAGCGCCGAGCAGCAAGGCGACGATGGCCAGGCCATTGCCACGGCGCGGCGCGGAGACCGGTGACTCAACCGGCGCATCAACTGCGGGTTGGGTTTCATCTTTAGGCAAGGCTGTTTCGCTCACGTATCCGTCCTTTGCGTTTCAGAGAGTGGGAACGGGATAGCTCCGTATCGCCACTAACAAAGCCGCGGCACTCGCGCCACGACAATCCACAACTTTTTCTGCGCCAGCGGCCCGCGCCATCTCTTGGACTCGCGGGCTTGGCACGAACAACGGCAACTGTGCCACCTGGGGCCAATCGGCTCCGGCCAGGGCTTGCAGGTGTAAAAAACCCTGCCCACTGCTGACCACCAGGCCGTTCAAGCGTTCCAACTGGATGCGCTGCATCAGCGCACCGGCCTCGTAGGCCGGCAGAAAACGGCGATACAACTCCAGATAGTCGACACTAGCACCTTGTTCGCGCAAACGCTCCGCCAGCAGCTCGCGACCACCCTCACCGCGCAGGATCAACACCTGGGCATCCGGACGGGCGATAGCCTCGCGCAACGCGGGCAATTGAAGCAAGGCCTCGCTGTCGTCGCCAGTCGGCGGATACTTAACATTCAGGCCCTGTTCGGCCAATACCTGCGCCGTGGCAGCGCCGACACTGAACCACGTCAACTGCGGCCATGCGCGATCCAGCTGCGCCACGGCAAGGCGCGCCGCAGGCTTGCTGACGACAATCACTGCGCAGTAGCGCCCCAGGTCATGGAAGACGGCTTGCTGCTCAGGTGTTACGGGGAGCGGCTCGATATCCAGCAAAGGCAGGCTGCTGCTGAAAATACCCGCTTCGGACAACGAGGCCGCCAGGGCCATCGACTCCTCGGCAGGCCGCGTCAGCAGCACGCGCCATTCGGTCACTGCGGGCCGGCCTCGCCATAGACCTTCTCCAAGATGGCACCAGCGCCCTTCTCCAGCAGCTCTTCGGCTACCTGAATACCCAAGGCCGTGGCGTCACGCTGGGGGCCTCGCACCTCGGCGGTCAGCAGCGTGCCGCCTTCCGGGTCGCCCACCAGGCCACGCAGCCACAGGTTTTCACCTTCGAGCACGGCGTAGCAGGCGATAGGCACCTGGCAACCGCCGTTGAGGTGCTTGTTCAGGGCACGCTCGGCCGTGACGCGGACTTCAGTGTCGTGGTGATCAAGAGGTTTGAGCAGGGCGTGGATTTCACTGTCGGCGGTGCGGCATTCAATGCCAACCGCACCTTGCCCGCCGGCAGGCAGGCTGTCCTCGACGCTGATGGCCGAGGTGATGCGGTCTTCAAAACCCAGGCGAATCAGGCCGGCCGCTGCGAGAATGATCGCGTCATATTCGCCCGCATCCAGCTTGGCCAGGCGGGTGTTGACGTTGCCGCGCAGGAAGCGGATCTGCAGGTCCGGGCGACGGGTCAGCAATTGTGCCTGGCGACGCAGACTAGAGGTGCCGACGATGCTGCCCAGGGGCAATTCATCCAGGGATGCGTAGGTGTTGGAAACGAAGGCGTCACGCGGGTCTTCGCGCTCACAGATGCAAAACAGGCCCAGGCCTTCAGGGAAGTCCATGGGCACGTCTTTCATCGAATGCACCGCGATGTCGGCTTCATTCTCCAACAGCGCGGTTTCCAGTTCCTTGACGAACAGGCCCTTGCCGCCGATCTTCGACAGCGGCGAGTCGAGCAGCTTGTCGCCGCGACTGACCATGGGCACCAGGGACACCACGAGGCCTGGGTGGGCCTGCTCAAGGCGTGCTTTGACGTATTCGGCCTGCCACAAGGCCAGGGCGCTTTTACGGGTGGCGATGCGGATTTCGCGAGAGGACATGGATCAATCCGTACTGAATAGATACGGCAGATAATAACAGCTCAGGCAAATACGCTTTGATTTGAATCAGCAAGTGCGGGGCCTCCCTGGCCGCGTCGCACCGGGATATGGGTTGCAGGCCTCACCACAGCCCTCGGGCTAAAGCTGCTGCATCATCTTGCGCACACCGGCCACATGCCGTCGGCTGACGATCAGCGCGTCGCCATTAAGGCCTTTCAGGAACAGCTGAAAGTGCCCCAGCGGCGTGCGCTGCAGACGTTCGATGCGCTCGCGGGCCACCAGTGCATTGCGGTGGATTCGCACGAAGCGGTCGCCGAATTCATCTTCAAGCGCCTTGAGCGGCTCATCGAGCAGCACTTCGCCGCCCTGGTGGCGCAGGGTTACGTACTTGTGATCGGCGATAAAATAGACCACCTCGCCCAAGGGGATCAGTTCGATGCCTTTGCGGGTGCGTGCGCTGATATGGCTACGTGGCCCGTTTCCACTCTGGGCAGCAGGCTGGGTCAGGGCGGCGAGTTGCACACGGGTTGGGCGTTCGGCCTTTTTCAAAGCCTTGAGCAATGCTTCGCCAGCCACCGGTTTGACGAGGAAGCTGACTCCACTGGCTTCCAGCGTCTGCGCGGAAAACTCTTCGCCGGCCGCGCAAAACACCACGGCGGGTGGCGACTCTCGCTCGCTCAGTCGGGCGGCAACTTGCAGGCCATCAAGGCCCGGCATACGGATGTCGAGCAACACCACATCCGGCTTGAGGCTGTCGATCAGCGTCAACGCCTCTTCGCCCGTGGTGGCGCTCGGTTCGAGTACTGCGTAACCCTCGAGATCACTGACCAAACGGCTCAGTCGCTCGCGGGCTTGGGGTTCGTCATCAACGATCAGGACATTCATATTGCGCTGGATTCCTGCGTGAGTCTCGCACAAGGATAGCGTAGACAGGTGCGGTGACTTGCGTCACAGCGATCCACGCTAAGACTAGCGCGAGCGGCAAAAAGTGCCCTGAGAGTGGCACCCATATTTACCCGGACCTGTTCAATAGCGCCCAAGACCTGCTGCCTTCGGGCATCGTCGTAGGGTTTGCTGATACACAATCCGAATACCCCCCTTTTTAAATGGATAGTCTGGGCTCTGACCGCAGCACCCGACTTTGGTGCATTCACACACTATCAGTCCAACTGTAGACGCTCACTGAGACGACATTGCTCAATCGTCAAATATCGTTTCAATAAGTACCTGTCCCCAGTCTCGTCCTGGACGCGGTCGGCGGCAAGGCACTTAGCCATCCTTTGCGCAAATAAAAATGCCGACGACCCGCAGCACCGCGCCTACTGGCAACCCTGTTATTATCGCCGGCACACTTCCATGCCTCTTTATTAAGCAGATCACGAGCGAATCCATGAGCACCGACAAGACCAACCAGTCCTGGGGCGGCCGCTTCAGTGAACCCGTCGACGCCTTCGTCGCCCGCTTCACCGCCTCCGTCACCTTCGACCAGCGCCTGTACCGCCACGACATCATGGGCTCCATCGCCCACGCGACGATGCTGGCCAAGGTCGGCGTGCTGACCGACGCCGAGCGCGACAGCATCATCGACGGCCTGACCACCATCCGTGGCGAGATCGAAGCCGGCACGTTCGACTGGCGCGTCGACCTGGAAGACGTGCACATGAACATCGAGGCGCGCCTTACCGACCGCATCGGTGTGACCGGCAAGAAGCTGCACACCGGCCGTAGCCGTAATGACCAGGTGGCCACCGATATCCGCCTGTGGCTGCGTGACGAAATCGACCTGATCCTGTCCGAGATCACCCGCCTGCAAAAAGGTCTTCTGGAACAGGCCGAGCGCGAGTCGGACACCATCATGCCGGGCTTCACTCACCTGCAGACCGCGCAGCCTGTGACCTTCGGCCACCACCTGCTGGCCTGGTTCGAAATGCTCAGCCGCGACTACGAGCGCCTGGTGGATTGCCGCAAGCGCGCCAACCGCATGCCATTGGGCAGCGCCGCGCTGGCCGGCACCACCTACCCGATCGACCGCGAGTACACCGCGCAATTGCTGGGCTTCGACGCCGTCGGCGGCAACTCCCTGGATGGCGTGTCGGACCGTGACTTCGCCATCGAATTCTGCGCCGCCGCGAGCATCGCGATGATGCACCTGTCGCGTTTCTCCGAGGAGCTGGTGCTGTGGACCAGCGCGCAATTCCAGTTCATCGACCTGCCGGACCGTTTCTGCACCGGCAGCTCGATCATGCCGCAAAAGAAAAACCCCGACGTGCCCGAGTTGGTGCGTGGCAAGAGCGGCCGCGTGTTCGGCGCCTTGATGGGCCTGCTGACCCTGATGAAAGGCCAGCCTCTGGCCTACAACAAGGACAACCAGGAAGACAAAGAGCCGTTGTTCGACGCCGCCGACACCCTGCGCGACTCCTTGCGCGCGTTTGCCGACATGATCCCGGCGATCAAACCCAAGCACGCAATCATGCGTGAAGCGGCGCTGCGTGGGTTCTCTACCGCAACCGACCTGGCGGACTATCTGGTGCGCCGCGGCCTGCCGTTCCGTGACTGCCACGAAATCGTCGGCCACGCTGTGAAGTACGGCGTGGACACCGGCAAGGACCTGGCGGAAATGAGCCTGGAAGAACTGCGTCAGTTCAGCGACCAGATCGAGCAGGACGTGTTTGCCGTGCTGACCCTGGAAGGCTCGGTGAATGCCCGTAACCACGTGGGCGGGACTGCGCCGACGCAGGTGAAGGCAGCTGTGTTGCGCGGCCAGGAATTGCTCGCCAGCCGCTAAAAGCATCGCAGGCAAGCCAGCTCCCACAGGAAATCGCATTCCAATGTGGGAGCCGGGCTTGCCCGCGATAGCGTCCTGCCAGACGCCAAAAATCTATTTCTTGGCCGCGATCATCGCCATAAACGCCGGCATCGCCGCCTCTCTGTCCGCCGCCACTTTCTGAGCGTTGGGCATTGCATGCAGCCTGTCCAACAACGCCTTGGCCTTTGGCATCTCAGCCAGCCAATCCAGCCCAAACAACTTCTCGCCCACCGCGCAGGCGAGGTTCACGCTGTACATGAAATACAAATCGGCAATCGTGAAGCTCTCCCCAGCGACATAAGGCGCGAACTTGCCGTGCCTGCCCAACGAACCAAAACCCAACAGCAACTCGGCCTTGGACTTCTCCTTGATCGCCTCCGGCACCGGCATGCCAAAAAACGCTTCTGCAAAACACGCGCGAGCAGGCAACTCGATGTACAACTCGATTTCCCGGCACAGCGCCAGCACCTGCGCACGCTGGAACGGCTCGGCCGGCAACAGCGCGGGCCCTTCCTGGGTGTGTTCGATGTATTCGAGGATCACGCTGGTTTCGTTGATAAAACCCTGTTTCACGCCCAGCACCGGCACCTTGCCCCGCGGGCTCACGGCCAGGGCTTCGGGGGTTTGACCAGCGTAAAAAGGCACCTCTTCGAAAGGCAGCCCTTTCTCCAGCAGCGCCAGCTTGACCATGTTGTAGTAGTTGCTGACCGAAAATCCATAAAGCTTGAGCATGTCTGTGCCTCCAGGCCGGGAATGGGGTTGGCTGCAACTGTTATAGATCCCGGCGCCCGCCCTGACCAGCAGCATCACCCACCTGAATGGGGGTAGACTGGCGCCCTTTCCTTGAGGAGCCTGCCATGAGCGAGCCGACCGATATCGACAACGACGAAGAAGAATTCGCCGAAACCACGCTGATTGAAGCGATCGAGAACCAGATCGAGAGCGAAAACCCACCGGCCGCCAAGGCCACGTTCAACAAGCTGACCTTGGTGGGCTACGAGCGTGAAGAGATCCTGCAACTGATGGCCCACGTGCTCGCGGTCGAGATCGACGCGCTGCTGGAAGAGGACCGCGCCTTCAATACCGAATGGTATGAAACTGCACTGCGCGCCCTGCCGGAATTGCCGCCCGAAAAGCAATAAATCCAACACGCGGCAACACACTGGACAGTTCGGCAAAGTGCGTTCACCTTATGGCCTGCTAGCCTCTAATAAATTCTTAGAAAGTCTGGAGTCCTTATGTCGTATACCCCTGAGTTGGTTGCCGAACTGGAAATCCTTGTACTCTTCCCCCTGGACAGCACCAAAGAAGGTCTGAAAGTCCACCAGACCGCTGCGCCTACTGCCATCGCCGCTGCCAAACGCCTCCACGCGAAAGGACTTATCGACCAGCCGGACGGGGGCTACCTGACCAGCCTTGGCCGGGACGCCGCAGAGCAGGCCCAGACCCTGCTGACTATCTTGACCACTGCCACCACCAAAGAAGCCGCCTGATACCGGATACCGCCCATGGAGTCCGCCCTTTGCGGATTCCGAGGGCGTTGCTGTGCCCGTGCAAAAATTCTGACGTCAAAAACCATTTCCCTCTAAACCTCCTACGCTACTGGCTGTAAACTCCTACACGGCCGCCCACGTCGGGCCCTGCGAGCCACCGAGTTCGACATGACCCGCACCCATGAAATCCGCCCCGACCTGGACGAAGGCATCGACCGCAAGGTGCTGGCCCAGTTGCGCGCGCGGTTCATGGCCCTCAATGAAGGCCGTATGGCCCGGGCCATCGAGGGGCTGACGCCGCGCCAGCAAAGCGTGCTGAACCTGTTGCCGCTGTTTTTCCACGTCAACCATCCGCTGCTGCCGGGCTATGTGTCAGGCAGTACGCCGGCGGGTCTGTCGAATTACGAACCGGACGCCCAAGCCCTCACCGAAGCCCAGCGCCTGACTCGATCGTTCTCCTACAAGACACGCCACGGCAACCCGCCGCGACCGATCCATGGCCTGTTCCTGATGGGCAGCCTGGGCACCCTGGCCCAGGCCGACCAGAGCGATATGGATGTGTGGGTGTGTCACGCCGCCGACCTGAGCGAGACTGAGCTGGCCGAACTGCGCAAGAAATGCCAGTTGCTGGAAGCCTGGGCCCTGACCATGGGCGCCGAGGCCCACTTCTTCCTGATCGAGCCGACACGCTTTGTGCTCGGTGAACGCGACACGCAACTGAGCTCCGACGACTGCGGCACCACCCAGCATTACCTGTTGCTGGATGAGTTCTACCGCACTGCCATCTGGCTGGCCGGACGCACGCCGATCTGGTGGCTGGTGCCGGTGTATGAAGAAACCCGTTATGCCGAGTTCACCCACACGCTGATTTCCAAGCGTTTTATCCGTGCCGACGAAACCCTCGACCTGGGTCACTTGGCGCGCATTCCCCCAGGCGAATTCATTGGTGCCGGGCTGTGGCAACTGTTCAAGGGCATCGAGTCGCCCTACAAATCCGTGCTCAAGCTGTTGCTGACCGAGGTCTACGCCAGCGAACACCCGAACGTGCATTGCCTGAGCCTGCGCTTCAAGCGAGCGGTGTTCGCCAACCAGATGGATCTGGATGAGCTGGACCCGTACATCGTGGTGTACCGCCGCATCGAGGAATACCTCAAGGCCCGCAACGAGCCCGAGCGCCTGGAACTGGTACGGCGCGCGCTGTACCTGAAGGTCAACCGCAAGCTCAGCGCCGGCCAGCGTACCACCAGCTGGCAGCGCCTACTGCTGGAGCGCCTGGCCCATGAATGGGGCTGGGACCAGCGCCAATTGGCGTTGCTCGACAGCCGCAGTCAATGGAAAGTGCGCCAGGTCGCTTCCGAGCGCCGCGCCTTGGTGAACGAACTCAATTACAGTTACCGCTTCCTGACCCAATTCGCCCGCACCGAACAGACCGTCAGCCTGATCAACAAGCGCGACCTCAATGTGCTGGGTCGGCGCCTGTACGCCGCCTTTGAACGCAAGGCCGGCAAAGTGGAGTTCATCAACCCCGGCATTGCCCCGGACTTGGCCGAAGACACCCTGACCCTGGTGCAATCGCCCAACCGCAAGGAGCCGGGCCAGCACCACTGGGGCCTGTACAACGGCAATCTTACGGCGCTGGAATGGGAACACTTTGCGCCGATCAAGCGCAGCCGCGACCTGCTGGAAATGCTGACCTGGTGCCATCGAAACGGCGTGATCGACAGCAGCACGCGCCTGGCGCTGCACCCCGGCACCAGCGACATGACCGAATTCGAGCTGTTCAACCTGCTGGGCAGCCTGCAACAGACCATCGCCCTGCCCCTGGCCAGCGTGGACGAAGAGCGCCTGCTGCGCTCGGCAGTGCCCGAGGAAGTGTTGCTGCTGATCAACGTCGGTGTCGACCCACTCAAGCATCACCGCGACCTGAATATCCTGATGACCACCGAGCGCACCGACTCCCTGAGTTACGCCGGTGTACGCGACAACCTGGTGCTGACCCTGGACCAAGTCACGCTCAATAGCTGGAACGAGGTGATGGTCAGCCGCTACGACGGCCCCCACGCGCTGCTCGACTGCCTGCGCGATTACCTCAACCAGTTGCCGTCGGACCACCTGCCACGCCTGCGGGTGCGCTGTTTCTGTCACAACCGTGCGCAATTCATTGCCCAGCGCGTGGAAGAAATCTTCGACACCGCGCAGAACCTGCTGCTCGGCCAGGGCAATCACCGCTATTTGCTCCAGGTGCAGCAGCACTATCACGTCATGGAGTTGATGCCGGGCCAGGCCAACCACGTATCCCTGCCGACCCAAGAGGCGCTGATCGCCTATCTCAGCGAAGAATTGGCCAGCTACAGCCCGTTGCACCTGGACGCCATGGCCCTGGAAGACCACGACCTGGCGTTGCTGCTGCCGATGGGCATGGCCGATTGCGTGCAGGTATTTTTCCGGGTCAACGAAGGCTTCGCCGAACTGTATGTATTGGATGAGTTCAACGCGCTCTGGCAGCAGCGCCTGCCGTTTCACGATGAACAGAGTCTGTTGGCGCCGTTGCAGCGTTTCTTGCAGTCGATCATTTATCGCCGGGACGCGCTGTCGCCGCTGGACCCGCAAGAGCCGCTGGGCGCGGTGCAGGTCTTGTATTACCAGCTATTGCCGTCAGGCAGCGGTCGCGCGCGCGGCATCGAACCTCGGCCCGCACCGCTGAACCCGGCGAACAAACCGTTTTACGACGTGCAGGCGATTATCGGCAAGGCCGCGCCGGGCCAGGTTGGCATTACCTTGTACTGCAATCAGCGGGAGTTTTCCGAACTGGAATTTGGCGACCAACTGTTTGCAGTGGTCGCCCAGGAAATCGTCGGGCAACGCCGGGAAACCGAACGCTACCGCTGCTACATCACCGACCTGGACCTGTCCGGCCTGCTCGGCGATGTGCAAAGCCCGAGTAACCTGTATCTGCGCTACAAGGCCGAGCTGGAGCTGTCGCTCAATGTGGCGCTGAGCCAGATTTAGAGCGGCTCCTGTTACATGGAGAATGCGCCACCGTCTTTGGGCTGGCCTTCAACACTGAGCAGTTCCAGCTTGAGCGTCTTTCCGCCCGGCGCAGGCCAGTCAATATGCTGGCCAACCTGCAGGCCCAGCAAGGCGCTGCCCACCGGCGCCAGGATCGAGATCTTGCCTTCGTCCGCATTGGCATCTTTCGGGTAGACCAGCGTCAGGTGGTAGTCCTTGCCGCTGCTTTGCTCACGGCAATGCACGCTGGAGTTCATGGTCACGACACCCGCAGGCACTTCATCGTGGCCAACCACGTCTTCGGCGCGGTCGAGTTCGGCTTGCAACGCTTCGACGCCGGGAGATTCGTCGCCCAAGCGGTCGATCAGTTGCTCCAGACGCTGCACGTCAAGACGGGTGAGGATGATGGACGGTGCGGTGGTCATGATTCAGGCAGACTCCTTTTTTCTGCACAAAAAAGCAAAACCCCGCCAGGAAAAGGCGGGGTTCTCACGGGCCTCGATGAGTTGAGGCGTATCCGGACACTACCACAGCGTCACAAATAAACAAGACGACCTCAGGCGCGCGCCCTGCGCTGCTCGGCCTCGGCGCAGATCACCCGGCGGCGGGCATCGTCGGCAGAGCGCCATTCACGGATGTCTTCCACGTGGCGGAAGCAACCGAGGCAGACTTTTTGCTCATCCAGGCGACACAAACTGATACAAGGTGACGGCACCGCCGGGCTGACATTACTGAACAGCGGCTTCGGCGGACGGACAGGTGCAGGCTGGGTCACAGTCAGTTCTCGTCCTGCCCCAACTCATCAAAGTCCAGCGCTTCGCCGGTATATTCCTCGACCAGGCGCGCGAGCATTTCACCCAACAGCTCCTCACTTTTGTCGCACTGCCATTTGCCGCTTTCTTCGTCGTAGTCGAAGTGCACACCACCGGAGCGCGCCGCCAGCCACAGCTGACGCAACGGCTCCTGGCGGCTGAAGATCAGTTGCTGGCCGCTTTCGAACTTGACGGTCAGCACGCCGGCCGAGTTTTCCAGGTCCACGTCCAGGCCGCTGTCGTCGAAAATATCTTCCAGCGCCTGCTGGGTCGAATCCACCAGGTCGTGAAAACGGGCTTCGGTCAAACTCATTGTGGCAACCTCAAAAGTGTCTGGTTTTGCTCAAGCGCCGCACGATACGGGCGAGCCCCGCCGATTGCAAAGGATACCGATTTCAACACGATTGACGGTGTGAAAAATCCTCACGCAGCGTAGTACGCTTCCCGGCTGTGTCGGCAAACCCCCGCCGGACGGGTATTCCAGCGCATAGGCAAGCTGGCGGGTGGTCGGTATACTCGGGCGCAATTAATGCATATTCAAGGATTTCGCCATGAAGCGCCTGATCTCTTCCCTTGCTGCGCTCGTCGCGGTCGCTTGCCTCGTTAGTGCCTGTGGTCAAAAAGGCCCGCTGTACCTGCCCGATGACAGTAAAGACCCGAATGAACAGGCGCAATCGTCGCAAAAGCCTTCCAAAGCGCATAAGCACGACACCTACGAATAAGGGAATCCCATGGACGCTTTTAACTACCGGGACGGCGAGCTGTTCGCGGAAGGCGTGGCGTTGTCCGCGATTGCCCAGCGCTTTGGCACCCCGACTTATGTGTATTCCCGTGCGCATATCGAAGCCCAATACCGCTCCTTCACCGACGCCCTCGACGGCGTGCCGCACCTGGTGTGCTACGCGGTCAAGGCCAACTCCAACCTCGGCGTACTGAATGTCCTGGCGCGCCTCGGCGCTGGTTTCGACATCGTGTCCCGTGGCGAGCTGGAACGCGTACTGGCCGCTGGCGGCAAGGCTGACAAGATCGTGTTCTCCGGCGTCGGCAAGACTCGCGAAGACATGCGCCGTGCCCTGGAAGTTGGCGTGCATTGCTTCAACATCGAATCCACCGACGAGCTGGAGCGCCTGCAGGTCGTGGCCGCCGAGATGGGCGTTCGCGCGCCGATCTCCCTGCGCGTCAACCCCGACGTCGATGCCGGCACCCACCCGTATATTTCCACCGGTCTCAAAGAGAACAAGTTCGGCATCGCCATTGCCGACGCCGAGGACGTATACATCCGCGCCGCGCAACTGCCGAACCTGGAAGTGCTGGGTGTCGACTGCCATATCGGCTCGCAACTGACCACATTGCCGCCGTTCCTGGATGCGCTCGACCGCCTGCTGGCGTTGATCGACCGTCTCGGTGAATGCGGCATCTACCTGCACCACATCGACCTCGGTGGTGGCGTGGGCGTGCGTTATCGCGACGAAGAGCCGCCGCTGATTGCCGACTATATCCAGGCGGTGCGCGAGCGCATCGAAGGCCGTGACCTGACGCTGATGTTCGAGCCTGGCCGCTATATCGTCGCCAATGCCGGCGTGCTGCTGACCCAGGTCGAGTACCTCAAGCACACGGAGCACAAGGATTTCGCCATCGTCGATGCGGCGATGAACGACCTGATCCGCCCGGCGCTGTACCAGGCCTGGATGAATGTCACCGCCGTGACACCGCGCGCCAGCGAAGCCCGCGCCTACGACATCGTAGGTCCGATCTGCGAGACCGGCGACTTCCTGGCCAAGGACCGTCAGTTGGCCCTGGAAGAAGGCGATCTGCTGGCCGTGCATTCGGCCGGTGCCTACGGGTTTGTCATGAGTTCCAACTACAACACCCGCGGCCGTACCGCCGAGGTGTTGGTGGACGGTGATCAAGCGTTTGAAGTGCGTCGCCGCGAGACGGTAGCCGAGTTGTATGCTGGCGAAAGCCTGCTGCCGGAGTAAGCCATGCTGCTGCGTTTTACCAAGATGCACGGGCTGGGCAATGATTTCATGGTCCTCGACCTGGTCAGCCAGCACGCGCATATCCTGCCCAAACACGCGAAACAGTGGGGCGACCGTCACACCGGTATTGGTTTCGACCAGTTGCTGATCGTCGAAGCGCCAAACAACCCGGAAGTGGATTTCCGTTACCGGATCTTCAACTCCGACGGTTCCGAAGTGGAACAGTGCGGCAACGGTGCGCGCTGCTTTGCGCGCTTTGTGCTGGACAAACGCCTGACCGCCAAGCGGCAGATCCGCGTCGAGACCAAGAGCGGCGTGATCGAGCTGGATATCCGCAGCGACGGCCAGATCAGCGTCAACATGGGCGCGCCACGCCTGGTGCCGGCGGACATTCCGTTCCAGGCTAACGAGCAAGCTGTCAGCTACGCCCTGGACGTTGATGGCAAGGCCGTCGACATCGCTGCCGTGTCCATGGGCAACCCCCATGCCGTGCTGCGGGTCAACGACATCAACAACGCCCCCGTGCATGAATTGGGGCCGAAAATCGAACACCACCCGCGCTTTCCGGCGCGGGTCAACGTGGGCTTCCTGCAGGTGATCGACCGTACCCGCGCGCAATTGCGCGTGTGGGAACGCGGCGCTGGCGAAACCCAGGCCTGCGGCACCGGTGCTTGCGCCGCTGCCGTGGCCGCGATCAGCCAGGGGTGGATGGATTCGCCGCTGTTGATCGACCTGCCCGGCGGACGCTTGTCCATCGAGTGGGCAGGCCCTGGCCACCCGGTGATGATGACCGGGCCGGCCTCGCGCGTATACGAAGGACAGGTCCGTCTATGAGTGAGCCAATCCAATGACCGATAAGCCTCAAGTACCCGCACAAGCATCCCCGAGCGAAAGTCTGGAGGCCGCTGCCGTCGCGGCGTACCTTGAGGCTAATCCGGACTTCTTCGTCGAGCACGAAGAACTGCTGCCGGCCCTGCGCATCCCCCACCAGCGCGGCGATACCGTGTCGTTGGTGGAGCGGCAGATGAAGATCCTGCGCGAGCGCAACATCGAGATGCGCCACAAGCTCTCGCACCTGATGGACGTCGCCCGCGATAACGACCGCCTGTTCGAGAAAACCCGTCGCCTGATCCTGACCCTGCTGGACGCCACCAGCCTGGAAGAAACGGTGATCGCCGTGGAAGACAGCCTGCGCCAGGACTTCCAGGTGCCGTTCGTGAGCCTGATCCTGTTCAGCGACAACCCGATGCCGGTGGGTCGCTGGGTCAGCGGCAGCGACGCACAAACCGCTATCGGCGGCCTGCTATCCGAAGGCAAGACCATCAGCGGCACCTTGCGCGAGCATGAGCTGGACTTCCTGTTTGGTGCCGAACAGCGCCTGCAGATCGGCTCCACGGCGGTGGTCGCGCTCAGCCATCAAGGCCTGCACGGCGTGTTGGCCATCGCCAGCCGTGACCCTCAGCACTACAAGAGTTCAGTCGGCACGCTGTTCTTGACCTACATCGCCGAAGTACTGGGCCGCGTCCTGCCGCGCTTCACTACCGCCCTGCGCGCGGTGCGCTAGCCATGGAACGGCAACTGGACGCTTATTGCGCTCACCTGCGCAACGAGCGCCAGGTGTCGCCCCATACCCTGGAAGCCTACCGGCGGGACTTGAACAAGGTCCTGGCCTACTGCGCGAAACAACAGATCAACAGTTGGAAGGCTCTGGATATCCAGAGCCTGCGCAGCCTGATCGCACGCCTGCACCAGGCGGGTCAATCCTCGCGCAGCCTGTCGCGCCTGCTCTCGGCGGTGCGCGGGCTCTATCACTATTTGAACCGCGAAGGCCTGTGCGACCACGACCCGGCCAACGGCCTGTCACCGCCCAAGGGCGAACGGCGCCTGCCCAAGACCCTGGATACCGACCGCGCCCTGCAATTGCTAGATGGCGCCGTCGAGGATGACTTCCTGGCCCATCGCGACCAGGCCATCCTTGAGCTGTTCTATTCATCGGGCCTGCGCCTGTCGGAGCTGACCGGCCTGAATCTCGACCAATTGGACCTGGCGGACGGCCTGGTGCAAGTGCTCGGCAAGGGCAGCAAAACCCGCGTCCTGCCGGTAGGCCGCAAAGCACGAGAAGCCTTGCAACTGTGGCTGCCGCTGCGCCTTTTGACCAACCCGGCGGACGACGCAGTGTTTGTCAGCCAGCAAGGCCGACGCCTGGGGCCACGGGCGATTCAGGTGCGCGTCAAGGCCGCCGGTGAACGCGAGCTGGGGCAGAACCTGCACCCACACATGCTGCGACACTCCTTTGCCAGCCATATGCTGGAATCGTCCCAGGACCTGCGCGCGGTTCAGGAGCTGCTCGGCCACTCAGACATCAAGACCACACAGATCTACACCCATCTGGATTTCCAGCACCTGGCAACGGTGTACGACAGCGCCCATCCACGGGCTAAACGAATCAAGGGCGGCGACTCATGAGTATCAAGCTGATCACCTTCGACCTGGACGACACACTCTGGGACAACGTACCCGTCATCATCAGCGCCGAAGCGTCGATGCGTGAATGGCTGGCGATCAACGCCGCCAAGGTTGGTGACTTGCCGCTGGAGCACTTCGCCAGTCTTCGCCTGCAGGTGCTGGAGCGTTATCCCGAGCTGAAACACCGGATCAGCATCCTGCGCCACCGGGTGTTGATGCATGCATTTGAAGAAGCCGGCTATCCACAGCCTGAAGCTACGGAAATGGCGGATGTGTGCTTCGAAGCGTTCATTCACGCGCGGCACCAACTCACCCCCTTCCCCGAAGCGGAGCCCATGCTCCGGGCGCTGCGCCAGCACTTCCTGCTGGGGGTGATCACCAACGGCAACGCCGACGTGCAGCGCGTGGGCCTGGCAGACTACTTCCACTTTGCCCTGCGCGCTGAAGACATCGGCATCGCCAAGCCGGATGCGCGATTGTTTCAGGAAGCCTTGCAACGCGGTGGCGTGGACGCCAGCGCGGCGGTGCATATTGGCGATCATCCGGGGGATGACATTGCCGGGGCACAACAGGCGGGGCTTCGGGCGGTGTGGTTCAACCCGACGGGTAAGGTGTGGGAAGCCGACAAGCGCCCGGATGCGGAGATTCGCAGCCTGACAGAACTGCCGCCGCTGCTCGCAAGCTGGAACACATAAACCTGTAGGAGCGAGCTTGCTCGCGAAGAACGCCCAGGCACTGCGTTCATTCAGAATGCCCGCGTTATCGTCGACGTTTTTCGCGAGCAAACTCGCTCCTACAGAAACCCATGAAAAAGCCCGCAGCGACGGCGGGCTTTTTCTTACAAGCGGGTCCTGACCTCAGATAGGTCGGCTGCCGTACTTGTTATCCGGCTTCTTCGGTGGGTCTGCCACCACGTTGGCCTCGACTTCCTGCACTTTGCCGCCTTTAGCGAGGAACTCTTCCATCGCACGGGCCAGGGCATCACGCTCTTTGTTCTTGGCTTCAACGCTTGGCAATTCATCTACCGACACAGCAGCCTTGGCTTTGCCTTTGGCAGCCGGGGCAGGTGCGTCATCGCCACCGTCGTCGTCAGCAACGTCTTCCGCCGCCGCTTCCAGACCTTCTTCGGTGTCGTCTTCGTCACCCACTTCGAGTTCGTCGTTTTCCAGATCATCGTCGCTCATGTTCTACCTCATGACTTGCGAAAAGCAGATTAGTTATAGCCCAGCTTCACCCTCTGTCGAGGCAGCCGGAAGAAAATCAACATCCACTGGGTAACCAGTGGCTTATGCCCCATCACCGTGCAAGGCGACGAGGACTTTACGAGCACCGCCATGATCACGGTGCTCGCCCAGATAAATACAGTTCTGCGCCCATCGGCGCGCATTCTAGCGCGCTCTGGGAAAAAACAAAGTGTCGAATACGCCTACATGCCTGTAAGACATTCGCACGCAGAAAAGTGCCGTGTGCATCCCATCACAAACCCGGCGTAAAAACCGTTACACATTGGTATGACTGACAAACGCCAGGCAAAAAAATGCCCGGCAAGCCGGGCATCTTTTTTTCACGCTATTACAAGTTGTAGCCGCGTTCGTTGTGTTGCGCCAGGTCGAGGCCGACCGCCTCTTCCTCTTCGGTCACCCGCAGGCCCATGACCATGTCCAGCACCTTGAGGATGATGTAGGTCACGATCGCCGTGTAGATAACAGTAAAGCCAACGCCTTTGCACTGGATCCAGACTTGCGCAGCGATGTCAGTCACCGTGCCGAAGCCGCCCAGCGCAGGGGCTGCGAACACACCGGTGAGGATCGCACCGACGATACCGCCGATACCGTGCACGCCGAAGGCGTCCAGGGAGTCGTCATAGCCCAGCTTGCGCTTGAGGCTGGTGGCGCAGAAGAAGCAGATCACACCGGCAACCAGGCCGATCACCAGGGCGCCCATCGGGCCCACGGTGCCTGCGGCTGGGGTGATAGCAACCAGGCCAGCGACTACGCCCGAGGCAATGCCCAGTGCGCTTGGCTTACCGTGGGTGATCCACTCGGCGAACATCCAGCCCAGCGCCGCAGCAGCGGTAGCGATCTGGGTGACCAGCATCGCCATGCCGGCAGTGCCGTTGGCCGCAGCCGCGGAGCCTGCGTTGAAGCCAAACCAGCCGATCCACAGCATCGCCGCGCCGATCAGGGTGTAACCCAGGTTATGCGGAGCCATCGGGGTGGTCGGGAAGCCTTTGCGCTTGCCGAGCACGATGCACGCCACCAGGCCAGCCACACCGGCGTTGATATGCACCACGGTGCCGCCGGCGAAGTCCAGCACGCCCCAGTCCCACATCAGGCCACCGTTGCCGCTCCACACCATGTGCGCGATCGGCGCGTAGACCAGGGTGAACCAGATCGCCATGAAGATCAGCATCGCAGAGAACTTCATACGCTCAGCGAAGGCACCGACGATCAGCGCCGGGGTGATGATGGCGAACGTCATCTGGAAGGTGATGAACACGGCTTCCGGAAACAATGCCGCAGGGCCGGTGATGCTGGCCGGAGTCACGCCCGCCAGGAACGCCTTGCCCATGCCGCCGAAGAAGGAATTGAAGTTGACCACACCCTGTTCCATACCGGTGGTATCGAACGCGATGCTGTAGCCGTAGACGACCCAGAGGATGCTGATCAGGCCGGTGATCGCGAAACACTGCATCATCACCGACAGAATATTCTTTGAGCGGACCATGCCGCCGTAGAACAGCGCCAGGCCAGGGATGGTCATGAACAGCACCAAAGCGGTGGCGGTCAGCATCCAGGCGGTGTCGCCGGAATTGAGGACTGGAGCAGCCACTTCGTCTGCCGCCATGGCCAGGCTTGGCATTACGATGGACAACAGGGCTCCGAGCCCTGCGAATTTACGCAGAGTCATATTGTTTTCTCCTGGGGCGTTGGGGTTTGGCGGCTTAGATTGCGTCGGTATCGGTTTCGCCGGTACGGATGCGAATAGCCTGTTCCAGATTGACCACGAAGATCTTGCCGTCACCGATCTTGCCGGTGTTGGCGGCCTTGGTTATCGCCTCGATAACCCGATCAAGATCCTTGTCGTCAATGGCGACATCAATCTTCACCTTCGGCAGGAAATCGACCACGTATTCCGCGCCGCGATACAGCTCTGTATGACCCTTCTGCCGACCGAAGCCTTTGACCTCAGTAACGGTAATGCCCTGCACGCCGATCTCGGACAACGACTCGCGCACATCGTCCAACTTGAACGGCTTGATGATGGCAGTGACTAGCTTCATGAAAACTCTCTCCCGAATTGGTGGACTTGCCCCAGGAAAACAAACCCGTCTCAAGTCTAAGCGCAGTGCCTGGCTTTGTAACGCGTCGTCGCCTCGGCATTTGCCTTTGCGACGCCCGCGAACCACTGGTGACGAAACCTGTACCCCTGATCCGTCGGCGCACTGCATTCGTCACAGCGACTGCATCAGTGCATGGGTCATGATCGTCTAAGCAGAAACCTTGCCAGCTCCGTAAAAACCACTGAAATCAGTCCTTTGCCCACTTATGCCCACCTGCCGGGCATTTGGAGGGTGGCAATGCGCACAAAAACAGTGCGCCGCCGCCCGACCCTCTGCGCGAAAAGCGTGCGCCCGCCGTCGTGAAAAAGACTATAGACGCTGCGTGATACACTGCTGGCCAACAGTTTTCCGGAATATTTCCCATGCTCGCGCCCAAAGACCTCCTCGACGCCCTGAGCGGCCACGCCTCTCGCCTGTTCAGCGGTGACACGCCGTTGCCCCGCAATGAAATCGAAAGCCAATTCAAGGCATTGCTGCAAAGCGGGTTCAGCAAACTCGACCTGGTGAGCCGGGAAGAGTTTGATAGCCAGATGGTGGTGCTCGCCCGCACGCGTGCGCGGTTGGAAAGCTTGGAAGCAAAAGTCGCTGAGCTGGAAGCGCGTTTAAACCCACCCGCCGAATAAAAACTCCCTTGCTCGCGAAGAACCCGAGAGCGCCGCATCAAACCAGATTCGCTGCGTTATCGTTGACGATCTTCGCGAGCAAGCTCGCTCCTACAGTTGGTTCTCCATAGCTGTGGATACGTTCTGTAAAACCTCCCCTGCTTCGCTTTTCCCCACCTCGTCTACCCTTGAAAAACCGCAGGAAGCGGCCCTCTTTTCAAGGAACGAGCATGTCCCTCGCCATCGTCCACAGCCGCGCCCAGATTGGCGTGGAAGCCCCCGCCGTCACCGTCGAAGTGCACATGGCTAATGGTCTGCCGTCGCTGACACTGGTGGGTTTGCCGGAAACGGCGGTCAAGGAAAGCAAGGACCGGGTGCGCAGCGCCATTCTCAATTCTGCGCTGCAATACCCTGCCCGCCGCATCACGCTGAACCTGGCGCCCGCCGACCTGCCCAAGGACGGCGGGCGTTTTGACCTGGCGATTGCCCTGGGAATCCTGGCGGCCAGCGTGCAGGTGCCGGCGTTGATGCTCGACGACGTGGAATGCCTGGGAGAACTGGCACTGTCCGGCGAAGTGCGGGCAGTGAAAGGCGTGTTGCCGGCGGCCTTGGCGGCACGCAAGGCCGGGCGCACCGTGATAGTGCCGCGCGCGAATGCCGAGGAAGCTTGCCTGGCGTCGGGGTTGAAAGTGATCGCGGTGGATCATTTGCTGCAGGTGGTGGCTCACCTGAATGGACATCAGCCTATCGAGCCCTACAAATCCGATGGTTTGCTGTATCTGAACAAGCCTTACCCGGACTTGAGCGAAGTACAGGGCCAGCTCGCTGCCAAGCGCGCACTGCTGATTGCCGCGGCGGGGGCGCATAACCTGCTGTTCAGCGGCCCGCCCGGCACCGGCAAGACCTTGCTCGCCAGTCGGCTGCCGGGTTTATTGCCACCGTTGAGTGAGCAGGAAGCCTTGGAAGTGGCTGCGATTCAGTCGGTTGTCAGCCTGGCGCCCTTGAGCCACTGGCCCCACAGGCCGTTTCGCCAGCCGCACCATTCAGCGTCGGGCCCGGCGTTAGTAGGGGGCGGGTCAAAGCCGCAACCGGGAGAAATTACCCTCGCCCACCACGGCGTGTTGTTCCTGGATGAATTGCCAGAGTTCGACCGCAAAGTGTTGGAGGTACTGCGCGAACCACTGGAATCAGGGCATATCGTAATCTCCCGCGCCCGCGACCGCGTAAGTTTCCCGGCGCGCTTCCAACTGGTGGCCGCCATGAACCCCTGCCCGTGCGGGTACCTGGGTGAACCCAGCGGGCGTTGTCGCTGTACACCGGAGCAGATCCAGCGTTACCGCAACAAGCTCTCTGGGCCCTTGTTGGACCGTATCGACTTGCACCTCACTGTGGCGCGAGAAACCACCGCGTTGAATCCTGCCCGGCAGTCGGGCGATAACACGGCCGAGGCATCGGCACGGGTCGCCCAGGCCCGCGATCGCCAACAGCAACGCCAAGGCTGTGCGAATGCTTTCCTTGATCTGCCGGGGCTACGCAAGCACTGCACGCTGGCGAAGGTCGACGAATGCTGGCTGGAAAACGCCTGTGAACGGCTGACGCTTTCCCTGCGCGCAGCCCATCGGCTGCTCAAAGTGGCACGCACCCTAGCCGACCTTGAGCACGCCGATAGCATCACCCGGGCGCATCTGGCGGAAGCGTTGCAGTATCGGCCCGCGGCCGTTGGCTAGGGTGATTCGGGGAAGTCCAGCAGCAATCGCGCCACTTCCATCACTTCATCCAAGGCCGCTTCGGCCGATTCCGTGGAGGGTTTGAGCATCAAGTCGTCGGCGTAGCCCATCGCCACGGCAAAGATCTGGCGGGCAGCACGTTGTGGCGAGTCACAACGCAGGACATTGGCAGCGACACCTCGCTCGATCACTTCGGCGAGCATACCTTGCCATTGAGCATTGATTACCAGGTAAGCCTGGGCCATTTGCGGGTCTTGCATCGCTTCGTCCCAGGCATCCAGCCACAGCGCCCAGCCTGCATCGGCAGTGCTCGGAAGGCAGTCACGCAGAAAACCCACGAAGGCTTCCAGAGGTGGTGCTTCTGCCAGAGGCGCCCGCACTTCGTCCAACTGTTCGTTGGCAAACCGCACAAAGGCTTCGCGGCGCAGCTCTTTCCAGTCGCTGAAGTAGTGATAGACGTGGCTACGGGACAGCCCGGCATGTTCGGCCAAGTCGCGGGTGGACACATCGGCAAACCCCCTGCTGCGAAACAGCTCCAGGGCGGCGGCGATGATCTGGTCTTTGCGGTCGATACGCGACATAGGCAATTCCTTTCGGCGCCAGCAGATAAGCGGCGCTTGCTTTTTGAGCGATCGCTCAAGGATACTTGAGCAGTCGCTCAATAATAGCGTCTATCATCCCTTTGGTGCACCCATGACATCCGTCACCCCTCAAATCCTGATCGAAGAAAGCAAGAAAATCGGCCAGCAATCCGCCGGCCAGACCCTCAAGGCGATCGCCAAAGCCTATCCCGGCAAGCTGTTAGGCACGCTGTCATTGGTCGCACTGGAAAATGCCCTGCTGCTGGCATACCCGTTGTTTGCCGGGTTTGCGGTGGATGCAATCATTCGTGGCGATGCCAGCAACGCTCTGTTCTATGCCGCCGTGGTCCTGGCGTTCTGGGTTGTCGGCGCGGCACGCCGGGCGCTGGACACCCGAACCTTCACCCGGATCTACGCCGACCTGGCGGTGCCGGTGATTCTGAACCAGCGCCTGCAGAACCACAGCACCTCCAAGTCAGCGGCACGGGTGGTGCTCGCACGGGAATTTGTCGACTTCTTTGAGAAGCACGTGCCGATCATCGCCACGGCGCTGGTATCGATTATTGGCGCGGCGGTGATGCTGATCGTGATCGAGCCCTGGGTCGGCCTCGCGTGCCTGGGCGCACTGCTGCTGTGCATCACGCTGTTGCCGCGCTTTGCCCAACGTAACCAAGCGCTGCATGAGCGCCTGAACAATCGCTTGGAAAAGGAAATCGGTCTGGTGGAGAAAGTCGGTGCACCGACCTTGCGACGCCACTACCAGGTGCTGTCGCGCCTGCGGATCTGGCTGTCAGACCGCGAGGCGGCTGCGTACCTGTTTCTCGGTACGCTGGCCGCCTTGCTCTTTGTGGTCGCCATCAGCCAGTTGGCCTTGTCCCCCGCCGTCAAGGCCGGCCACGTGTACGCGGTCATGACTTACCTGTGGACCTTCGTCACCAGCATGGACGAAGCCCCAGGCATGGTCGACCAACTGGCGCGCCTCAAGGACATCGGCAAGCGCGTGGACCCAGGGCTGGGCGACCGCTAGGTCTTAACGAAACCGATCCACCTCATGCCGCAAGCCTGCCGCCAGGGTCTCCAGTTCCTTGGCGGTGATCGCCAGGTTCGACACCACTTCGCGCTGCTCGCTGTTGGCCAGCGCGATGCTCTGCAGGTTGCTGCTGAGCAAGGTTGCGGTGCTGCTCTGCTCCTGGGTGGCAGTGGTAATCGCCGCGAACTGCTGACCGGCCGAGCGGCTTTGCTCGTCGATGCGCGCCAGGGCCGACGCCACGTCGGCGTTACGCGACAGGCCTTCCTGCATCAACACATTGCCGCGCTCCATGGTGCTGATGGCGTTGCCGGTTTCCTGCTGGATACTCTGGATCATCCCGGAGATCTCGTCAGTGGCCTCTCGGGTACGCGACGCCAGGTTGCGTACCTCATCGGCGACCACGGCAAAGCCTCGGCCTTGCTCACCCGCACGTGCGGCTTCGATGGCGGCGTTGAGTGCCAGCAGGTTGGTTTGCTCAGCAATCGAGGTGATCACACCGACGATCCCGCCGATTTCCTGGGAGCGCTGGCCGAGCGTGTTGATCACCGTGGCCGTGCTGTTCAGAGCAGTGGCGATGTGTTCCAGGGACGACGAAGCCTCTTGCATCGAGTTGCGCCCGATACGGGTTTGCTGGGCGTTTTCCTGGGCCAGCCGTTCGGTGCTGCCCATATTGTCGGCGATGTTCAGCGAGGTGGCGCTGAACTCTTCCACGGCGCCGGCCATGCTGGTGATCTCGCCGGACTGCTGCTCCATGCCTTCATACGCGCCACCGGACAACCCGGACAACGCCTGGGCGCGGCTGTTGACCTCTTCGGCCGCCTTGCGGATATGCGAGACCATGGTCGACAGCGCTTCACCCATCTGGTTGAAGCTGCGCGCCAGTTGGCCGATTTCGTCATGGCTGGACACATTCAGGCGTGCGCTCAAATCACCCGCACCCAAGGCTTCGGCCTGGCGCACCAGGTCGCCCAACGGCGCTAATTTGCTACGCAGCAGCCAAACCGTTGCGCCGACCGCCAGCAACATGGCCAGGACGCTACCGATCACCAGGCGGATGCCGACGTCCCACGTCACCGAGCGAATCTCAGCCTTGGGCATGCTCGCAACGACTGCCCATGGCCCGCCTTCGAAGGGCACCGAGACGCTGTAGAAGTCTTCGTTCTTGTCCGCCCAGAAGCGGCCCGCACCTGGCGTTTTGGCCAGGTCCAGCATCACTGGGATCGCCTGGTCCAGCGCCTGCACACCCGCCGGCGGCACCAGCCAGCGCTTCTGCTCGTCCAGCAACGCCAGGGAGCCGGTCTGGCCGATACGGAAGCGCTTGAGGTTCTCGAACTGGGCATTCTGCGCATCGGTGTAGTCAAACCCGATGAACAACACGGCGATGACCTGTCCGCTGCTGTCACGCACCGGGCTGTACTGGGTCATGTAGGAGCGGTCAAACAACACCGCACGGCCGATGTAGGTCTGACCGCTGAGCACGCGCTGATAGGCTGGCCCCTGACGATCCAGCACCGTACCGATGGCACGGTTGCCGTCCTGCTTGGTCAAGGAGGTGCTGATACGGATGAAGTCTTCGCCGCTGCGCACAAACACCGTGGCCACGCCGCCGGACATTTGCTTGAACTCATCCACTTCATCGAAGTTGTTGTTCAGCACTTCACTGCCCAGGTACAGGCTAGGGGTCTGTACCCCAGCCACAGTCACCGGCTGGTCTGCATGCACACTCAAGCCCGCGCCGAAGCGCTTTTCAAACAGCCCGCTCAAACGCTGGGTACTTTCGCGCAAGGTGCTGTGGAAGGTATTGAGTTGGTCGGCGAGCAAGCGCGCCTCACTGGCCAGGTGTTCCTCACGGGTCGCGAGGTTGGCGGAGTCGAGAGAACGCAAGGCAAACACCGTACTGCCGCTGATGACGACAGCCAGAATCACGGCTAACGCGAGGCCTAACTGGGAGGCAATCCGAGCACGAGGTTGAGACATGACAGCTCCTGGCCGAGGCCAGGATCATCCTGATCTCATAGCGCTGCTCGGCAAATTATCTAGTGGGAAGCGTTGGTGCACGATGGTTCCAACACACCTACTTCGGCGGGCCGAGGCAATACTTGAGCGAATCACAGGGGTATCGCGCAAACGATTGCACGAACGGTCTGTCGCCGCTCAGTCGAGACGTTCGACCTGGGGCAATTCCATGGCCTTGACCTCTGCCTGCAGAAACTCCGCCAAACGCCGTAATCGCTCGCCGCCGGGGCGGGTTTTCGGCCACACCAGGTAATAATTTTCGCGACTGGCGACCGCCGTCGGCCAGGGCAGGCTCAGCCGCCCTTGGGCCACATCTTCGGCCACCATCAGCAAGTCGCCCATGGAGACGCCGTAACCTCGCGCGGCGGCGATCATGCCCAGTTCGAGGGTGTCGAACACCTGTCCGCCCTTGAGCGATACCTGGGATGACAAGCCCATGCGCTCCAGCCAATTGCGCCAGTCGCGACGGTCGGGCGTGGGGTGCAGCAGTTCGGCGGTGGCCAGGCGCGCCGCATCCCAGGGCCCATCCTCCAGCAGATTTGGCGCACCTACCGGGATCAGCAATTCCGGGAATAGAT
The DNA here is from genome assembly GCF_013387025.1 of Pseudomonas reactans. Lineage (NCBI taxonomy): Bacteria > Pseudomonadati > Pseudomonadota > Gammaproteobacteria > Pseudomonadales > Pseudomonadaceae > Pseudomonas > Pseudomonas reactans. Next base: position 83,078 of record NZ_JACAQP010000004.1, on the reverse strand, counting down.
AACTGGCCTCCCAATCCGCCGGAAAATGCCCGTAGCTCAGCAGTACCGCACAGTCGAACGGCTCCTGGTTGAAGTCCACCTCGTCCACGCTCATCCAGGCGCTGGTCAATTGCACTTCGTTGCCTGGCTGCAACGCCCGGAAGCGGCTGAGCCGCGCCAACAGCCAACGCATGGTCAGGGTCGACGGCGCCTTCATGCGCAGGATGTCGTCTTCTGCATTCAAGGTATGGCAGGCCCGCTCCAGCGCGGCGAAACCCTCGCGTACGCCGGGCAATAGCAGGCGCGCCGCTTCGGTGAGCTGCAAAGTGCGGCCACTGCGCTGGAACAGGCGGCAGGCGAAGTGCTCTTCCAACGTGCGGATATGTCGGCTCACCGCACTTTGCGTAATCGACAACTCCTCCGCCGCACGGGTGAAGGAGTTGTGCCGGGAAGCGGCCTCAAAGGCCCGCAAAGCGTAAAGAGGAGGAAGACGACGGGACATTGGGAAAGCTCCGGCAGCGCAATGCGCAAACCCTACCAGAATCGAACAGGCATGAGTTTTTATCATGTGAATGATCGCATTTATCCCTTTGTGCAATCAGCTGAGAGCGCCGAGAATCAACCCTTCCCCAACTCTCCGACTTCTCGAGTGTGATGATCATGCAACATCCAGCACGTACCGAACTCTGGGCCATTCTGCGGCTGTCAGGGCCGTTGATTGCCTCACAGTTGGCGCACATGCTGATGGTGCTGACCGACACCCTGATGATGGCGCGCCTGAGTCCCGAAGCCCTGGCCGGTGGCGGCCTGGGCGCGGCAAGCTATTCGTTCGTGTCGATCTTCTGTATCGGCGTGATTGCCGCCGTAGGCACGCTTGTCGCCATCCGTCACGGCGCCGGTGATATCGAAGGCGCCACCCGCCTGACCCAGGCCGGGCTGTGGCTCGCCTGGCTGATGGCCTTGGCGGCTGGCTTACTGCTGTGGAACCTCAAGCCGCTGCTGCTGATGTTCGGCCAGACGGAAACCAACGTGCAGTCGGCCGGGCAATTCCTGACGATCCTGCCGTTCGCGCTACCCGGTTACTTGAGCTTCATGGCCTTGCGCGGCTTTACCAGCGCTATCGGCAAAGCCACTCCGGTGATGGTCATCAGCCTCAGCGGCACAGTACTGAACTATCTGCTCAACCACGCACTGATCGAGGGCATGTTCGGCCTGCCCAAGCTCGGCCTGATGGGCATCGGATTGGTCACCGCCATCGTCGCCAACGGCATGGCACTGGCGCTGATGTGGTACATCCGCAGCAACCGCGCCTATGCCGCCTACCCACTGGCCCCCGGCCTGATGCGCCTCAATACCCAGTACCTGCGCGAGTTGTGGCGCCTGGGCCTGCCGATTGGCGGCACCTATGCGGTGGAAGTCGGGCTGTTTGCGTTCGCGGCGCTGTGCATGGGCACCATGGGCAGCACGCAGTTGGCGGCGCACCAGATCGCGTTGCAGATTGTGTCGGTGGCGTTCATGGTGCCGGCGGGGATGTCCTACGCGGTGACCATGCGCATCGGCCAGCATTACGGCGCCGGGCAGTTGCTGCAGGCACGCCTGGCCGGGCGTGTCGGCATAGGATTTGGCGCAGCGGTGATGTTGGGATTTGCCGCCGTGCTGTGGCTTTATTCCGACCCGTTGATCGGGCTGCTCATCGACCATAACGACCCGGCGTTCCACGACGTGATCGTCCTGGCCGTCAGCCTGCTGGCCGTGGCGGCGTGGTTCGAGTTGTTCGACGGCGTGCAAACCATCGCCATGGGCTGCATTCGCGGACTCAAGGACGCCAAGACCACCTTCCTGATCGGGGCGGGCTGCTATTGGCTGATTGGGGCACCGTCGGCCTGGCTGATGGCCTTCACCCTGGGCTGGGGGCCGACCGGCGTATGGTGGGGCTTGGCGCTGGGCCTGGCGTGCGCGGCAGTCAGCCTGACCTGGGCGTTTGAAGCGAAGATGAAGCGGATGATTCGGCAGGAAGGCGCCGAGCCCGAAACCCGTGGTGGGTTCCAGGCTGCACAGCCAGATTAAAGCCCCTCGCCCACGCGGGCTTGCTGGCCATTGCCGAAGGTCAGGTATTCCACCAACTCCGGCAACGGCAGCGGCTTGCTGATCAGGTATCCCTGAGCCTGGTCGCAGCCAAACAGCCTCAACAGCGCAAGCTGCTCCGGCGTTTCCACGCCTTCAGCGACCACTTCGAGATTGAGGTTGTGCGCCAGGTTGATCATGGCGTGCACCAGCTTGCGGTTCTCTTCGCGCTCTTCCATGCCGCCGACAAAGCTCTTGTCGATCTTCAACAAAGCAATCGGCAGGCTGTTGAGGTGCACGAACGATGAGAAGCCGGTGCCAAAGTCATCCAGGGAAAACCGCACACCCAGGCGGCCGAGGGCGTCCATGGTCTGCTTGACCAGGTCGCTGCGGCGCATCACGGCGGTTTCGGTGAGTTCAAACTCCAGCCACTGCGCCTCCACGCCCCGCTCGGCAATCAGCCGACTGAGGGTGGAGAGCAACTGGCTGTCCTGGAACTGGCGGAACGACAGGTTGACCGCCATGTGCAGCGGCGGCAGGCCGCGTTCGCGCAGGTCCTGCATGTCGCGCAGGGCGCGGGAGATCACCCAGTAGCCCAACGGCACGATCAGCCCGCTTTGCTCGGCCAGGGGCACGAACTCACTCGGCGGCAACAGCCCCCGCTCGCCATGCCGCCAGCGCACCAGGGCTTCAAGGCCGACGATGTGCCCGTCGTCCAGGTCCAGGCGCGGCTGGTAATGCAGCTCCAGTTCGTCACGACGCAGGGCACGGCGCAGCTCACTTTCCAGGTCGGCCAGGCTGCGTGCGTTGCGGTTGATGCGTTCGTTGAAAATATGAAAGGTGCAGCCCTGGGTGCTCTTCGCCTGTTGCATGGCGATATGCGCATGCCACATCAGCGGGTCGGCGCCAGCACGTGCGCGGGCATGGGCCACGCCCAGGCTGCAGCCGATCAGCAGGCTTTCGCCATCCACCCAGTAGGGTTCGGCCATGACTTCGGTGATGCGCTCGGCCATCCACTCGGCACGCTGAGGTGCGCGACGGGTGTCGATCAATAGCGCGAATTCGTCACTGCCCAGGCGCGCCAGTTGGTCTCCAACCTCAAGCTGGCTCTTGAGCCGCGAAACCACTTGCAGGATCAGCCGGTCGCCGGCCTGGTGGCCGAGGGCATCGTTGGCGTGACGAAAATTGTCGAGGTCCAAATGGCCGAGGGCCAGGCCACGGCCTTCATTCTCGGCCAGGCGCGCGGTCAGCAGGGTCTGGAAACCCTGGCGGTTGGCGATCCCGGTGAGCGGGTCCTGTTCGGCCAGGCGTTGCAGGGTGTTTTCCAATACACCGCGCTCGCGGACGTGGCGCAGGCAGCGGCGCACTGTGTCAGCATCCAATACATCCCGTACCAGCCAATCGCTGACGCCAAGCGGCGAAACCAACGGTTCCTGCTCCAGCAGCAATACACACGGCAGGCTGCAGCGGCCAGGACCGGGTTGCAGGCTGGGCGTGGTCAACAGCACGGCGCTGTGGTCGTCATCGAACAGACGGCTCACGGACTCCCAATTTGGCGCGCTGATCAGCACAGCCCCATCGCCCATCGGCGCCAGGCACTCGCGCAACAACGCTGCCCACGCGGGCTCATCGGCCAGCAGCAGCAAACGCAAGGGTTCGACAGGCGTAGACAAGCTAGCTCCCTAGACTCTGCAAAATTTCGTGGCGGCGGGCATTATGACGTGCGGCCAGATAATCACCAATGATAGGGGTTATCAAACACGCGAACTGTAAACATTAGTCGCAAATAACCCCGACATCCTGCGGCAAAGTATCAAAACCGGCAAATTTAGATCGAGTGGTACGTCACACTGTCGTTCTGACAGAGCAGAATCCTGCGAGCCTGTTAAAATGCCCGCCCTTTTGAACAACGACTCCTGAAATTCTGTATGTCCCGACTCAATCCCCGGCAGCAAGAAGCCGTGAACTACGTCGGCGGCCCTCTATTGGTGCTCGCCGGTGCAGGCTCCGGCAAGACCAGCGTGATCACCCGCAAGATCGCGCATTTGATCCAGCAGTGCGGCATCCGCGCCCAGTACATCGTCGCCATGACCTTTACCAACAAGGCGGCGCGGGAAATGAAGGAGCGCGTCGGCACCCTGCTCAAGGGTGGCGAAGGCCGCGGCCTCACCGTGTGCACCTTCCACAACCTGGGTCTGAACATCATCCGCAAGGAGCATGTGCGGCTGGGCTACAAGCCGGGCTTCTCGATCTTTGACGAGACCGACGTGAAGTCGCTGATGACCGACATCATGCAAAAAGAGTACGCAGGCGACGACGGCGTGGACGAGATCAAGAACATGATCGGCGCCTGGAAAAACGACCTGATCCTGCCCGCCCAAGCCCTGGAAAACGCACGCAATCCCAAGGAACAGACCGCCGCCATCGTCTACACCCACTACCAGCGCACGCTCAAGGCGTTCAACGCGGTGGACTTCGACGACCTGATCCTGCTGCCGGTGAAGCTGTTCGAAGAACACGCCGACATCCTCGAAAAATGGCAGAACAAGGTGCGCTACCTGCTGGTGGACGAATACCAGGACACCAACGCCAGCCAATACCTGCTGGTAAAAATGCTGATCGGCAAGCGCAACCAGTTCACCGTGGTCGGCGACGATGACCAGTCGATCTACGCCTGGCGCGGCGCCCGCCCGGAAAACCTGATGTTGCTCAAGGACGACTACCCGTCCCTGAAAGTGGTGATGCTGGAGCAGAACTACCGCTCCACCAGCCGCATCCTGCGCTGCGCCAACGTGTTGATCTCGAACAACCCCCACGAGTTTGAAAAACAGCTGTGGAGTGAAATGGGCCACGGCGACGAGATCCGCGTGATCCGCTGCCGCAACGAAGACGCCGAAGCCGAACGCGTGGCCGTCGAAATCCTCAGCCTGCACTTGCGCACCGACCGGCCCTACAGCGATTTCGCGATCCTCTATCGCGGCAACTATCAGGCCAAGCTGATCGAGCTGAAATTGCAGCACCACCAAGTGCCGTATCGCCTGTCGGGTGGCAACAGCTTTTTCGGACGCCAGGAAGTGAAAGACCTGATGGCCTACTTCCGCCTGATCGTGAATCCGGACGACGACAACGCCTTTCTGCGCGTGATCAACGTGCCGCGACGCGAAATCGGTTCCACCACCCTGGAAAAGCTCGGTAACTACGCCACCGAACGCAAGATCTCGATGTACGCCGCCACCGATGAAATCGGCCTGGGCGAACACCTGGACTCGCGCTTCACCGATCGCCTGTCACGCTTCAAGCGTTTCATGGACAAGGTGCGCGAGCAATGCGCTGGCGAAGACCCGATCAGCGCCCTGCGCAGCATGGTCATGGACATCGACTACGAGAACTGGCTGCGCACCAACAGTTCAAGCGACAAGGCGGCGGATTACCGCATGAGCAACGTCTGGTTCCTGATCGAAGCGCTGAAGAACACCCTGGAAAAAGACGAAGACGGCGAAATGACCGTCGAAGACGCCATCGGCAAGTTGGTGCTGCGCGACATGCTCGAGCGCCAGCAGGAAGAGGAAGACGGCGCCGAAGGCGTGCAGATGATGACCTTGCATGCGTCCAAGGGCCTGGAATTCCCCTACGTGTTCATCATGGGCATGGAAGAGGAAATCCTCCCGCACCGCTCCAGTATCGAAGCCGACACCATCGAAGAAGAACGCCGCCTGGCCTACGTGGGCATTACCCGCGCGCGTCAGACGTTGGCCTTCACCTTTGCCGCCAAGCGCAAGCAATACGGCGAAATCATCGATTGTGCCCCCAGCCGGTTCCTGGATGAACTGCCGCCGGACGATCTGGCCTGGGAAGGCAATGACGACACCCCGACTGAGGTGAAGGCCGTTCGCGGCAATACCGCCTTGGCGGATATACGCGCGATGTTAAAGCGCTAGAATCGACTACTTTTTAATCTACTTTCGGCGCGCACCGCGCCATTAGAGGAAGCTTTCCGTGGAAGCACTGCACAAGAAAATTCGCGAAGAAGGCATCGTGCTTTCCGATCAGGTACTCAAGGTCGACGCCTTTCTGAACCACCAGATCGACCCGGCACTGATGAAATTGATCGGCGACGAATTCGCCGCACTGTTCAAGGATTCGGGCATCACCAAGATCGTCACCATCGAAGCCTCCGGCATCGCCCCGGCGATCATGACTGGCCTGAACCTGGGCGTACCGGTGATCTTTGCACGCAAGCAGCAATCCCTGACCCTCACGGAAAACCTGCTGTCGGCGACGGTGTATTCCTTCACCAAGAAGGTCGAAAGCACCGTGGCGATCTCCCCGCGCCACCTGACCAGCAGCGACCGCGTGCTGGTGATCGACGATTTCCTGGCCAACGGCAAGGCGTCCCAGGCGCTGATCTCGATCATCAAGCAGGCGGGCGCGACCGTGGCAGGCTTGGGGATTGTGATCGAGAAGTCGTTCCAGGGTGGCCGTGCGGAGCTGGATGCACAGGGTTACCGGGTTGAGTCGCTGGCGCGGGTGAAGTCGTTGGAAGGCGGCGTAGTCACCTTCATCGAATAATCAACGCCGCACTCGTAGGAGCGAGCTTGCTCGCGAAAAACGCCCAGACGACGCGTTCATCCAGAATGCCCGCGTCATCGTTGACGTCCTTCGCGAGCAAGCTCGCTCCTACAATGCAGAGGCTTGAAGTCCTGCGAGCAAAAGCCGCTGATACAGATCCTCTTTCAGCCCCTCCGGCTTATCCAACCGCATCCGCTCCAGATGCTTGGGAAACGCCTCCGGCTCCGGCGCATCCAACGCCGCCTTGCCCAGTTCCAGAATCTCCGTCAGCTTGAATTTGCTCTTGAGCCAGTTCAACGCACGCAACAGATCGCGCTCTTCATCTGTAAAGTCGCTGCCCAGCGGGTACTCCGGGAACAGCCGGCGATGCCGCGCCTGAATACTTTTGAGCCGTTCCGGCGTGTTATCGGCAAAACGCGGATCCAAGCGGAAATCCTTCGGCAACTTGCCGGCCTTCTGTGCCTGTTCGATCAAATTGTCCTGGAAGCGTGAGTCGGAGATATTGAGCAACGCCTCGATCACCTTGGCATCTGTCTGCCCGCGCAAGTCAGCAATGCCGTACTCGGTAATGACGATATCCCGCAGATGCCGAGGAATCGTGCAGTGGCCATAATCCCAGACGATATTGGAACTCACCTCCCCCGCCGACTCCCGCCAGCTGCGCAGGATCAGGATCGAACGCGCACCTTCCAGCGCATGCCCTTGGGCAACAAAGTTGTACTGTCCGCCCACGCCGCTGAGCACGCGACCGTCCTCCAACTGATCGGCCACGCCCGCACCGAGCAACGTCACCATGATCGAGCTGTTGATAAACCGCGCATCCTGGCGTTGCAGGCGCTTGAGTTCTTCCTGGCCGTGCAGTTCGTTGATATAGCTGATGCGGGTCATGTTGAATTCGAGGCGTTTGGCGTGGGTCATTTCCTGCAGGCGCTGATAGAAACTTCTCGGGCCGAGGAAGAAACCACCATGGATCGATATGCCGTCGGGCTGCGCAGCGTCATCAAGCGTGCCGGCGTTAGCCTGTTCCTGGGTCGCCACGTCGGGGTAGACCTTGCGGCGGATAATCCCCGCATCCGCCAGCACCAACAGGCCGTTGACGAACATTTCGCTGCACCCATAGAGGCCACGGGCGAACGGATCGACGCCGCCTTCATGGCTGATCAACGGCGCCCATTGGTAAACGTCCAGGTCCGTCAGCAACAACCGGTAGGCTTCGTTATCCGCCTGGCGCGCCAACAGCGCGGCGGTCAACGCATCCCCCATGGAGCCGATACCGATCTGCAAAGTGCCGCCATCGCGCACCAGGGTGCTGGCATGCAGGCCGATAAAGTGGTCCTGAAAACCCACCGGCATGTTCGGTGTGGAAAACAGCGTGGTGCTGTCTTTTTCATCGATCAGGTAATCGAAGGCGTCCATGCCCAGCTCGGCATCGCCGGGCATGTAGGGCAAGTCGCTGTGGACCTGCCCGACGATCAGCACGGTTTCACCGGCATCGCGGCGCTTGGCGATCATCGGCAACAGGTCGAGGGTGATATCCGGGTTGCAGCTCAGGCTCAGGCGATCCGGGTGTTCGCTGCTGCTGGCAACCAGCTGCGCGACCAGGTTCAGGCCGGCGGCGTTGATGTCGCGGGCCGCGTGGCTGTAGTTGCTGCTCACGTAGTCCTGCTGCGCCGACTCGCTGTGCAGCAAGCTGCCGGGCTGCATGAAGAACTGCTGCACATGGATATTTTTTGGAAGGCTGTCTTTGTGCAGGTCGGCCAGGAAATCCAGCTCGGGATAATCGCCAAACACCCGCTCGATAAAGGGTTCGAGAAAGCGCTTCTGCAAACCATTGCCCATCGTCGGCCGGCCCAGGCTCAGCGCGGTGTAGATCGTCAGTGCCCGCTCCGGCAACTTGGCGACGCGCCGGTACAGCGCGTTGGCAAACAGGTTCGGCTTGCCCAAGCCCAACGGCATGCCCATGTGGATATGCGCCGGCAACCGCTCCAGCACATCGTCAACTGCTTGCTCGATTGAACACAACTGCACCATCCGACCCTCCTGAACATTCCATGATTAGGGGTTGGACCGAGCTTGCCGGGTCTTTGCTGCAAAGAACAGCGCTGAAACATAAATCACAGATACAAAAAAGCCGCTCGTAAGCGGCTTTTTGACGAAGATCGGTTTATTTCAACCCGGACATCTTCTCGATCGCACCTTTGAGGTCGTCATCCGAGCAGTCGGAGCAGGTGCCTTTGGGTGGCATGGCATTGATGCCCGTAATCGCCTTGGCCAGGATGCCATCCAGGCCGCCTTGATGATCGGCGCGTTCTTTCCAGGCGGCGGTGTCGCCAATTTTCGGCGCGCCCAACAGGCCGGTGCCGTGGCAAGCGTTGCAGTGCTTGGCGATGATCTCATCCGGCGTCTTCGCAGCGCCACCGCCTGCGGCAACCGCCACTTCCATGCCCTTGCACTCCTGGCCCTGGACACACACCTGGCCGACAGGCTCCAGGCGCTTGGCAATGTCATCATTGGTCGCAGCTTGAGCGCTGACAGCCCATAGGGCCAGTACGGTTGCTGGTGCAGCCAGCATTTTCATAATTAGGTTCACGCGTTCACCCTCAATGGTGGCTATTCACGCCTGCGGCCACGGTTTCGCAGGCGGCGAAAGTATAACGGTTAGCCCGCCCGGCCGAAACAACCCTATTAAATAAAGGGAGATTCGGCTTCACGGATACAGCTACGGGAGTCTCTGCAACGCTGGCAGGACGCCTCTTTTCTTAAAAGTTCGCGGGTGTGGCTGCGCTGATTAGTCGCGCCGGCACGTCGAACGGATTGCGAAAACGATGAGGCTTGGTGCTTTCAAAGTAGTAGCTATCGCCGGCTTCGAGCACAAAAGTTTCAAGACCGACCACCAACTCCAGGCGACCTTCCACCAGAATCCCGGTTTCTTCGCCTTCGTGGGTGAGCATTTCTTCGCCCGTGTCGGCGCCCGGTGGGTAGATTTCGTTGAGAAATGCAATCGCCCGGCTGGGGTGCGCCCGGCCTACCAGTTTCATGGTGACGGCGCCGTCAGAGATGTCGATCAGCTCATTGGCTTTATAGACGATCTGCGTCGGTATTTCCTGGAGGATCTCCTCGGAAAAGAACTCGACCATGGACATGGGGATGCCGCCCAGCACCTTGCGCAAGGAGCTGATCGAGGGGCTGACGCTGTTTTTTTCGATCATCGAAATGGTGCTGTTGGTGACACCCGCGCGCTTGGCGAGCTCGCGCTGGGAAAGACCCTTCAGTTTACGGATGGATTGCAGTCGTTCGCCGACGTCCAATGCAGGAGCCTCCTAGGATTCAGGCTTTGTTGTAATTGAGCGTTATCATGGCGACAGCGTTCAGTATTTACAACACTTGGGCCTAAATCCCGGGCGGTTGTGTTCGTACCGGGCGATCAAGCACCGGAATAGAGCCTTGGCACGCGGCGCAGGTTGCAGAACAGTTGGTAGGGAATGGTCTCGGCGGCCACCGCGACATCACTGGCAAGGATGTTTTTACCCCACAGTTCCACGGTGGAACCGAGCCCGGCCTGGGGTACGTCCGTCAGGTCGATGCACAGCATGTCCATGGACACACGCCCCAATAATTGGCTGCGCTGCCCCGCCACCAGCACCGGCGTGCCGGTCGGCGCGTGGCGCGGGTAGCCATCGGCATAACCCATAGCAACCACGCCGATGCGCATCGGCTTGGGCGTGATGAATTTGGCGCCGTAACCCACCGGCTCACCCGCTGGCAGTTCACGCACGCAGATCACCTTGGATTCCAGGGTCATTACCGGCTGCAAACGGGCCGCCACGGCCTGGTCTTCGCCAAACGGGGTGGCACCGTAAAGCATGATGCCGGGGCGCACCCAGTCGCTGGACACATTTGGCCAGCCCATCACCGAAGGTGAGTTCCGCAGGCTGACTTCAGCCGACAAGCCCTGGCGCGCCACCTCGAACACCGCTACCTGCTCATCGCTGCGCACACAGTCGAGTTCATCGGCGCGCGCGAAGTGGCTCATCAACACTATTTTGGCGACTTTGCCACTGGCCAGCAGGCGTTGGTACGCCTCGTGATAATCCTTCGGATGCAGGCCAACGCGGTGCATGCCGGAATCGAGTTTGAGCCAGATAGTCAGCGGTTTGCTCAGCGTGGCCTGTTCGATCGCATCCAACTGCCACAGCGAATGCACCACACACCAGAAGTCATGCTCGATGATCAACGGCAGCTCGTCGGCCTCAAAAAAACCTTCCAGCAACAGCACCGGCGCACGAATCCCGGCGGCACGCAGCTCCAGGGCTTCCTCGATGCACGCCACGGCAAACCCATCGGCTTCGCCTTCCAGCGCCTGGGCCACGCGCACGGCGCCATGCCCGTAGGCATCGGCCTTGATCACGGCAAGGGCCTTGGCCCCCGTGACTTCACGGGCCAATTGGTAGTTGTGGCGCAGGGCTTGGAGGTCGATCAGGGCACGGGCAGGACGCATGGCGGCAGGCTTCTAGGCGGCAGAGTGAAGAAAAACCGGCACCGACTAACAACATCGGCACCGGGAGAGGGATCGTTGTTTAAGGCAGGGCCGCCACGACGGACAGCTCCACCAGGATTCCCGGTTCGCACAGCTTGGCTTCAACGGTGGCGCGGGCAGGCGCGACACCTTTGGGCAGCCACTTGTCCCACACTGAATTCATGCCGGCGAAATCCGCGTCGATGTCTTTCAGGTAGATCGTCACCGACAGCAGCTTGCTCTTGTCAGTGCCCGCCAGGTCGAGCAAACGCTCGATATTGGCCAGGGTTTCACGGGTCTGCTGTTCAATCCCGGCGTTCATGTCGTCGCCGACTTGCCCGGCCAGATACACGGTACCGCTGTGGACAACGATCTGGCTCATGCGCTCATTGGTGAGCTGGCGCTGGATTGACATGTTTTGCAGACTCCTGGTGGTTGCCATAACGGGAAATATCGAGGCCTTCGGCGCTGATCTGCGGAGTTTTCTTCGCCATCAGGTCGGCCAGCAAACGACCGGAACCACAGGCCATGGTCCAACCGAGGGTGCCATGACCGGTATTCAGGAACAGGTTCTTGAACGGGGTGGCACCGACAATCGGCGTGCCGTCGGGCGTGGTCGGGCGCAGGCCGGTCCAGAAACTGGCTTCGGTCAAATCGCCGCCCTGAGAATAAAGGTCGTTGACGATCATCTCCAGGGTTTCGCGCCGACGTGGATTCAGCGACAGGTCAAAACCGGCTATTTCAGCCATGCCACCGACGCGGATGCGGTTGTCGAAACGGGTGATCGCGACCTTGTAGGTCTCGTCGAGAATGGTCGAAGTCGGCGCCATCGCCGGGTTGGTGATTGGCACGGTCAACGAGTAACCCTTGAGCGGGTACACCGGCGCCTTGATCCCCAGCGGCTTGAGCAATTTCGGTGAGTAGCTGCCGAGGGCCAGTACGTAGCGGTCGGCGGTTTCCAGCTTGCCGTCGATCCACACGCCGTTGATGCGGTCACCGGCGTAGTCGAGGCGCTGGATGTCTTGTTCGAAGCGGAACTCCACACCGAGTTGCTTGCACATGTCGACCAGGCGGGTGGTGAACATCTGGCAGTCACCGGTCTGGTCGTTCGGCAGGCGCAAGGCGCCGGCGAGGATATCGGTGACGCTGGCCAGGGCCGGCTCAACGCGGGCAATACCGGCGCGGTCGAGCACTTCAAACGGCACGCCGGACTCCTTCAGCACGGCGATGTCCTTGGCCGCGCCATCCAGTTGCGCCTGGGTGCGGAACAGTTGGGTCGTGCCGAGGCTACGGCCTTCGTAGGCAATGCCGGTTTCAGCGCGCAGTTCGTCGAGGCAGTCGCGGCTGTACTCGGACAGGCGCACCATGCGCTCCTTGTTCACCGCATAACGGTTGGCGGTGCAGTTGCGCAGCATCTGCGCCATCCACAGGTATTGATCGATATCGGCGGTGGCCTTGATGGCCAGTGGTGCGTGGCGTTGCAGCAGCCACTTGATGGCCTTGAGCGGCACGCCCGGCGCAGCCCATGGCGAGGCATAGCCTGGAGACACCTGGCCGGCGTTGGCGAAACTGGTTTCCATGGCAGCGGCGGGCTGACGGTCGACGACCACCACTTCAAAGCCGGCCCGCGCCAAATAGTAGGCACTGGTCACACCAATGACGCCGCTACCCAAGACCAGAACGCGCATTTTTATATCCTCATCGCGGGCATGGCCGCTGACGTGTGTTATTCGAGCAATGATGGGCGCAGTTTAAAAAACAATTGCCAGTGCATTTCACTATATAACTGCCTATATTTGGCGACAATTCTCGGCAAAAACCCTTTTCACAGAGGCGTATCCCCTATGCGTACCAACACCCAGACCAAGCGAGAGCTGGACAAGATCGACCGCAACATCCTGCGCATCCTGCAAACCGATGGGCGTATTTCGTTCACGGAGCTGGGGGAAAAGGTTGGGTTGTCGACTACGCCCTGCACCGAGCGTGTGCGCCGGCTGGAGCGTGAAGGGATCATCATGGGTTACAACGCGCGGCTCAACCCGCAGCATTTGAAGGGTAGTTTGCTGGTATTTGTCGAGATCAGCCTGGATTACAAGTCTGGCGACACCTTTGAGGAGTTCCGCCGCGCGGTGCTGAAACTGCCCCATGTACTGGAATGTCACTTGGTCTCAGGCGACTTCGATTACCTGGTAAAGGCACGGATTTCCGAGATGGCGTCGTACCGCAAACTGCTGGGGGATATCCTGCTCAAGCTGCCTCATGTAAGGGAGTCCAAGAGCTATATCGTGATGGAAGAGGTGAAGGAGAGCCTTAACCTGCCGATTCCGGACTGAAGGGCGGGCTAAACCAAAACCTGCCGCGTGCTCGCCATGTACTCATGGATCTGTTTCTCCACCCGCGGATGAATCAGCTCCACCGGTCGCCGCCCATTCGGGCACGGCAAGGTCTTGGTGGTGCCGAACAGCCGGCAGATCAACGGTCGCTCGTCGTAGACCGTGCAGCCGTTGGGGCCCAGGTGCACACAGTTCAGTTCATCCATGGCCGCATCTTGCTCGGCGGCGGTCTTGCGCGGCAGGCGCGACATTTCCTCGGGCGATGTGGTCACCGGCCCACAGCAATCGTGGCAACCCGGGACGCACTCGAACGAAGGAATCTGCCGACGCAGCGCGCTGATTTTCTGACTGTTGCAACTCATCGAAACACATACCGAACGGCGAATAGGCGTGGATTCTGCCGCAAAACGCCCTGCGCAGACAGCTTCATCCGACCGCTGTATCCTGCGTCAAATTTTCCAAACAGGGAGGCTCCCCATGACTGCCAGCGCCCGGCACACCACTTCCTATTACGCCGCCAGCAGCGTGCCGCAACCCGATTACCCGGTGCTGACAGGCGAAGTGACAGCCGATGTGTGCGTGGTGGGCGGCGGTTTTTCCGGGCTGAACACGGCGTTGGAGCTGGCCGAGCGGGGGTTCAGCGTGGTGCTGCTGGAGGCACGCAAGATCGCCTGGGGCGCCAGCGGACGTAACGGCGGTCAGCTGATCCGTGGCGTCGGCCACGGACTGGACCAGTTCACCAATGTGATCGGCACCGATGGCGTGCGCCAGATGAAGCTGATGGGCCTGGAAGCCGTGGAGATCGTGCGTGAGCGCGTCGAACGCTTCCAGATTCCCTGCGACCTGACCTGGGGTTACTGCGACCTCGCCAACAAGCCTCGCGACCTGCAAGGCCTGGCCGAAGACGCCGAAGAGCTGCGTGGCCTGGGTTATCGCCACGAAGTACGCCTGTTGCAAGCCAACGAGATGAGCAGCGTAATCGGTTCGGACCGCTACGTGGGCGGCATGATCGACATGGGTTCCGGTCACCTGCACCCGCTGAACCTGGCCCTTGGCGAAGCCGCCTCCGCGCAACAACTGGGCGTCAAGCTGTTCGAGCAGTCTGAAGTCACCCGTATCGACTACGGCCCCGAAGTCAACGTGCACACCGCCCAGGGCAACGTGCGCGCCAAGACCCTGGTGCTGGCGTGCAATGCTTACCTCAATGGCCTCAACCCACACCTGAGCGGCAAAGTGTTGCCCGCTGGCAGCTACATCATCGCCACCGAGCCGTTGAGCGAAGTGCAGGCCGCCCACCTGCTGCCGCAGAACATGGCGGTGTGCGACCAGCGCGTCACCGTGGATTACTTCCGGCTGTCCGCCGACCGTCGCCTGCTGTTCGGTGGCGCCTGTCACTACTCCGGGCGCGATCCGAAGGACATCGGCGCCTACATGCGTCCGAAAATGCTCCAGGTTTTCCCGCAATTGGCTGACGTTAAAATCGATTATCAATGGGGCGGCATGATCGGCATCGGCGCCAACCGCTTGCCGCAGATTGGCCGCCTGGCCGACCAACCCAACGTGTATTACGCCCAGGCCTACGCCGGCCATGGCCTCAACGCCACCCACCTGGCGGGCAAGTTGCTGGCCGAAGCCATCAGTGGCCAGCAACAGGGGCGCTTCGACCTGTTCGCCCAGGTGCCGCACATCACCTTCCCCGGCGGCAAGCACCTGCGCTCGCCGCTGTTGGCGTTGGGGATGCTGTGGCATCGCCTCAAAGAGCTGGTGTGATTCAGTCGCGCCAGAAGGGTTTCAGACCTTCCTGGCGCGCCTGTTCGGCGGTCAACCCGACATCGCGCAGTTGTTCGCGAGTCAGATGCAGCAATGCCTTGCGCGTGTGACGACGGTGCCAGAACAGACCCCAGCGGCTGATATCGCGCGGCGCCGTCGCCCGCTCTTGCCCTGCCTGCAGTTCCTGACCGTGTAGCGCCAGCCGCACATCGCTCATGCCGTTCATTTTGCTGCCCCTCATTTGCCTTGTTGCCTTGAGTGACAAGGATGGGCGCAGGGCGAAAACCATTACAGATTCAACCCGACTTTATTAAATCCATACAGATACTGCCTATCGGCGGCTGAATCCTGTATTTTCGAGCTATCTGTAATGGTTTCTCGGGAGCGACCGCCATGACCCTGTACATGAACCTCGCCGAATTGCTGGGTACCCGCATCGAACAGGGCTTCTATCGCCCTGGAGACCGGCTGCCTTCTGTACGGGCTTTAAGCGTGGAACACGGGGTCAGCCTGAGCACCGTGCAACAGGCCTATCGTTTGCTGGAAGACAACGGCCTGGCAATGCCGAAGCCGAAATCCGGCTACTTCGTGCCAGTCGGCCGCGAGTTGCCGGCCCTGCCCGAAGTTGGTCGTCCGGCACAGCGGCCCGTGGAGATATCCCAGTGGGACCAGGTACTGGAGCTGGTTCGCGCAGTCCCGCGCAAAGATGTCATACAGATGGGGCGAGGCATGCCGGATGTTTTGTCGCCGACTCTGAAGCCGCTACTGCGCAGCCTGGCCCGCGTGAGCCGCCGCCAGGATCTGCCGGGGCTTTATTACGACAATATTCTCGGCTGTATGGAATTGCGCGAGCAGGTCGCGCGACTGTCACTGGATTCCGGCTGCCAACTGACGGCCGAGGACATCGTGATCACCACCGGCTGCCATGAGGCGCTGTCCGCCAGCATCCATGCGATCTGCGAGCCTGGCGACATCGTTGCGGTGGACTCGCCGAGCTTCCACGGCGCCATGCAGACGCTCAAGGGCCTGGGCATGAAGGCCCTGGAAATCCCCACCGACCCCATCACCGGCATCAGCCTCGAAGCCCTGGAATTGGCGCTGGAACAGTGGCCGATCAAGGTCATCCAGCTGACCCCCAACTGCAACAATCCCCTCGGCTACATCATGCCCGAGGCACGTAAAAAGGCACTGCTGACCCTGGCCCAGCGCTTTGACGTGGCGATCATCGAGGACGATGTGTATGGCGAGCTGGCCTACAGCTACCCACGCCCGCGCACCATCAAGTCCTTCGATGAGGATGGCCGTGTCTTGTTGTGCAGCTCATTCTCGAAAACCCTGGCGCCGGGCTTGCGCATCGGTTGGGTCGCGCCGGGTCGCTATCTGGAGCGGGTGCTGCACATGAAATACATCAGCACCGGCTGCACCGCGACACAACCGCAGATCGCCATTGCCGAATTCCTAAAAGGTGGCCACTTCGAACCGCATTTGCGGCGGATGCGCACCCAATACCAGCGCAATCGTGACTTGATGATCGACTGGGTCAGCCGTTATTTCCCAGCAGGCACCCGGGCCAGTCGCCCCCAAGGCAGTTTCATGCTCTGGGTCGAACTGCCGGAAGGCTTCGATACGCTGAAACTCAACCGAATTCTGATTGAGCAAGGCGTGCAGGTGGCCGTCGGCAGCATCTTTTCGGCGTCGGGCAAGTATCGGAACTGCCTGCGCATGAACTACGGTGCCAAGCCCACGCCACAGATTGAAGAAGCCGTGCGCAAGGTGGGTGCTGCCGCCATCAAGATGCTGGCCGAGGCCGCCGACTGACCTTTCGCGGGAATTTGCCGTCATATGCCGACAACCGCCCTGATCTGGAAGCAACTCCCTTGATGATTCAACGGCTATTACCGTTTTTCCTGTTGGGAGCCCTGGCCCTGGGCGGCTGCACGACGGTGAGTACTCCGCGCATCCCCAGCGACGCCCTGCCCGCCGCGCAATCGTCGTTCGGCCGCTCGATCCAGGCGCAGGCCGCGCCGTATCAAGGCCGCTCCGGCTTTCGCCTGCTGCCCAACAGCAGCGAGGCGTTCATGGCCCGCGCCGAGCTGATCCGCAACGCCCAGACCAGCCTCGACCTGCAGTACTACATCGTGCACGACGGCATCAGCACGCGCATGCTGGTGGACGAACTGCTCAAGGCCGCCGACCGCGGCGTGCGCGTGCGCATCCTGCTGGACGACACCACCAGCGACGGCCTCGACCAGATCATCGCCACCCTTGCCGCCCATCCCAGGATCGAGATCCGTCTGTTCAACCCCTTGCACCTGGGGCGCAGCACAGGCGTTACGCGGGCCATGGGCCGGCTGTTCAACCTGTCGCTGCAACATCGGCGCATGCACAACAAGTTGTGGCTGGCGGACAACAGCGTGGCCATCGTCGGCGGGCGCAACCTGGGGGATGAGTATTTCGACGCCGAGCCCAACCTGAACTTCACCGACATCGACATGCTCAGCGTGGGCCCGGTGGCCGAGCAGCTGGGCCACAGTTTCGACCAGTATTGGAACAGCGCACTGAGCAAGCCGATTGATGACTTTGTCTCCAACACGCCCTCCAAAGGCGACCTGGCCGCCGCCCGCGTGCGCCTGGAAGCGTCCCTTGCCGAATCACGCCAGCAGAACCACGCGCTGTACAACCGCTTGCGCACCTATCAGACCCAGCCGCGCATGGACACCTGGCGCCGTGAGCTGATCTGGGCCTGGAACCAGGCGCTGTGGGACGCGCCGAGCAAGGTGCTGGCCAAGGCCGACCCGGATCCTCGACTGCTGCTCACCACCCAACTGGCGCCGGAGCTGGAAGGCGTCAATCACGAGTTGATGATGATCTCGGCGTACTTCGTGCCAGGGCAACCGGGGCTGGTGTACCTGACCGGACGCGCCGATGCCGGTGTGTCGGTGAGCCTGCTGACCAATTCCCTGGAAGCCACCGACGTGCCTGCCGTGCACGGCGGTTATGCGCCCTATCGCAAAGCGCTGCTGGAGCACGGCGTGAAACTCTACGAGCTGCGCCGCCAACCGGGCGACCCCAGTGGTGGCAGCGGCCCACACCTGTTTCGTCGCGGCACCTTCCGGGGTTCAGATTCGAGCTTGCACAGCAAGGCGATGATCTTTGATCGGGAGAAGTCGTTTATTGGTTCATTCAACTTCGACCCGCGCTCGGTGCTGTGGAACACCGAAGTGGGTGTGCTGGTCGACAGCCCCGAGCTGGCAGAGCACGTGCGCAACCTGGCGCTGCAAGGCATGGCGCCGCCCTTGAGCTATGAAGCGAAACTGCAGGACGGCCAAGTCGTGTGGGTGACCGAAGACAACGGCCAACTGCACACCCTGACCCGTGAGCCGGGCAGTTGGTGGCGACGATTCAATGCCTGGTTCGCTACCAGCGTCGGCCTGGAGCGCATGTTGTAGGAGCGAGCTCGCTCGCGAAAAACGTTAACGATAACGCCTGCCGTCTGGTTTACCGCGGCGTCCTTGAGTTCTTCGCGAGCAAGCTCGCTCCTACACCGGCTGTGCTGCGCCGAATGCTCCCTGGCGCAGCAACAACAGCACAAGCCCAAGCGCACCAGCCGCCATCAGCAACGGCAACGCATGCCCGCTGATCCACTGGCTCCCAGCGCCGGCCACCAGCGGACCGATCAGGCAACCGATCCCCCACAACTGCGCCACATGGGCATTGGCGCGCACCAGCGCATCGTCGCGGTAACGCTCGCCGATCAGGATCAACGACAGGGTGAACAACCCTCCGGCACTCGCGCCGAACAACACCCAGATCGGCCAGATCAACAGCGTGTGCATCAGCAGTGGAATTGCCAGGCTCGACACCAGCAACAACACCGCACAGCTCAGGAACAGCGTGCGTCGCGGCAGGTAGTCGGCCAATGCCCCGATGGGCAACTGCAGCAGCGCATCGCCGACCACCACTGTGCTGACCATGGCCAGGGCGATTTCGGCGGTGAAGCCTTGTTGCAGGCAATACACCGGCAACAACGTCAGAATCATCGCCTCGAAGGCGGCGAATAACGCCACTGCCCAGGCAATCGCCGGCAGGCTCAGGCAGAAGCGCCACAGGTCGGCGAAAGTCACACTGAAGGACTCGGCGGTGGGCGCGCCGGATCGCCCCAGCAACAGCAATGGCGCCACCACCAACAAGCCCACGCCCACCCAGAAACCGTAGTCATGATCGGTGCCGATCAAGCCCAGCAGCAACGGGCCTGACAGTTGGCTCAAGGCATAACTGCAGCCATACAGCGCCACCAGCCGGCCGCGCCACTGCTCCACAACCAACTGGTTGATCCAGCTTTCGCCGAGGATAAACACGATGGTCAGAATCACTCCGATCATCAGGCGCAGCACCAACCAGACCGGGTAACTGGGCAGGATCGCCAGCAAGCCGATGGACACCGCGCCCGCCCACAGGCACAGGCGCATGAGGTTGGCGGTGCCCAGCCATGAGGCCATGCGACTGGAGACCTTCGCGCCGAGCAGTACGCCAAAGGCCGGCATGGCTGCCATCACGCCGATGGCGAAACTGCCGTAGCCCCAGCTTTCGAGGCGCAGGGACACCAGCGGCATGCTGACGCCCAGGGCCAGGCCGACGCTGAGTACCGAGGCCAGGACGGCGAAATAAGTCGCCCAACGCATGTCCACGCTCCTGTGGATAATTTTCAGGGAGTGCAAAACGAACTGTAGGAGCGAGCTTGCTCGCGAAAAACGTTAACGATGACGCGCCTATCCTGGATAAACGCGGCGCCTTCTAGTTCTTCGCGAGCAAGCTCGCTCCTACAGGGATCAGCGGTATTGCTTAGAGCTTGATCCAGGTCGCCTTCAGCTCGGTGTACTTGTCGAACGCATGCAGCGACTTGTCGCGACCGTTGCCCGATTGCTTGAAGCCACCAAACGGCGCGGTCATGTCGCCGCCATCGTACTGGTTGACCCACACACTACCGGCGCGCAGGGCTTTGGCGGTGAGGTGCGCCTTGGAGATATCGGCTGTCCATACGGCTGCGGCCAGGCCGTAGATGGTGTCATTGGCGATGGCAACCGCTTCTTCGGCGCTGTCGAAGGTGATCACCGACAGGACCGGGCCGAAGATCTCTTCCTTAGCGATCTTCATGGCGTTGGTCACGCCGTCGAAAATCGTCGGTTCCACATAAGTGCCGCCGGTTTCTTCCAGCGTGCGCTTGCCACCGGCGACCAACTTGGCGCCATCGGCATGGCCGGCTTCGATGTAGGACAGCACGGTGTTCATCTGCTGGGTGTCCACCAGTGCGCCGACGTTGGTGGCTGGGTCCAGTGGGTTGCCAGGCTTCCAGCCCTTGAGGGCTTCGATCACCAGCGGCAGGAATGTGTCCTTGATGGAGCGCTCGACCAGCAGGCGCGAACCGGCGGTGCAGACTTCGCCCTGGTTGAAGGCGATGGCACCGGCGGCGGATTCGGCGGCGGCTTGCAGGTCGGGCGCATCGGCAAACACAATGTTCGGGCTCTTGCCACCGGCTTCCAGCCATACGCGCTTCATGTTCGATTCGCCGGAGCGGATCAACAGTTGCTTGGCGATCTTGGTCGAACCGGTGAACACCAAGGTGTCGACGTCCATGTGCAGCGCCAGCGCGTTGCCGACCGTGTGGCCATAACCTGGCAGCACGTTGAACACACCTTTTGGAATACCGGCTTCAACGGCCAGGGCCGCGATGCGGATGGCAGTCAGCGGGGACTTTTCGGACGGCTTGAGGATCACCGAGTTACCGGTGGACAGCGCCGGGCCAAGCTTCCAGCAGGCCATCATCAGCGGGAAGTTCCACGGCACGATCGCGCCGACCACACCAACCGGCTCACGAGTCACCAGACCCAGTTGGTCGTGCGGAGTGGCGGCAACTTCGTCGTAGATCTTGTCGATGGCCTCGCCGCTCCAGCTCAGGGCATTCGCCGCGCCGGGTACGTCGATGTTCAGGGAGTCGCTGATTGGCTTGCCCATATCCAGGGTTTCGAGCAGCGCCAGCTCTTCGGCATTGGCCTTGAGCAAGGCTGCGAAACGCAGCATGGCGGATTTGCGTTTGGCCGGCGCCAGGCGCGACCACACACCGGAATTGAAGGTGGCGCGGGCGTTTTCGACGGCGCGCTGGGCGTCGGCGGCGTCACAACTGGCAACGGTAGCCAGCAGGCGGCCGTCGACCGGGCTGATGCATTCGAAGGTGTCACCGGAAACGGCGGCGGTGTACTCGCCATTGATGTAGGCGCGGCCTTCGATCTTCAGATCCTTGGCGCGTTGTTCCCAGTCGGCACGGGTCAGGGTGGTCATGCGAGTGTCCTCCTCTTATTGAATACAAGGGCCAGGGGATGTCCCACGGCAGCCTCAAAGAATTCTTGCCCGCCAGCCAATGGTTCGGCGCAAGGCAACTGCCACCCTAAACCAGCGGCCGGGGATGTTTCAATATATTTGACATAACGCCAGTAAACACCCTTGCGATGTTCATTTTAATAAACATAGACTTTGGGCTCTCCAACCGCAGGCCAGACGGGACACGCACATGAGCATCCAGGACATCGTCGACTTCAGCCAAGCCAAGACCGCCGCCGAGCGCTACCGCCCTGCCGCCGAAAAAATCCTCAAGGGTGATCCCGAGCAAACGATCTACAACCACTACAACAGTCCCTGCGGCCAGATGAGCGCGGGCGTGTGGGAAGGTGAAGTCGGGCAGTGGAAAGTCAACTACACCGAGCATGAATACTGCGAGATTGTGCAAGGCGTTTCAGTACTGCGTGATGCCGATGGCAACGCCAAGACCTTGCGCGCCGGTGACCGCTTCGTGATTCCCGCAGGGTTCAGCGGCACCTGGGAAGTGCTGGAGCCGTGCCGCAAGATCTACGTGGTGTTCGAACAGAAAGCCTGACCGGCAAATCGCAGGCAAAAAAAAGCCCGGATCGTGAGATACGGGCTTTTTTTCACAAGGAGGAAAATCAATTACTTGATTTTGCCTTCTTTGTAGATCACGTGCTTGCGAACGCGCGGGTCGAACATTTTCTTTTCGAGCTTGTCCGGGGTAGTACGCTTGTTCTTGTCGGTAGTGTAGAAGTGACCAGTACCGGCGCTAGAGATCATTCGAATCAATTCACGCATGATATAGCTCCTTAGATTGTGCCAGCGCGGCGCAATTCAGCCAGCACGACAGTGATGCCACGCTTGTCGATGATGCGCATGCCTTTAGCAGATACGCGCAGACGGACGAAACGTTTCTCTTCTTCAACCCAGAAGCGGTGATGCTGCAGGTTCGGCAGGAAACGACGACGGGTTTTGTTATTTGCGTGGGAAATGTTATTCCCAGTCACCGGACCCTTACCGGTAACTTGACAGACTCTCGACATGCCTCAGCCCTCTAAAACCACATGCCCAACCCGGCATGGGTTGGCCGCTTAATCTCTCAGTCATTTGGCGCCAGGCGCCGCGTTTCTTTAGGGTCTTACCGGCTACACCTACAAGCGAAGGAACCGGGCCCCTAGAAAAGAGCGCTGCTTTATACCAGAAAGCCCCAGGTGCAACAACAGCCCGAGTGTTTTTACTGGCGTAAATCTTGGCGGCAGACGCCTGAACCGTTGCCAGGAGGGGCCGCTGTCACAGCCGACCGCTCGTCGCACAGAATGATTTACAGCGCCCGCGCGCACGATGAAGTGCTCGGCAAAACGCGCTGAGGTGCCATCAAAACAGCATTTGGGGCAAAAGCACAGGCAAAAATGGGCTAGTCATTTACCAATCAGACCACTACGGTAGGACTTTTCCAGACTGCACTCGCAGATGGGCCTTCGATCTGCAAAGGAAACCGAACATGCGCCTCGCTGCCCTACCGCTATTGCTCGCCCCTCTCTTTATCGCGCCGCTGGCCTCTGCCGCCAGTAACTTGAGCGTCTGCACCGAGGCCAGCCCCGAAGGGTTCGATGTGGTGCAATACAACTCGCTGACCACCACCAACGCCTCGGCCGATGTGCTGATGAACCGCCTGGTGGACTACGACGCGGCCAGCGGCAAATTGGTGCCCAGCCTGGCGGACAGCTGGGAAGTCTCGCCAGATGGCCTGACCTATACCTTCAAGCTGCACCCGAATGTGAAATTCCACCGCACCGAATACTTCACCCCCAGCCGCACCCTGACCGCCGAAGACGTGCGCTTCAGCTTCGAGCGCATGCTTGACCCGGCCAACCCCTGGCACAAGATCGCCCAGAGTGGCTTCCCCCATGCGCAATCGTTGCAACTGCCAACGCTGGTCAAGAAAATCGACGCCCTCGACCCGCTGACCGTGCGCTTCACCCTGGATCACGCCGACTCCACCTTCATCGCCGCCCTCAGCATGGGTTTTGCCTCGATCTACCCGGCGGAATACGCCGACAAATTGCTCAAGGCGGGCACGCCGGAGAAGCTCAACAGCCAGCCGATCGGCACTGGGCCGTTCATCTTCAGCCGGTTCCAGAAAGATGCCGTGGTGCGCTACAAGGCCAACCCGGATTACTTTGCCGGCAAACCGTCTGTGGATAACTTGATCTTCGCCATCACTCCCGACGCCAACGTGCGCCTGCAGAAATTGCATCGCGACGAGTGCCAGATTGCCCTGTCACCCAAGCCACTGGATGTGGGCGAAGCCGAAAAAGACCCGGCGCTGAAAGTGGAGAAAACGGCGGCCTTCATGACCGCCTTCGTGGCTATCAACAGCCAGCACCCACCCTTGGACAAGCCGGAAGTGCGCCAGGCGATCAATCTGGCGTTCGACAAGAACAGCTACCTCAAGGCCGTATTTGAAGGCACCGCCGAAGCCGCCAACGGCCCCTACCCGCCTAACACATGGAGCTACGCCAAGGACCTGCCGGGTTATCCACAGGACCTCGCCAAGGCCAAGGCACTGCTGGACCGCGCCGGGCTCAAGGACGGTTTCAAGACCACTATCTGGACCCGTCCCACCGGCAGCCTGCTGAACCCTAACCCGAACCTTGGCGCACAGCTGTTACAGGCTGACCTGGCCAAGGTCGGCATCCAGGCCGAGATCCGCGTGATCGAATGGGGCGAGCTGATCCGCCGCGCCAAGGCCGGCGAGCACGACCTGCTGTTCATGGGCTGGGCCGGCGACAACGGCGACCCGGATAACTTCCTGACCCCGCAGTTCTCCTGCGCAGCGGTGAAATCCGGCACCAACTTCGCGCGCTACTGCGACCCCGCACTGGACAAGCTGATCAGTGCCGGCAAGACCACCAGCGAGCAAGGCGTGCGCAGCAAGCTCTACCAGCAGGCCCAGGCGCAGATCCAACAACAGGCGCTGTGGTTGCCGCTCGCACACCCCACCGCGTTTGCCCTGGCCCGCAAGAGTGTCGAGGGCTACCAAGTGAGCCCATTCGGGCGCCAGGATTTTTCGAAGGTCAGCGTCAAGCCCTGAGCACCCGGCCCGCCCCGATGGGGCGGGCTTACATCCACCCATACTCCGCCATCGACAACGGGTCGCCATCCCCCACGATGATGTGATCCAGCACCCGCACATCCACCACTTCCAAGGCTTTTTGCAGCAGCTTGGTCAATTTTCGATCAGCCGCACTCGGTTCAAGGCTGCCCGAAGGATGGTTGTGGCACAGGATCAGTGCTGCCGCGTTGTACGCCAGGGCGCGCTTGACCACTTGCCGGGGGTAGACCATCGCCGCATCGATGGTGCCCTGGGACAACGCCTCGAAACCCAGCACCCGGTGCTTTGAATCGAGAAACAGACACCCGAAGGTCTCATGAGGCTCATGGCGCAACAACGCCTTGAGGTAATCACGCACGGCCACCGGGCTTTCCAGCACCGAGTCTTTGCGCAGGCGCTCGGCCATGTGGCGACGGGCCATTTCCAGCACCGCCTGCAACTGGGCGAACTTCGCCGGCCCCAACCCCAATTGCTGGCTGAACAGCGCCTGGCTGGCCTCCAGCAACGGGCGCAAACCACCAAATTGCGCCAACAGGTGGCGCGCCAGGTCCACCGCGCTGCGACCGGATACCCCGGTACGCAGGAATATCGCGAGCAGTTCGGCATCCGACAGGCTCGCCGCGCCCCCTTCCAAAAGCTTTTCCCGGGGCCGCTCTGCCACCGGCCAATCGCGAATACTCATTCCACCTCCCTCTCCATACGCGCCGTGGCATGTACGCCGCTGTTGCCCAGCGGACGCTGTGTTATCGTAGGCCCTCTTTTTTGCATGTGATTTCCCCTGGGGAGGGGGCATCGCAGGCGTCACTGAACTGGCATCACTGAACTGGAAAGGCAAACCAATGCAGCGTCTGTATCGGAAACGCATCGTTCTCGGCGTTGGCGGCGGCATTGCCGCCTACAAGAGCGCAGAACTGGTTCGCAGGCTCCTGGACCAAGGCGCCGAAGTGCGCGTGGTCATGACCCGCGGTGGCAGTGAGTTCATCACCCCACTGACCATGCAGGCGCTCTCCGGCCACCCGGTTCACCTGGACCTGTTGGACCCGGCAGCCGAAGCCGCCATGGGCCATATCGAGCTGGCCAAATGGGCCGACCTGGTGCTGATCGCCCCGGCCACCGCCGACCTGATCGCCCGCTTGGCCCAAGGCATCGCCGATGACCTGCTGACCACCCTGGTATTGGCCACCGACGCCACCGTCGCCATCGCCCCGGCTATGAACCAGGCCATGTGGCGCGACCCGGCGACCCAGGCCAACACCCAGCTCCTGCAAAGCCGTGGCCTCAAGGTGTTCGGCCCGGCGTCCGGCAGCCAGGCCTGCGGCGACGTCGGCATGGGCCGCATGCTCGAAGCCACCGACCTGGCGCTGTGTGCGGCCGAGTGCTTCCAGCACCTGGCCCTGACCGGCAAGCACGTGTTGATCACCGCTGGCCCGACCCAGGAAAACATCGACCCGGTGCGCTACATCACCAACCATAGCTCAGGAAAAATGGGCTTTGCTTTGGCTGAAGCGGCGGTCGAGGCAGGCGCACGCGTCACCCTGATCACCGGCCCGGTGCATTTACCGACCCCGGATCGGGTCACGCGCATCGACGTAGTCAGCGCCCGGGACATGTTGGCGGCCTGTGAGGCGGCCATTCCGTGCGACCTGTTCATCGCCTCGGCAGCGGTGGCGGACTACCGCCCGGAAGTGGTCGCCCCGCAAAAGCTCAAGAAAGACCCCACAAGCGGCGACGGCCTGCTCCTGCAAATGGTGCGCAACCCAGACATCCTGGCCACCATCGCCACGCGCCCGGACCGCCCGTTCAGCGTCGGCTTCGCCGCCGAGACCGAGCATTTGCTGGACTACGCCGCACGCAAATTGAAAGACAAAAACCTCGACCTGATCGTTGCCAACGATGTCGCCAACCCGAGCATCGGCTTCAACAGCGAGGAAAACGCCTGCAGCGTGATCGACCGCGACTTGCACGCCACCCTTTTCGCCCAGACCAGCAAGGGCAAGATTGCCCGCCAACTGATCTCTTTTATCGCCCAACGGCTGAACCAGGTTTAATTTCCATGCACGCTTTGCAAGCCAAGATCCTCGACCCACGCATCGGCAACGAATTCCCACTGCCGGCCTACGCCACCCCAGGCTCCGCCGGCCTCGACCTGCGCGCCATGCTCAAGGAAGACACCGTCCTTGAGCCGGGCCAGACCATCCTGATTCCGACCGGCCTGTCGATCTACGTGGGCGACCCTGGCCTGGCAGCGCTGATCCTGCCGCGCTCCGGCCTGGGCCACAAACACGGCATCGTGCTGGGCAACCTGGTCGGCCTGATCGACTCGGACTACCAGGGCGAACTGATGGTGTCGTGCTGGAACCGTGGCCAGACCGCCTTCAACATCGCCGTCGGCGAGCGTATTGCCCAGTTGGTGCTGGTGCCTGTGGTGCAGGCACACTTCGAACTGGTACAGGAATTCGACGAAACCCAACGCGGCGCAGGCGGTTTTGGGCATTCCGGCAGTCACTGACTAAGCTGAATCTGGCCGGGCGCCGCTGCCCGGCCCGACGCCACCGCAAGGCTTTTCAGGACGAAGAATGCGCGGATTTTATCAGCGAGATTTCTCGATAGAAATCAAAGCATTACGCAAGCATAAACACGGGGCCAGCGCTCCGATGGCATTTTTGCACCACGAACTCTCTGCCGAAAACACCGTCATACCCTTCAGTTTGAGCCTGCCGGTCAGCCACATTAAGGCCAGCTTTGCCCCCTTCAGATGGAGTTTCCCCCCGCGATGAGTACCGCAGCCCGCGTAGCCCCAGCCTTCCCCGACAGTATCTTTCGCGCCTATGACATCCGTGGCGTGGTGCCCAAGACCCTGACGGCCGAAACCGCCTACTGGATTGGCCGCGCCATCGGCTCCCAGAGCCTGGCCCAGGATGAACCCAACGTTTCGGTCGGCCGTGACGGTCGCCTGTCCGGCCCGGAGCTGGTGGAGCAACTGATCCAGGGCCTGGCCGATAGCGGTTGCCATGTCAGCGACGTGGGCCTGGTGCCAACGCCCGCGCTGTACTACGCCGCCAACGTATTGGCCGGCAAGTCCGGGGTGATGCTCACCGGTAGCCACAACCCGTCGGACTACAACGGCTTCAAGATCGTCATCGCTGGCGACACCCTGGCCAACGAACAGATCCAGGCCCTGCACGACCGCCTGAAAAACAACGATCTGACCAGCGGCAAGGGCACCATCACCAAAGTCGACATCTTGCAACGCTACTCTGATGAAATCACCCGTGACGTCAAACTCGCGCGCCGCCTCAAAGTGGTGGTGGATTGCGGCAACGGCGCGGCTGGCGTGATCGCCCCGCAACTGCTCGAAGCCTTGAACTGCGAAGTGATTCCGTTGTTCTGCGAGGTCGACGGCAACTTCCCCAACCACCACCCGGACCCAGGCAAGCCGGAAAACCTGGTGGACCTGATCGCCAAGGTCAAGGAAACCGGAGCTGACGTCGGCCTGGCCTTTGACGGTGACGGCGACCGCGTCGGCGTGGTGACCGAAACCGGCGAGATCGTGTTCCCCGATCGCCTGCTGATGCTGTTTGCCCGCGACGTGGTGGCGCGCAATGCCAACGCCGAGATCATCTTCGACGTAAAGTGCACCCGCCGCCTCACGCCTCTGATCAAGGAATATGGCGGTCGCCCGCTAATGTGGAAGACCGGTCACTCGTTGATCAAAAAGAAAATGAAGGAAACCGGCGCGCTGTTGGCCGGCGAAATGAGCGGCCACGTGTTCTTCAAGGAGCGCTGGTTCGGCTTTGACGACGGGATTTACAGCGCTGCGCGCCTGCTGGAGATCCTCAGCAAGGAAAAATCCACCGCCGAAGAGTTGTTCCAGACCTTCCCGAACGATATTTCTACGCCAGAGATCAATATCCATGTGACCGAGGAGAGCAAATTCAGCATCATTGACGCACTGCACGATGCGCAATGGGGCGAAGGCGCCAACCTGACCACCATTGATGGTGTGCGAGTCGATTACGCCAAAGGCTGGGGCCTGGTTCGCGCGTCCAACACCACACCGGTGCTGGTCCTGCGTTTCGAGGCGGATACCGAGGCTGAGTTGCAGCGCATCAAGGACGTGTTCCACGCCCAGTTGAAACGTGTTGCCCCTGATCTCCAATTACCGTTCTGATTTTTTACCGGAGCCCTGAATGACCCTCGAACGCGAAGCCGCTGCCAACACTGCCAAGGTCCTGTCCGAAGCGTTGCCTTACATCCGACGCTATGTCGGCAAGACGCTGGTGATCAAGTACGGCGGCAATGCCATGGAAAGCGACGAGCTGAAAACCGGCTTTGCCCGCGACATCGTGTTGATGAAAGCCGTGGGGATCAACCCGGTCGTAGTGCACGGCGGCGGCCCGCAAATCGGCGACCTGCTCAAGCGCTTGTCGATCGAGAGTCACTTCATCGATGGCATGCGCGTCACTGACGCGCAGACCATGGACGTGGTGGAGATGGTCCTCGGCGGCCAGGTCAACAAGGACATCGTCAACCTGATCAACCGTCATGGCGGCAGCGCCATCGGCCTGACCGGCAAGGACGCGGAGCTGATCCGTGCGAAAAAACTGACCGTGACCCGTCAGACGCCAGAGATGACGCAGCCGGAAATCATCGACATCGGCCAAGTGGGCGAAGTGGTTGGCGTGAACACCGACCTGCTGAACCTGCTGGTGAAAGGCGACTTCATTCCGGTGATCGCGCCGATCGGCGTGGGTGCCAATGGCGAGTCCTACAACATCAACGCCGACCTGGTGGCCGGCAAGGTGGCCGAGGCGCTGAAAGCTGAAAAGCTGATGCTGCTGACCAACATCGCCGGCCTGATGGACAAGGAAGGCAAGGTGTTGACCGGCCTGACCACGCAACAAGTGGACGAGCTGATCGCCGACGGCACCATCTACGGCGGCATGTTGCCGAAGATCCGCTGTGCGCTGGAAGCGGTGCAAGGCGGCGTTGGCAGCTCGCTGATCATCGATGGCCGGGTACCGAATGCGGTACTGCTGGAGATCTTCACGGATACCGGCATGGGCACGCTGATCAGTAACCGCAAGCGGCCTTAACGGCTACAAACGAAAAGGCCCTGCTCAATCTGATTGAGCGGGGCCTTTTTGTTTGTACTCGGTCCAAATGTGGGAGCTGGCTTGCCTGCGATGACGGCGGAACATTCAACAATTCTATCGCCTGATACATCGCTATCGCGGGCAAGCCCGCTCCCACAGGGGATCGGTGTCAGACGTCGAACTGCTCGCGATACGCCTTCACCGCCGGCAAATGTTGCTTGAGCTGCGGGTCATCTTCCAGGAACTGCAGCACCTGGTTCAGCGACACGATACTCACTACAGGAATGCCAAAATCGCGCTCCACTTCCTGGATCGCAGACAATTCACCGTTGCCACGCTCCTGACGGTTCAGCGCGATCAGCACGCCGGCAGCCTTGGCGCCGTCCTGGGAAGCGATGATCTGCATCACTTCACGGATCGCGGTACCGGCCGTGATCACGTCATCGATGATCAGCACTTCGCCCTTGAGCGGAGCCCCGACCAGACTGCCGCCTTCGCCGTGGGCCTTGGCCTCTTTGCGGTTGAAACACCATGGCAGGTCCTGGCCATGATGCTCAGCCAAAGCCACGGCTGTTGCCGCTGCCAGGGGGATACCCTTGTAGGCTGGACCGAACAGCACGTCGAAGGAAATACCGCTTTCAACGATGGCTGCCGCGTAGAAACGACCCAGTTGGGCCAGGGCCGAACCCGAGTTGAACAAGCCTGCATTGAAGAAATACGGGCTGGTGCGCCCGGACTTCAGAGTGAACTCACCGAAGCGCAAAACGCCGCGATCGATAGCAAAACGAATGAAATCGCGTTGATACGCCTGCATGAAAAAAGCCTCAGATACCACGGATTTAGCTAATTGGGTGGACGGCGTGTATCATACACGCACGCGATTTTTGGGGCCATTTATGCGGATCATCAGTGTGAACGTTAATGGTATTCAGGCTGCAGTCGAGCGTGGTTTGCTCAGTTGGCTGCAAGCCCAGAATGCCGACGTCATCTGCCTGCAGGATACCCGTGCCTCCGCCTTTGAACTGGACGACCCAGCCTTCCAACTGGATGGCTACTTCCTTTATGCCTGCGATGCCGAAGTGCCCACCCAAGGTGGCGTGGCTTTGTATTCGCGGTTGCAACCCAAGGCGGTCATCAGCGGCCTCGGCTTCGAGACAGCCGACCGCTACGGGCGCTACCTGCAAGCCGATTTCGATAAGGTCAGCATCGCGACCTTGCTGCTCCCTTCGGGGCAGAACGGCGATGAAGACTTGAACCAGAAGTTCAAGCTAATGGACGATTTCGCCCGTTACCTGGATAAACAGCGACGCAAACGTCGCGAGTACATTTATTGTGGCTCGCTGTACGTGGCGCAACAGAAGCTGGATATCAAGAACTGGCGCGACAGCCAGCAATCCCCGGGCTTCCTGGCGCCGGAACGCGCCTGGATGGACGAGATTGTCGGCAACATGGGCTATGTAGATGCCCTGCGGGAAGTCAGCCGCGAAGGCGACCAGTACAGCTGGTGGCCGGACAACGAACAGGCTGAGATGCTCAACCTGGGCTGGCGTTTCGACTACCAGTTGCTGACTCCAGGTCTGCGCCGGTTCGTGCGCAGTGCACGCCTGCCGCGCCAGCCACGCTTCTCGCAGCACGCGCCGCTGATCGTGGACTACGACTGGACACTGACCATCTGAGGTCTTTTTCCGGGCACAAAAAAACCGACATCGCTGTCGGTTTTTTTGTGGGTGCTCATTATTTGATCACACGCCAGGTCAACGGGTAGCGATAGGCGATCCCTTTGTTGGCCTTGATGCTGCCGATGATGGTCAGCACGATCGTGGCGATCGCCAGGGCAAACATCAGGAAAAACCCAACTATCGTGAACGCCAGTACGATGCAGGCTATCCAGGCGATGGCCACGGTGATCTGGAAGTTCAAGGCTTCCTTACCCTGGTCATCAATGAACGCATCCTTTTCCTTCTTCATCTGCCACAGGATCAGCGGGCCCACGACACTGCCGAAGGGGAACACAAACCCGAGAAAGGCCGCGAGATGGCACAACATCGCCCCCTGCCGCGCTTCGTAGGAAGGCATCGGCACAAGTTCCTGGTTGTCATTCATGGCGCTTCTCCTTGAGGCGGGCTCAGTCAGCCAGTGCGGCGTTCTGAAGCTCGAAGATTTCAGTCATGCCTTTCTGGGCCAGGGCCAGCATGGCGTTCAACTCGGCCGGCTGGAATGGCGCGCCTTCGGCGGTGCCCTGTACTTCGATGAAACCACCGGTGCTGGTCATGACCACGTTCAGGTCGGTCTCGGCAGCCGAGTCTTCCAGGTAGTCCAGGTCCAGCACTGGCTCGCCCTGATACATGCCCACCGACACAGCGGCGATCATTTGCTTGAGCGGGTCACCGCCTTTCAGGCCCCCACGCTTCTTGATCACTTTGAGTGCATCAACCAGGGCCACCATGGCGCCGGTGATGGACGCAGTACGGGTACCGCCGTCGGCCTGGATCACGTCGCAGTCGACGTACAGGGTCACGTCGCCCAGCTTGGACATGTCCAGGGCTGCGCGCAGGGAGCGGCCGATCAGGCGCTGGATTTCCAGGGTACGGCCGCCTTGCTTGCCGCGGCTGGCTTCACGCTGGTTACGCTCGCCTGTGGCGCGCGGCAGCATGCCGTACTCGGCGGTCAACCAACCCTGGCCCTGGCCTTTGAGGAAACGCGGCACGCCGTTTTCGACGCTGACGGTGCAGATGACCTTGGTATCGCCAAACTCGACCAGTACAGAACCCTCGGCGTGTTTGGTGTAGTTGCGGGTGATGCGGATCGAGCGGAGCTGATCGGCAGCGCGACCACTTGGACGTTTCATAGGGAGACACCTGTACTGAGGACGAAAAACTGCCGAGCATTATAGAGCCGCGAGCCGTTTCGGGGCACTGCTAAAAAATTCGGTTACGAATGCTCGGGTTTGGGCGTGTCCGCCCCACTGCGCTACAATCCTGCGCCTTCTTAATCATCAGCCCGTGTTTGCGGGCTGCAACGCGAGGTACCTCCATGGTGCACAGCATGACCGCCTTCGCCCGCGTCGAAAAAGCCGGCGTCCAAGGCACCCTGAGCTGGGAACTGCGCTCGGTCAACAGCCGTTACCTGGAGCCGCACCTGCGCCTGCCGGAGTCGTTCCGCGATCTCGAAGGCGCCGTGCGTGAAGCGCTGCGCCAGGGTATATCCCGCGGCAAGCTGGAATGCACCCTGCGGTTTACCGAAGAAACCACCGGCAAAGCTTTGCAGATTGACCGCGACCGCGCCGCGCAACTGGTCGCCGCCGCCGAAACTATCGCCGGCCTGATCAAGCAGCCGGCCGCGCTCAACCCGCTGGAAGTGCTGGCCTGGCCCGGTGTACTGGTGGCCGATGCCACCGACCCGCAAGCCCTTAACGCCGAAGCCCTCGCCCTGTTCAACCAAGGCCTCAAGGAGCTGAAAGCCGGCCGCGAGCGCGAGGGTGCCGAACTGGCGCGCTTGATCAGCGAGCGCCTGACCGCCATTGAAGAAGACGTGGTCACGCTGCGAGAACTGGTCCCGCAGATGCTCGCCACCCAGCGCCAGAAGGTGCTCGACCGCTTCACCGACATGAAGGCCGACCTCGACCCGACGCGCCTGGAACAGGAAATGGTTCTGCTCGCGCAAAAGAGCGACGTCGCCGAAGAACTCGACCGCCTGAGCACCCACATCCTCGAAGTGCGCCGCGTGCTCAAGTCCGGCGGTGCCGCCGGTCGGCGCCTGGACTTCCTGATGCAGGAACTCAACCGCGAAGCCAATACACTGGGCTCCAAGGCGTTCGACCCGCGCAGCACCACGGCTGCGGTCAACCTCAAAGTGTTGATCGAGCAGATGCGCGAACAAGTACAGAATATTGAGTAAGGCAACCTCCATGACCCACAGCACCGGCACCCTGTACATCATTTCCGCCCCTTCTGGCGCGGGCAAAAGCAGCCTGGTCAAGGCCCTGACCGACGCTGACGAGCAGATCCGCATCTCGGTCTCCCACACCACCCGCGCCATGCGCCCGGGTGAGGTCAACGGCGTGCACTATCACTTCGTAGAGCGCACCGAGTTCGTCAAGATGATCGAGCACGGCGACTTCCTGGAGCGTGCCGAAGTGTTCGGTAACCTTTACGGCACGTCGCAAAGCCACCTGCAGCAGACCCTGGATGAAGGCCACGACCTGATCCTGGAAATCGACTGGCAGGGCGCCGAGCAAGTCCGCAAGCTGATGCCCCAGGCGCGCTCGATCTTCATCCTGCCGCCTTCGCTGGAAGCCTTGCACCAGCGCCTGACCAACCGTGGCCAGGACAGTGACGAGATCATCGAAGGTCGTATGCGTGAAGCCGTCAGCGAAATGAGCCACTACGTCGACTACGACTACCTGATCATCAACGACGATTTTGCCCACGCACTGGACGATTTGAAGGCGATTTTCCGCACCAATCAGCTCCAGCAAAAGCGTCAGCAACAGCGTTTCGGCAAATTACTGGCCGAACTGCTCGGTTGATTGGCCCTTCCCAAAACCGCTGCAAGGGCTTTACATTGGCACTTGTAGCGGTTTTGCGAGGGCCTGCGAAAAATCAGCGCTTCCCTAAACGCTGGTGATTTTTTAAACTGCTCAGTCCGCTCGCCCAACCGGGCAGCGCGCATCTTGCATTCGCTCCGAGGAATACCATGGCCCGCGTAACCGTTGAAGACTGCCTAGAACACGTGGATAACCGCTTTGAGCTGGTCATGCTCTCTACCAAGCGTGCCCGTCAACTGGCCACTGGCGGCAAAGAGCCCCTGGTCCAGTGGGAAAACGACAAGCCTACCGTTGTAGCCCTGCGTGAAATCGCTGAAGGCCTGATGAGCTACGAGTTCATCGCCAACGCCGAAATCGTTGAAGACGAACCGCTGTTTGCAGCGTTCGAGGACGAGTCCAACGAGGCCGTCTAAGCCTATGCCTGGTCGACGTAGCACGGCGCGGGGTCACAGCCAACGGCAGGAGTTCACACTGTGCCGAGCATAGACGCCCTCGCCGATCGCTTATCGGCCTACCTCGGCCCAGACCAGGTCAACCTGGTCCGCCGAGCGTATTTCTACGCCGAACAAGCCCACGACGGCCAACGCCGCCGTAGCGGCGAGGCGTATGTCACCCATCCTCTTGCGGTGGCAAATATTCTTGCCGACATGCACATGGACCATCAAAGCCTGATGGCCGCGATGCTGCATGACGTGATCGAAGACACCGGCATCGCCAAGGAAGCGCTCAGCGCACAATTTGGCGAAACCGTGGCCGAACTGGTCGACGGGGTCAGCAAGCTGACTCAGATGAACTTCGAGACCAAGGCCGAAGCCCAGGCGGAAAACTTCCAGAAGATGGCCATGGCCATGGCCCGCGATATCCGGGTGATTCTGGTCAAGCTGGCCGACCGGCTGCACAACATGCGCACGCTGGAAGTGCTGTCCGGCGAAAAACGCCGGCGCATCGCCAAGGAAACCCTGGAAATCTACGCACCCATCGCCAACCGGCTGGGCATGCACGCCATTCGTATCGAATTCGAAGACCTCGGCTTCAAAGCCATGCACCCGATGCGTTCGGCGCGCATCTACCAGGCGGTCAAGCGCGCCCGGGGCAACCGCAAGGAAATCGTCAACAAGATCGAAGAGTCCCTGAGCCATTGCCTGGCGATCGACGAGATCGAAGGCGAGGTCAGCGGCCGGCAGAAACACATCTACGGCATCTACAAGAAGATGCGCGGCAAGCGTCGGGCCTTCAACGAGATCATGGACGTGTATGCGTTCCGGATCATCGTCGACAAGGTCGACACCTGCTACCGTGTGCTGGGCGCTGTACATAATTTGTACAAGCCTTTGCCGGGGCGCTTCAAGGATTACATCGCAATTCCCAAGGCCAACGGCTATCAGTCGCTGCATACCACGTTGTTTGGTATGCACGGGGTGCCGATCGAGATCCAGATTCGCACCCGCGAAATGGAAGAGATGGCCAACAACGGCATCGCCGCCCATTGGCTGTACAAATCCAGTGGCGACGAGCAGCCAAAAGGCACCCATGCCCGAGCCCGCCAGTGGGTCAAGGGCGTGCTGGAAATGCAGCAACGTGCCGGCAACTCCCTCGAATTTATTGAAAGCGTGAAGATCGACCTGTTTCCGGACGAGGTCTACGTGTTCACGCCCAAAGGCCGGATCATGGAGTTGCCCAAAGGCTCCACGGCGGTCGATTTTGCCTACGCCGTGCACACCGATGTGGGCAATAGCTGCATCGCCTGTCGGATCAATCGTCGTCTCGCACCGCTGTCAGAGCCGCTGCAAAGTGGTTCCACGGTCGAGATCGTCAGCGCACCGGGCGCACGCCCGAATCCGGCATGGCTCAACTTCGTGGTCACCGGCAAGGCGCGCACGCACATCCGCCACGCCCTGAAACTGCAACGCCGCTCCGAGTCCATCAGCCTGGGCGAACGCCTGCTGAACAAGGTGCTCAACGGTTTCGACAGCGCCCTGGACAAGATTCCTACAGAGCGCGTGCAAGCGATGCTCCACGAGTATCGCCAGGAAACCATCGAAGACCTGCTGGAAGATATCGGCCTGGGCAACCGCATGGCCTACGTGGTCGCCCGCCGCCTGCTCGGCGAAGGCGAACAATTGCCAAGCCCCGAAGGTCCGCTGGCGATTCGCGGCACCGAGGGCCTGGTGCTCAGCTACGCCAAGTGCTGCACGCCGATCCCGGGCGACCCGATTGTCGGCCATCTGTCCGCCGGCAAAGGCATGGTGGTGCACCTGGACAACTGCCGCAACATCACCGAAATCCGCCACAACCCGGAAAAATGCATCCAGCTCTCGTGGGCCAAGGATGTCACCGGAGAATTCAATGTCGAACTGCGGGTGGAGCTGGAACACCAGCGCGGCCTGATCGCCCTGCTCGCCAGCAGCGTCAACGCAGCCGACGGCAATATCGAGAAAATCAGCATGGACGAGCGCGATGGTCGCATCAGCGTGGTCCAGTTGGTGGTCAGCGTTCACGACCGCGTGCACCTGGCCCGCGTGATCAAGAAACTGCGCGCCTTGACCGGGGTCATCCGCATCACCCGTATGCGTGCCTAATAAACCTCCCACAAGGAGTCACACATGACCAAGACCGTTATCACCAGCGACAAAGCCCCAGCCGCCATCGGCACTTACTCCCAGGCGATCAAGGCAGGCAACACCGTCTACATGTCCGGCCAGATTCCACTGGACCCAAAGACCATGGAACTGGTTGAAGGCTTCGAAGCACAGACCGTGCAGGTCTTCGAAAACCTCAAGTCGGTGGCCGAGGCTGCCGGCGGCTCGTTCAAAGACATCGTCAAGCTGAACATCTTCCTCACTGACCTGAGCCACTTCGCCAAGGTCAACGAGATCATGGGCAAGTACTTCGAACAGCCGTACCCAGCCCGCGCCGCCATCGGCGTTGCTGCCCTGCCAAAGGGTGCGCAGGTTGAGATGGACGCGATTCTGGTCATCGAGTAAAACACCCGGCGCAGCCCCCATAGGCTGCGCCGACTTCGTTTTAAAAGGATTTCATGATGCGCAAAGCGCTTGTAGCCTCATCACTGCTCGCCCTGTTGCTCGGCGGCTGCGCCAGCAACCCTGCCGACCGGGATGTGAGCGGCACCTGGATCAACCAGGTCGCCATCGATGCGGCAGCCAAAGGCGGCCCTTTGCGTGAAGCCCTGCAGAGCTTTGGCCCGAACCTCGAATGGGAGGTCAATACCAAGGCCTCGCAGGCACGCTACTACAACGGTTTTGAAGTAGCGGAAGGCAAATTGCTGGGTGAAAAGTCCGGTGCGTGGAGCGTGGATTTCTACGGCAGCTCCGCCACCGAACTCAAGCGCAAAGGCAAACAGCTGCTGCAAGTGGCCAACGACAACGAACCTGAACAGCTGTTCGCCCGCCCCAAAGAGCCCGCACCGGAAGGCGCGCCACTGGGCGCAAACTTCGAGCGTGCGCTGTACGCCGCTTACATGGGGGGTGACTGGAAGATCCTCGACGGCTTCGGAAGCGGCGCCATCGTGCAATTCCAGGCCAACGGCAAGGTCGCCGGCCTGCCAAATGTCGATCAGTACTCGCTGTGCCTGGCGGGCGATTGCGCGTCCATGAGCGGTGGCTATGACAGTATCTGGCTGCAATTGAACGGCCAGGGCAACCCGTGGATCTTTGTGCGCAAGGGCAAGCAACTGGAGATCTTCCAGGCGATCAATACCGCGCAGGCGGATGAGGTGCCTTCGTTTACACCAGGGCCTCGCCAGTGGCTGCTGGAAAAGCAGTGATAAAAAAGGAGCCCTTGGGCTCCTTTTTCATTTAACGCTGGCCTTCGAGGATCGCCGCATAGCCTTCCCGATAAGTCGGGTACGTCGGCACCCAACCCAACGCCTTGGCTCGGGCATTGCTGCATTGCTTGCTGCCAGCACGCCGCACACTCGCGTCATCAGCCCATTCGGTCACACCCAGGTACTCACGCAACCAGCCCACCACTTCAGCCAGTGGTGCAGGCGCATCGTCGACGCCGATGTATACCTTCTCCAGCGAGCCGCCTTTTTCCACATGACGCAACAAAAACGCCAGCAAACCCGCTGCGTCATCTGCGTGAATACGGTTGCCATATAAAGGTGGGTCGATTGCCACGCGGTAGCCTTGGCGAACCTGGGTCAACAGCCATTCGCGGCCCGGTCCATAGATACCCGTCAGACGCACAATGCTGGCGGGGATGCCACTGTCGAGCGCAACTTGCTCAGCCTCCAACATTACCTGCCCGGAATATCCCTTCGCCTGCGTCTCCGACGTTTCGTCGACCCACTCGCCATTCTGCTGCCCGTAGACGCTGCTGCTGGACACAAACAGCAGGTGCTTCGGCTCCTGGCCGTAATCGCCCAGCCATTCCAGCACATGTTTCAGCCCTTCTACATAAGCAGCGCGGTAGCCGGCTTCGTCATGGTCCGTCGCAGCCGCGCAGTACACCAGGTAATCCACCCCGCCGATCGGCCAGGTGTCAGGGCAATCTTTCTTGAACAGGTCGCCGGCAATGCCGATCACGCCGTCGGGCAGCCGCGAAACATCGCGGCGCAGGCCATGGACCTCCCATTCCGAGGCGAGCAACTGGCTGGCCAGCCGGCTCCCCACATCGCCACAGCCGGCAATCACAACAGAAGGCGCAGACATCACAAAACTCCGTACTGAAAGGTCTAGATTAGCCCTCGCGAGTGACAGACGGCCAGAAAAAGCACAAATAAAGTTACTGTATTACTTCTGTTAACAAGAATTACTTGCAATAATAACCGCCCATTTGTCCTCGACCCACTGGGTCTGGAAGGACGATCACTCATTTTTTTCTCTCAGGTCCGGCCAGCATGACACGTAATACAACCCCCGCTTCGCCAACCAAGCTTCACAGCCCATCCCGCGCCTGGCGCGCGATAGCTGCGCTGCTGTTCAGCGTCCTGCTGGCACCGACCGCCGCATTCGCTGATGCCACCGCACCCGCTACCCCGGCTGCTGCCGAGCACAACACTGCGGCACCGGCTGCTCCAGCGGCTGCGCCGGCCGCCACCGACCCGGCTCTGGCGGCTGACCCCGCATCCGCCGACGACACCGGTGTGGTGCTGGAAGAAGACAACACCCTGGGCATGGCCCATGACCTGTCGCCGTGGGGCATGTACCAGAATGCTGACGTGGTGGTGAAAGCCGTCATGATCGGCCTGGCCATCGCGTCGATCATCACCTGGACCATCTGGATCGCCAAGGGCTTCGAGCTGCTGGGCGCCAAACGTCGTCTGCGCACTGAAATCGTCCACCTGAAAAAGGCCACCACCCTCAAGGAAGCCAGCGAAAGCGCGACCAAGAAGGGCACCCTGGCCAATACCCTGGTGCACGACGCGCTGGAAGAAATGCGCCTGTCGGCCAACACCCGCGAAAAAGAAGGCATCAAGGAACGTGTGGCCTTCCGTCTGGAGCGCCTGGTGGCGGCCTGCGGTCGCAACATGAGCAGCGGCACCGGCGTGCTGGCAACCATCGGTTCCACCGCGCCGTTCGTCGGCTTGTTCGGTACCGTATGGGGCATCATGAACAGCTTCATCGGCATTGCCAAAACCCAGACCACCAACCTTGCCGTCGTTGCCCCTGGCATCGCCGAAGCCCTGCTGGCAACGGCCCTGGGCCTGGTTGCCGCAATTCCTGCGGTGGTGATCTACAACGTCTTCGCCCGTTCGATTGCCGGCTACAAGGCCCAGGTATCGGACGCGTCGGCAGAAGTCCTGCTGCTGGTCAGCCGCGACCTCGATCACCTGCCTACCGAGCGCAGCTCGCAACCGCACATGGTGAAAGTGGGGTAATCGGCCATGGGCCTGCATTTGAATCAAGGCGACGACGAACTCGTCGAGAACCACGAAATCAACGTCACGCCGTTTATCGACGTGATGCTGGTGCTGCTGATCATCTTCATGGTGGCGGCACCGTTGGCAACCGTGGACATCAAGGTCGACCTGCCCGCGTCCAGCGCCAAACCTGCGCCACGGCCAGAGAAACCGATCTTCCTCAGCGTCAAGGCGGACCAACGCCTGTTCCTGGGCGAAGAAGAAGTCAAAGCTGAAACCCTGGGCCCGGTGCTCGACGCCAAGACCCAAGGCAAGAAAGACACGACGATCTTCTTCCAGGCTGACAAGGGCGTGGACTACGGCGACCTGATGAGCGTGATGGATGCCCTGCGGGCAGCCGGCTACCTCAAGGTCGGCCTGGTCGGACTTGAGACGGCAGCCAAGAAATGATCACGACGCGCCACAAACTGACGCGTTATGGCACCAGCCTCGCCGTCGTACTGGGCGTGCATGCCGTCGCGATCGCTATCGCGCTTCATTGGTCAGCGCCGCGTACGGTGCAGCTGCCACCGGCTGCCATGGTCATCGACCTGGCACCGATGCCAGCCCCGCCGCCGCCAGCGCCGCCCAAGGTGGTAACGCCGCCGCAACCGCCTGCACCGGTGGAAGAGCTGCCCCTGCCGAAACTGGCCGAGGCACCGAAGCCAACGATCCAGGTGCCCAAGCCGGTCAAGCCCAAGCCTAAACCGCAGCCGCCCAAGCCCGTGGAGAAGAAGATCGAGCCGCCCAAGGAGAAACCCTCCGAGGATCCGCCGAGCGACGCTCCGCCGACCCAGGCACCGGCTGAGAAATCGGCCCAGCCTGTACCAGGCCCTTCTCCGCAGCAAATCGCAGCGAAGGCTTCCTGGGAAGGCACCTTGCTGGCGCACCTGCAGAAGTACAAGAAGTATCCGCCAGGCGCCCAGGCCCGTGGCAAGGAAGGCTTGAACCGCCTGAAGTTCGTGGTGGATGCCGAAGGCAACGTGCTGTCCTATGAGTTGGTGGGCCGCTCCGGCAACGCCGACCTGGACCGCGCCACGCTGGACATGATCCGTCGTGCCCAGCCGCTGCCCAAGCCACCGGCAGACATGCTCAAAGGTGGCAGCATCGAGATCGTTGCACCGT
Organism: Pseudomonas reactans; assembly: GCF_013387025.1. Lineage (NCBI taxonomy): Bacteria > Pseudomonadati > Pseudomonadota > Gammaproteobacteria > Pseudomonadales > Pseudomonadaceae > Pseudomonas > Pseudomonas reactans. The sequence continues at coordinate 41,745 of NZ_JACAQP010000004.1, read as the reverse complement.
TCGTGTACAACATCGAGAAGCGTCGTCGCTGAAAATGACGGTGGTGAGGGGCAATCCTCACCACCTTCAGCAAAATCTGCGTAACTCCCCGCTCAATCCCCAGCAAAGTTCTGATAACGTGCGTCTATCGATTGCAGCCGGTATGCTTGGCCCGCAACCTCATGGACGCCCGCTATGACTCTTACAGAATTACGCTACATCGTTACCCTCGCCCAAGAGCAGCACTTCGGCCATGCGGCCGAGCGTTGCCATGTCAGCCAGCCGACGCTGTCGGTGGGCGTGAAAAAGCTTGAAGACGAACTCGGTGTGCTGATTTTCGAGCGCAGCAAGAGCGCCGTGCGCCTAACGCCTGTGGGCGAAGGCATTGTGGCCCAGGCTCAGAAGGTGTTGGAGCAGGCACAGAGCATTCGCGAACTGGCCCAAGCCGGCAAGAACCAGCTGACTGCACCGCTGAAAGTCGGCGCCATCTACACCGTCGGCCCGTACCTGTTCCCGCACCTGATCCCGCAACTGCACCGCGTCGCGCCGCAGATGCCGCTGTATATCGAAGAAAACTTCACCCACGTGCTGCGCGACAAACTGCGCAATGGCGAGCTGGACGCGATCATCATCGCCCTGCCATTCAACGAAGCGGACGTGTTGACACTGCCGCTCTACGACGAGCCGTTCTACGTCTTGATGCCCGCGTCCCACCCGTGGACGCAAAAAGACACCATCGACGCCGGCCTGCTCAACGACAAGAGCCTCCTGCTGCTGGGCGAAGGCCACTGCTTCCGTGACCAGGTATTGGAAGCCTGCCCGACCCTGACCAAGGGCAACGACGGCGCCAAGCACACCACCGTGGAATCCAGCTCCCTGGAAACCATCCGGCACATGGTCGCCTCCGGCCTGGGCATTTCGATCCTGCCGCTGTCGGCGGTGGACAGCCACCACTACGCCCCCGGCGTGATCGAAGTGCGCCCACTGACACCGCCAGTGCCATTCCGCACCGTGGCGATCGCCTGGCGCGCCAGCTTCCCACGGCCAAAAGCGATTGAGATCCTCGCCGATTCGATCCGCCTGTGCTCGGTGGCCAAGCCGACGGCTGCGAGCTAAGCAACGGTATGACTGAGCTGTCGCAGGTGTCGGTGACGGCACTCAAGGGTGTCGGTGAAGCCATGGCCGAGAAGTTGGCCAAGGTCGGCCTGGAAAACCTCCAGGACGTGTTGTTCCACCTGCCCCTGCGCTATCAGGACCGCACCCGCGTGGTGCCCATCGGCCAGTTGCGCCCTGGGCAGGACGCGGTGGTCGAAGGCACGGTCAGCGGCGCCGACGTGGTGATGGGCAAGCGCCGCAGCCTGGTGGTACGCCTGCAGGATGGCACCGGTGGCCTGAGCTTGCGCTTCTACCATTTCAGCAACGCGCAGAAAGAAGGGCTCAAGCGCGGCACCCGCGTGCGCTGCTACGGCGAAGCGCGGCCCGGCGCGTCGGGTCTTGAGATCTATCACCCGGAATACCGCGCCATCACCGGCGACGAACCGCCGCCAGTCGACACCACGCTCACACCGATCTATCCGCTCACCGAAGGCCTGACCCAGCAACGCCTGCGCCAACTGTGCATGCAGACGCTGACGATGCTCGGCCCGAAAAGCCTGCCCGACTGGCTGCCGCTGGAGCTGGCACGCGACTACCAACTGGCGTCGCTGGACGACGCGATTCGCTACTTGCATCACCCGCCTGCCGATGCCGATGTCGACGAGCTGGCGCTGGGTCACCACTGGGCCCAGCATCGCTTGGCCTTTGAAGAACTGCTGACCCACCAACTGTCCCAGCAGCGCCTGCGCGAAAGCATGCGCTCCCTGCGTGCACCGGACATGCCCAAGGCCACACGTTTGCCTGCGCAGTACCTGGCCAACCTGGGCTTTGCGCCGACCGGCGCCCAACAGCGCGTCGGCAATGAAATCGCCTATGACTTGAGCCAGCAGGAACCCATGCTGCGCCTGATCCAGGGCGATGTGGGCGCAGGCAAGACCGTGGTCGCCGCCCTCGCCGCCCTGCAAGCATTGGAAGCCGGTTACCAGGTGGCACTGATGGCCCCCACCGAGATTCTCGCTGAGCAACACTTCATCACCTTCAAGCGCTGGCTTGAACCCCTGGGCCTGGAAGTGGCGTGGCTGGCTGGCAAGCTCAAGGGCAAGGTACGCGCAGCGGCACTGGAACAGATTGCCGGTGGTGCACCCATGGTGGTGGGCACACACGCGCTGTTTCAGGATGAAGTGCAATTCAAGAATCTGGCGCTGGTGATCATCGACGAACAACATCGATTCGGCGTGCAACAACGCCTGGCCCTGCGCCAGAAAGGCGTGGGCGGGCGCATGAACCCGCACCAGTTGATCATGACCGCCACGCCGATCCCGCGCACCCTGGCCATGAGCGCCTACGCCGACCTCGACACCTCGATCCTCGACGAACTGCCGCCCGGTCGCACCCCGGTCAACACCGTGCTGGTCACCGACACCCGACGTGTCGAAGTGATTGAGCGCGTGCGCGGCGCCTGTGCCGAAGGGCGCCAGGCGTACTGGGTGTGCACGCTGATCGAAGAGTCAGAAGAGCTGACCTGCCAGGCTGCCGAGACCACCTTTGAAGACCTTACCAGCGCCTTGGGCGAGCTCAAGGTCGGCTTGATCCATGGCCGCATGAAGCCCGCAGAAAAAGCCGCCGTGATGGCCGAATTCAAGGCCGGCAACCTGCAACTGTTGGTGGCTACCACGGTGATCGAGGTCGGTGTGGACGTACCCAACGCCAGCTTGATGATTATCGAGAACCCCGAGCGCCTTGGCCTGGCGCAACTGCACCAGTTGCGCGGCCGGGTCGGCCGGGGCAGCGCCGCCAGCCATTGCGTGCTGCTCTACCACCCGCCGCTGTCACAGATTGGTCGCCAGCGCCTGGGCATCATGCGTGAAACCAACGACGGTTTTATCATTGCCGAAAAAGACCTCGAGCTGCGCGGCCCCGGTGAAATGCTCGGCACCCGCCAGACCGGCCTGCTGCAATTCAAGGTCGCCGACCTGATGCGCGACGCCGACTTGCTGCCCGCCGTGCGCGATGCGGCGCAAGCGCTGCTCGAACGTTGGCCAGATCATGTCAGCCCATTGCTGGACCGCTGGCTACGCCATGGGCAGCAATACGGCCAAGTGTGACGCCTGACTCACTTAGTCGACCAACAGTTGTATCAAGCTGGTTATACTTCGTGGACTGTAAGAAATTGGATCAGGCCATGTCAGAAGTTGCCCTCGCCACAGCCCCACTGACCGCCCCGCCGGTCATTCGGGCTCTGCTCGCAAAACTCGCCATCCCCTACACGGAAGTCACCGACCTACCGGGCCTGAATCCTGCGCGAAAGGTCCAGGCCGTGCTGCTGGAGGACGCGGTGGGCGCACTGATGGTGCTGTTCCCGCAGAACCAGTTGCTCGACCTCAACCGCCTCGCCGAACTCACCGGCCGTCGCCTCACAGCGGTATCGCCAGATCGCGTCGAACGCATGCTGGGCAAGCACGAACTCAGCCTGCTGCCGGGCCTGCCGCCGCTCACCAGTTCGCCGTGTCTGTATGAAGGCAGCCTGCTCAACGAGCCGAACCTGCTGGTGCATTCGGGTGAAGCAGGCCTGCTGCTGGAGATCTCCAGCGACGCCTTCAAGACGATGCTCACCAAGGCCAGCGCCGGCCACTTCGGCGAGCCGCTGAGCAACATCCGCCCCAACCTTGACCGTCCGAATGATGACCGCGAGGAAATCACCCAGGCGATGCAGGCGTTCACCGCCCGCCGCATCCAGCAACGCCTGGAAGCGACCATCGAAATTCCACCGCTGGCCGACACGGCGCAGAAGATCATCAAGCTGCGCGTCGACCCGAACGCCACCATCGATGACATCACCGGCGTGGTCGAAACCGACCCCGCTTTGGCCGCGCAGGTCGTGAGCTGGGCCGCGTCGCCCTACTACGCGTCGCCGGGCAAGATCCGCTCCGTGGAAGACGCCATCGTGCGCGTGCTGGGTTTTGACCTGGTGATCAACCTGGCGCTGGGTTTGGCATTGGGCAAGACCTTGAGCCTGCCCAAGGACCACCCGCACCAGTCCACACCGTACTGGCACCAGTCGATCTACACCGCCGCCGTGATCGAAGGCCTGACCCGCGCCATGCCGCGCGCCCAGCGCCCGGAAGCCGGCCTGACTTATCTCGCCGGCCTGCTGCACAACTTCGGTTACCTGCTGCTGGCCCACGTGTTCCCGCCGCACTTTTCGCTGATCTGCCGTCACCTGGAGGTCAACCCGCACCTGTGCCACAGCTATGTCGAGCAACACCTGCTGGGCATCAGCCGCGAGCAGATCGGTGCGTGGCTGATGCGCTATTGGGACATGCCGGACGAACTGTCCACCGCCCTGCGCTTCCAGCACGACCCGACCTACGATGGTCAGTACGCTGAATACCCGAACCTGGTGTGTCTGGCGGTACGCTTGTTGCGTAGCCGAGGGATTGGTTCCGGGCCGGATGAGGCGATTCCGGATGCGCTGCTTGAGCGTCTGGGCTTGAGCCGTGACAAAGCGGAGGAAGTGGTGGGCAAGGTGCTGGATGCCGAGGTGTTGTTGCGCGAATTGGCCTCGCAGTTCAGCCAGAACTGAGCCACCCACTCCCTGTAGGAGCGAGCTTGCTCGCGAAACACCTGAGAACACCGCGGGGCTCCAGACACCCCGCGTCAACGTTCACGGTCTTCGCGAGCAAGCTCGCTCCTACAGTGGTTACTTCTTTTTCTTCGGCTTCAAATACTTGGTCAACCCCTGGAACCAGATCACCAGCGCCGGGTTGCCCTTGATCTGGATCGACTTGTCCTGAATCCCCGTCATGAACGCCAGTTGCTTGTTCTTCGCCTGCATCGTGGCGAAGCCATAGGCCGCATCTTTAAAGGCGATGGCGAACGCCGGCGACGGGTGAACACCCGAACGGCTGGTGATGCGCTGGTCTTTGACGATGAAGTGACGGGCAACCTTGCCGTCGAGGGTCTGCAACTGGAACGCCAGGTCTTTATCGCCCAACTGTTGCTGGAAGGCAGGATTGGTGCGGCTGGCTTTGCCCATCATCAGGCCCAGCACCCACAGGAGAAGACGAAATTTCATGCACACGGCCTCGGTGTATTTATTGAGTGGCCGCAGCAGTTTAACGATTTGCAAAAAGAACGCCACCGATCTTGCGCATTAGCGGAAGATCGGCTGGCGTTTGACGCTTATAGCTGCATATTGCTTAAACGTTCGGGCAAGGCACTGGCGCCCAGTCGGCCAGGTTAGGATCGCGGCAGGTGCCTTCGATCTGCGCCTTACCGGCGCTGGCAACCTGCTTGCTTTCAGCTTGCTTGGCCTGCACGGTCTGGATGCTCTTCTCGGTGGTCACCGCTTCTTTCGGCACAACCGGCAGGTCCTTCTTCTTCGCGACTTTCGGTGGCGTCTTGCCACCCTTCTTGGCCGGGACGACCGCAGGGGCTACGTCTGCCTGGGCCACGGTCACTACGTCGTTACGCTGCACACCCACTTGTTGCAGGTCTTTTTCGTAGGCCTGGGTGTAGTTGTTCAGGTCTTCGCTGGCTTTGCCGTTGACCGCGACGATCAGGTCATTGGATTCCTTCAGGCCCGCCACGATTTCCGCCAGGCGCTTGCGGCCTTCGGTGTCGTTGACGGTCTTGGCCTTGCGGTCAGCCACCAGCTTGGTGAATGCACTCTGGTAGCACTGCTGCGACGCTTTGGCGTAGGCGGTGCTGCGGTCGATGTCGGAGGCGCTTTTGTTGAAGTCGGTGGAGTAAGAGGCGATGCGCTGGTTATCATCGCTGATCTGCTTCTGACGCTCGGTGTAGTAACCCGCCGCGCCGCCTGCCAATGCGCCGCCCGCTGCGCCGATGGCAGCGTTACGGCCACGCTTGTCGGAGTCGCCGGTCAGGGCGCCCAGCAGTGCACCGCCAGCAGCGCCGATAGCCGCACCGGTCACCACCGACTTGGTCATGTCCGAATCGGTCGCGCGCAGGTGCTGCACCGGCTCATAGCAGTTCGGGTAGTACTCGACCTTGGTGCTCGACGCGACCTTAGAGGCCGGCGACGTGGCACAACCGGTCAACACAGTGCTGAAACCGGCCGCGATCAGCAGCAAGTGACGCTTGGAAACCGCCTTACGGGAAAAAAGCATAGGTGTGTTCTCGTTTAAGTTTGACTTGCCCAGCACGGCCCACCGCCGCCTGAGTCCCTTCCAAGCTCGCCATACAGCCAGCGCTCATCGCTGACCGCTCGCTGCGAGCAATTCCTTCAAGATCGTTGCCGGGTCGGCCCGCTGTTGCTTGCGGTAGTTGCCGACATGGCGAACGAACAGTGTTGCGCGCGTCACCAGGCTCTTGCCGAGCACTGGCTTACGATCCAACTCTTCCTTGATCCGTTGAAACTGCGCCTGGATCACCGCATCGGTGTAACGCGTGCCGGTGGCCAGGTTGTCGATATAGATCGCCACCGCGCCATCGAGCGCGCTACGCCCATTGGCAATCGCCATGTCGAACAGCTGCGCGCTGGCCTCGTCCTTGTTGTCCAGGGACTGTTGGCGGCTCTTCTGCAGGTTGGCCAGGCGGATGTTGTAGTTGGCGATGGTCTCGGCCACCAACGCGGCCGACTGGATCAGGTTGCCCGCCGCCTCTTCGCGTTGCTGGGCGATCAACGAGACGTTGCGCTTGAGCTCTTCGTTGACCAGTCCCAGCTCGGCTTGCAGCTTGGGGTCGGCACTGGCGGCGATGATGCTGTCCAGGCGTTTGGTCGGGTCCTGGGCGTCGTCGATGGCGTCGGTCAGCGAGGCCAGACGGCCTTCTTTCTGCCACTGGGCGAACAGCTCCTTGTAACGCGAGCGCGGCGCCGACAAAGCGCCGATCGCCACGCGGAAACCGGTGGTTTCGTTGCTTTGCTCGGTGCCATCGGCCGCGAACAGCGGGTACTCGCGGCGCATGCCGGTGAACAGCGTGCCCTCGCCTTCCAGGTAGTTGCCACCCTTGACCACAAAACCGCCGTAGGTGCCCTGGCGACGCCCGGCGTGCACCAGTTGGAAGGATTCCTGGACCATTTCCGCCGCATTGCCGATTACATCGAACAGGCCGATCGGGTTGGGCAACTTGGTGCCGATGGGCATCAGGCGCGCCGCTTGGCCGGTGCCGCCGGCGACCTGGTTGAACACGGCGTAATCGCCGAGCGGGCCATCGCTGTCGCTGCCTTCAGTACGGCGCGGGAACAGGCGCCCTTCCAGGTCCTGGCGACTGACGGCATGACCGCCGCGCGCGGCGAATTCCCACTCCACTTCGGTGGGCAGGCGCACAAAACCCAAGCCGCCGTCGTCCGCCGAAGAGCCGCGCCCGCTGACCGGCAGCAACTCACGGTGGTATTTCATCAGCCAGGCGCTGTACACCGCCGAGAAACGCTCGGCTTCAAAGCGCGACAGCTTCACCTTGGGCAAACGCCCGGCCATGCCGGTGGGCGCGTCGCACGCCGGCGCCGGTTCACCGCTGGCCAGGGACTGCGCCTGGGACATCACCTGGGCGTACTGGCGTGCGGTCACTTCGTACTTGCCGATGAAGTAGAGCATGGGCTTGAGCGGGGTCTTGGCGTCGGTCTTCGGCATCAAGGGCGCGATGATTTTGTTCCAGTCTTTGGGCAGGTCCTTGAGGGTGAACTGGCCATTGATGAAGTCGCGGCGGTAGCCGGAAATGAATGACTGCTGATAACCCGCCTCGCCTTCGGCAAAGGGGTAGCCGAGGCTGATCTCGCGGTCATCCAGGGTGCCTTGGGCCAACACGTAGGCGTAACGAAACACCATGTTGCCTTCGCACGGCAGCGGCAGGCTGACGTCGCCCTCCAACGGCTTGGGGTTATCGAGTTTGTCACTCGCCTCATCGGCCCAGGCCATAGAGGCCAGGGTCAGCGCCACACAGGCGCCCAGTAACTTATACATCTCTGATTCCTTCAGAAGCCTGGATCCGCGCCACTCGCCAGCCACCACAGGCCGCCGCCACGGCGCTGACGCCCATGACTGCAGCCAGGGCCAGGCCGTAATGACGCGCCAACAGGTGGCTGGCGTGTTCGCCCGGCACCTGCACAAATATCCTGTTCAACGCCGCCTCGGCCATGCCATACAGGCCGGCACTGAGCACAGCGGCGAAACCTGCGCTGTACAGCGCCTGCACCACCACAAACAGCAACAGCCCTCCGGTGGAAAACCCCAATAGGCGCAGCACCGACAATTCCCGACGCTTACGCACCACGGCGGCCAACGCTCCAGCAAAGATCGCCGCAAACGCGCCCGCCAACGCCAACCCGCAGATCACCCAGAACACGAGTGACAGGTTGCGGCTCAACGACTGCACCTGCGCGATGGTCTGCGCCTGGGTCGACACCAGCAGGTTCTGCCCGGCGAAAAACACCCGCAGCGGTTCCACATCGGTGAGGCTCTGCGCATACAGGCGGAATGCCGGATACACGCGCTGTTCACTCACACCGACCGCTTCACCCTCCCAGCCCAAGGCCGGCACCGCACGACCATCGCGGTAATCTTCTGCTGCTTCCAGCAATTTCAAATCGGCAAACAGCCCATCACGGGCGAAGGCTTCCAGCGGCAATACCGCCAGCACCTGCAAGCGTGTGCGCTGGGCTTCCACACGTCCCGCCACTTGCCGTGCAAAGCTGGTCTCCAGCCAATCCCCCGGCCGCGCTGCCAGCTTCTCGGCGGCGGTGTGACTCAGCACGATCTGGTCCAGGCCCTTGGGCACCGGCAGACCCGCCAGCAAGGGATCACCCGAGGCGGTCGGCAGCATTTCCAGGGCCAAGGCGCCCACCTGCGCGGTCGCCGCAATTTGTCGCGTACGCGGCAGTGCAAACGCCACATCGCTGCGCTGGCCGAGTTGCTCGATAAAGGCGCTGCTGAATCGACCACCGCCCAACGGAATAATTTCACGGGTGGCGGGGTCGGTCTGCAAACGTTCGGTCAAACTGCTAACCAGTCCAAATTTCAGGCCGAATAACACCAGCAACGGTGCGATGACGGCGACCAGCGCCAGCACCGAACAGGCCGACAGCCAGGCATCGTTGCGATAGTCCTGCCAGGCCAGCGACGCCACCAGACCGAGGCGCATCAGCACACCTCCCCTAGGGTCGCGGTGACGCCGCCGTCGGTGTCGCGACGGCAACTGATGCGCCGCACCTGCAAGCCACTGGCGCGGGCCAGGGGTTCGTCATGGGTGGCGATCACACAGGCGGCACGGTGCTCGCGCGCCTGGGCCAGCAGCGCCTGCATCACGCGCTCGGCATTCAAGGGGTCGAGGGACGCCGTCGGTTCATCCGCCAACACCAGTTGCGGCGCATGGGCCAGGGCGCGGGCACAACTGACGCGCTGGCGCTGGCCCACCGAGAGCGTCGCCGGTTTCTTGGCCAACTGGTCGCCGATCTCCAATTGCTCGGCCAGGCACGCCACGCTGCCGTCGTCTTTCAAGCCCAACAGTTGCCGTGACAAGGCGATATTGCCGCGCACATCGAGAAACCCCAGCAAGCCGCCGGTTTGCAGCACGTAACCCAGATGCTGGCTACGCAGCGCAGCCAGCGTGGATTGCTGATCACCGCGCCACAATCCGGCAATGTCCTGCTGATGAAATTCAAACTGCCCGACCTGATCCGGCGCCAATACCAACGCCAGCAAATCCAGCAAGGTGCTTTTGCCACAACCGCTGGGCCCGACAATCGCCAATTGCTCACCCGCACGCAGCGTCAGCGCCGGAATCACCAGGCTGTAGCGCTGACTGCCGACGCCCCGGCTCTTGTGCACCGCGTTCAGGTTCAGCATCACGGCAACGTCGACAACGGCACGCGGTACAACGCGTCACCCGGCTCGGCATCGCCGAAACGGACCCAGTTGGCCAGGTCATTGTGGAAGGTTTCGTAGAGGCGGATCTTCGAGTCCAGCTCGTCGATAAAGTCTTCCTGCTCGGCCACGCTCAACGACAACCACAGGTCCTGGGTCATGTTCAGCGACTTGCTGCGGTACGGCAGGCCTTCCAGGTATTCGCCGAGGATGCCGCCGTCGGCCAGGTTGCCGCCCTTGCGCAGGGCTTGTGGGTCGCGACTCATATAGGCCGAGGCGCTGGCGATTTCCTGGAAGAAATCCTTGGGTGAAGTCTGGGTCTTGCGCGCTGCATCGACGATGAGTTTCAGCGACTGCTGCAGGTCGTTGAGCTGCAGCTTGGTCAGCATCACGCACACCTGGAACGCCGGCAGCGCCGGGTTGGTCAGGTCACGGTCGGCGGTCCAGGCGCTGACCAATTGTGGCGCCTGGCTTGCAGTTTTGCGCCCGAGGAAATCCATGTGCATGGCATAACCGACGGCTGCGGATTTGTCCGCCAGGCTCGGTGCGCTGTTCAGCAACGGCACCGGCTGCGGCGTGTTGCTGCGCACCTGGTGCACGAGGTTGGCGAACACCGTGCCGATCTCATCCACACGCTCTCCGAGCTTGCGCACATCACCACCGGGCACCGCCGTGTAGAGGTCGCCGATCTGCGGGTTGGCATCAGCGGTAAGGATGCGGTACTGGCTCTCGGCACCGGCATGGGTTTTCTTGCCGGCGTCGGTACGCAGGTGCAGGGCGTAGATCTTGATCTGTTTGCCCAGCGCGGCCTGGCGTACCTCGGCTTCGTTCATCTGGGTGGCGGCAAACGGGTCGTTCTTGCGCAGCGCGCCGGCGTCGGTGACCAGCAGGATGATGCGTCCGCCATAGCCGGACCAATCCATGCCATCCACTGCCTGCATCACGCCGGCGAACGCATCTTCGTTGAACGAATGGCTGGACACGGTGGACGCCCTGACCTGGCGCGCCATGTCGAGGAAACGTTGCGGGTCGCGGCCCTGATCGAGGGTGATCAAGGTCTTGGCGACGTATTCCAAGCCAGGGGTTTTCTTGATGCTGCTGCGAAAGCCGACCATACCGAAGCTCACGCTGTCCAACTCGCCGCGTTCGCCGATGCGCGTTTGCAGTTCGTGCACCACGTCGCGGACCTGGTCGATGTAGGGCTGCATGGAAACGGTGGTATCCACCACCAGCACAACAGCCGTGCGGAAGGCGTCGGCATTGGCGTTGATCACCGGCGTGGCCGGTTTAGCGGCGCTGCTGCCTGGGTCGATGGAGGCCACATTGAGCAACTGCACCGGCTGGCCGTTTTCGTCGAAGCTCTCTTTGGAATCGAAGATCGGCAGCAGGTAGAACTGGTTTTGCGGCACTGCACTGGCGGTCGGTTCCAGGGCCAGGATCTGGCTGTTGTCCTCACTGTTTTTCTGCGCCTTGGCCAGTGCGCCTTTGGCGGCGGCCGGGTCAGCCAGCAACTTTTCCACTTCAGCGGATTGGCGCAGGAACATCACCGGCGCGCGGCCTGAACGCTCGGTGAACTTCAAGACCAGGCTCTGCTTCCAGTCGCTGACCTGGGACGCAGGCAACCAACCATCACTGCGGCCATCGGTGGCGGCGCCGACGCGCACCCACGGTCTGCCGTCAACGTCCTTGCGCTGGTAGACGTAAAGCACGGAAAACGCCGGCAAGGCCTTGCCCGGCGCACTGGCGGCGTCGGTTGAAAGCTTGGCGCCGGGTTTGCTGAGGACGCGCTGGAACAGGGTTTTCTTGCCCGCCATCAGCAACGGACGCTGGCCGCCATCCACTTCTGCCACAGGCGGCGCCACTGGCGGCACAACCACCGCAGCCGGGGGTTTGGCCACAGGTTCATCGCTGCCGCTCAACCACCAATAACTGGCACCGCCAATCGCCAACGCAACCGCCACTGCAACAGCGGCGAGTGCCAACACCGGCCCACGGCGCTGCTCGCTGTGCTGGGACGGCGGCACCACCGGTTGGCGCACCGGCTGGGGTTTCTCGGTGGGGATCTCGATGGATTCCGGGGTGATGCCAGCCAGATCAAAACTCATCGGGATCGGCAACGGCCGCACCAACGTAGCCTCTGGCGATTCCGACGGCAGGTTATCCAACGCCCGCAACAACGCCGCCGCATCCGCGAAACGCTCCGCCGGATCCTTGGCCAACAGCTTGCGCAGCACCTCCTGATAACGACCGTGGTGCACCGGCAATTCGGGCAGCGGTTCAGTCAGGTGCGCGAGCGCCGTGGAGAGTGCATCAGTGCCGGTGTACGGCAGCTTGCCGACGAGAATCTCGTACAGCACCACACCCAACGCGTACAGGTCGGCGCGACCATCAATCTCTTGGCCCCGCGCCTGTTCTGGGCTCATATAGCTCGGCGTGCCCACGGCAAACCCGGCCTGGGTGAACTGAGTGCGATCATCCAGCGACTTGGCGATACCGAAGTCCGACAGCACCGCAGTACCATCGGCACGGAACAGAATGTTCGCCGGTTTCACATCGCGGTGCACCAGGCCCTGGGCGTGGGCATAGCCCAGCGCCGAGGCGATCTGGCGGATCAGCGTCACGCCCTGCTCCGGCGTCATGCCGGCGGCGATGCGCTCCTTGAGCGTGCCGTTGGGCAGGTATTCCATGGCCATGTAATACAGCTCACCGACGTTGCCGATGTCATGGATGGTCACCGTGTGCGGATGCGACAAGCGCGCCAGGGTCTTGCCCTCACGCAGGAAGCGTTCGCAGAAGCTCGGGTCAGCCGCCAATGCCGCCGCCATTACCTTCAACGCCACTTTGCGCTCCAGGGAGCGCTGGGTCGCCAGGTACACGCTGGCCATGGCGCCTTCGCCGATCTCGCCTTCGATGTCATAACCGGGAATGACGATGTTCATGCCGATACCTTCACAACGATGGCGGTGATGTTGTCCGGCGCACCCCGGTTGAGCCCCAGGTGCACCAGGCTGCGCACGATTTCATCCGGCGTGTCGTGGCCGAGGACTTCGCGGATCTCATGGTCTTCGACGGTCTTGTTCAGGCCATCGCTGCACAGCAGGTAGCTGTCACCGGGGGCAATCAGCAGGTCGACCACCGCCAGTTCCAGGTGCGCTTCCACGCCAATCGCACGGGTGACAATATTGGCGCGTGGATGCGTGCGGGCGTCGGCTTCGCTGAGCAGGCCGCTGTCTTGCAGGTCTTGCACGTAGCTGTGGTCGCGGGAGATGCCTTCCAGCACGCCGTCGCGCAGGCGGTACAAGCGGCTGTCGCCAGCCCACAGGCAAACGCCGCGCAGGCCACGGGCGGCCAACAGCACCACGGTGCTGCCCATCATGGTCACGCCACGGTGGGCGGTTTCTTCGCGCACGGCGGCGTTGATGCGCAGCAGGTCGTTGCGCAGCGCCGCCGTGTATTCATCCAGCGAGCGCCCCACCGGCACGCTGCGCAGGCTGTCGACGATCAGGCTGCTCACGTAATCCCCCGCCGCGTGCCCGCCCATGCCGTCGGCCACCACCCACAGGCGGTTTTCCGGCAGGTCCAGGCAGGCGTCTTCGTTGACCTGGCGGACCATGCCCACATGGCTTTTGCTCGCGGATTTGTACGTCGACCCCATCTACACCACACCTTCTTGTCCGAGCAAAAACTGCGCAAAATCGCCGGCGGCAGGCAGGCCCTGACACCGCAACAAACCAGGGGAAATCGTCTGCGAGCCACGGCCCCACCACAGGCTCGCGCCTTCGCAGGCCTGTTCGGCCAGGGCGGTCATGCGCCCGTGAGGCACGGTGGCGGCCACCCGTTGCAAGCCGGCGAAACGGCCACCCACCGCGCGCGGCTCGCCCGCCGGAAAGCCCAGGCTGTCGAGGCCGTCATTAAAACTTTCGAAGGTGGCGCCGGCATCCAGGGTGCTGAGCAGCAACGCTTCGGCCTGCTCAAACCAGGTGTCCGGCCCGCCCACCAGGGACGCAGGATTGGTGTCGTGGTCGAGCAAGGTCACCACCGCCAGCGGGAAGTAACGCCCGACCCGGTCGATGCTCGGCATCACCACACCCGCCGCCGCGTCCGGTCCGCATACACCCGGCGCCAGCACAAAGCGCCACAACGGGCTGACCAGGTAGGTGTTGAGCCAGTCGCCGCCCAGGCTGCTCTGGCTGGCGAGCAGACCCGCCGCCAACCAGCTGTCCCACGGGCCGATAAAACTCTGGGGTAGTGCGCGGCTGACAAAGTCACCACGACTGGCCAACTTGCCGTAGAAACCCAGCGTCGTCATAGCCGCTCCGGCAGGCTGAAGCCACTGAGCACGCGGCTCTTGAACGGGTTGAAGGCGCTGTTGGCGCGCAGTTCATAGGCAATGCTCGCACCGTCGACACGCAGGCGCAGGTTGAACCGGTCCGGGGAATTACCAGCGGTGAGGTCCGACTGTTCCAGCAAGCGGAACCAGGCCCACGGCCCGTCCAGGGTCACGCCGGAACGGCCACTGGCCGACGGCGGCATGATGGAGAGACGCACCACGCCAATGCTGCCGGGGTTTGGCCATTGCATCGCCACTGGGCGGCTTGGGCCGTGGTCGTAGCTCAGTTGCTGACCGTCCAGGTCCAGCAGGAACTGGGTGATGGTCGGGTCCATCGACACCGGCTTGAGTTCGAACCGCACAATCGGCTGGGTGCCGCCAGCGCGGAAGAACGCATCGCGGATCGTCGCTGCGCGCTGGAAGGTTTGCAGCACGCCCGGAGCAATGCCGAGCTTCTGCGCCGCGCCCGGCTGCCAGCGCCAGGTCTGCGCGGAGGTGTCTACGTAAGGCTGCAGGTATTTGCGGAAGTAGTTGTCCATCACCCCGCCGACGCCGAAGAACATGCCGAAATCATCCAGCGTCGCGTCCCGCGCACTGCCCGGCGACATCGGGTATCGGCCGGCCAGGGACTGGCGATACACGTTGACCACTTCGCTGACCCAGGCCGCGTTCAGTTGATTGCGCACCCCGCCCATCATGCTGTTGGTGGTGGAGTTGACCACCGACTTGACCAGGCCCTGCACCAGCGGCGGCTGGCGTTCGGCATTCAGGCTGACCCGCGTGGCCGCAGCCGCCGCCTGGTTCTTCGCCTCGCCGAGCAAGGCATCACCGCTAGCGCCAACCATGGCGCTGACCTGCACATACAGCGCGTTCATGTCGGTGAGCAGGCCATCGATAGCCGCCGGCTCGCCTTCACTCTTGCTGACGATGCTGTTGAGTTCGGCAAAGTGTGCGGTCACCGGATCATCCGCAGCAGCCGGTGCATTGGCGCTCGGTTGCTCCTGGCCAAGCAGGCTGCCCAGGCGCTCCTTGAGCTTGTCGACGCCGCCTTCCACCGGCACGCCTTTGACGGCCAATTGTCGCTCTTCGGCTTGCAGATCGGTTTCCTTGGCCACTGCCACCAGCAGTTTTTTCAGCGGCGAGGTCGGGCCGGAAATCACCCGCAGTACGTCGGCCGCCTGGGCCACGCTGGTGATCGGCACAAAGTCGATGTCCGCCAGCAAGGCATCCCACTGACGCTGGTAATCCTGGAAATACAGGCGGCGTACGTCAGCGGCGAGGCTCACCACATTCCGCTGGTCGGCCTGTTCGTGCCCCAACACCCACTGCTCTTCGGCCAGGGTGCCGGTCTGGTTCAGGCTGCTCAGCAAAAACGCCTGGCGATAGCCCTTGGCGGTGAAGAACCCACTCAACGGCTCGCCCAGCGGCTTGCCACTTTTGCGGCTGAACACCAGCGCCGCATCACGACCGGCAGCTTCGTTGATGCGAAAGTCCGGGATGCCTTCTGGCAGTTTCTGGCGCTTGACCCGGTCATACACACGCTGGGCCACCGGCAGTTGCTGCAACTGGCGACGCAGGTCGTCGATCAGCCGGGGATCCAAGCGCGCATTCGGCGGATGGCGTTCGAACAGCGACTGCAAGTGCCCGGCCAGTGCCTGGCGCTGATCGGCCGGCAAGTCGCGCGGCAGGTTGCGGTCCCAGTCGAGGGCGATCCAGGCCTTGATGAAGTCCGGGTCGTAATGCTCGGCATCGGCGAGCATCAGGTAGGCCTTGAGGCCTTCGTAGAGGAAGTCGGAATTGCCGCCGCCGTGCAGTTGTTCCTCGATGCGCGTCACCAGGCGTGGCGCGAACACGGCGATCAACAGCTTGCGGTAGACACTGGCGGACTCGGCTTCCAGCATGTCGCCCTGGTACAGCCCGAGGCCTTCGGACCAGCTCGGCGAGTCGCCGGCCAGGTTCTTCACGGCGTTGAGCAATGGTAGCACCGCGAGGATGTCCCGCTGCGCCGGGCTCAGGTTCTGCACGGACTGGCCCAGCGGTGCGACCTTCTGGTCGACCTGGGCGATATACGCCTGGTTGGCGCGGTAACTCACCCACCACAAACCGCTGACCACCACGACAGTCGCCACGGTAGCGGCCAGCACACCGCGTGCAATCCACTTGCGTCGGCGCTCGACCTTGGGGTTCACCCCGACCAGTCCACGCTCGGCAAACGCTACGGCGGTGAAGAGTTTTTCGATGAAGTAACTGCGCCCTGTACCGCTCTGACGCGCCAGGTGCTGGCGGTCCAGGTTCATGCTCTGGGCCATCGCACCGATCAGGCGATCGATCGGGCTGCCTTCCTGGGTGCCGCTGGTGAAATACACACCGCGCAGCAACACGCGCTCTTCAAAGGCATTGGGCTTGAACACGCCTTCAAGGAAGCTTTGCAGGCAATCCTTCAACGCACCGAACTGCTGCGGGAAGCCGTAGATCAGGTCGCGGCGAGCCGGGTCACGCTCCTGTTGCAGGCGTTCGACCAGGCGTTCGTTGAGGCGCTGTTCCAGGCCGGCGAACTCGCTTTGCAGGTGGGCCAGCGGGCTGTCGCTGTTCTTGCCGTCGTCCAGGGCAAAGGTCATGCCCCACACCTGGGCGCGCTCTTCCTTGCTCAGGTTGTCGAAGAACTCCATGAAGCCCGGCACCAGGTCGAGCTTGGTCAGCATCAGGTAGATCGGGAAGCGCACGCCCAGTTGGGTGTACAGCTCCTGGATCCGCAAGCGGATGGCGGCGGCGTGGGCCGCGCGCTCGGCATCGGTGCCGAGCAATAAATCCGACAGGCTGATGGCGATGAAGGCACCGTCGATAGGCCGGCGCGAGCGTTGCTTTTTCAGCAGGTCGAGGAAGCCCAGCCACGCGGCTTTATCCACCGTGGAGTTGCTGTCCTGGGTGGTGTAGCGCCCGGCGGTGTCGAGCAACACGGCCTGATCGGTAAACCACCAATCGCAGTTGCGCGTACCGCCAACACCCCGCACGGCACCGGCGCCCAACTGCGCGGCCAGCGGGAAGTGCAGGCCGGAGTTGACCAGCGCGGTGGTCTTGCCCGAGCCCGGTGGGCCGATGATCACGTACCACGGCAGCTCGTAGAGGTTGCGACGTTCGTCGCCGCCCAGCTTGGCCTTTTTCAGCAGTGCCAGGGCCTCGTCCATGCGCTGGCGCAGGGTGCTGAGTTCTTCGGCGGTGGCAACGCTGTTCGGGTCAGCCGGGGTTTCGGCGGCCAGGCTGCGCATCACTTCGGCGGCCTGACGCCGCGCCTGGATGATGCGGAATACGCGGTAGGCAATCCACACCGCGAACACCAGGATGATCAGCGCCCAGCGGCGCCCTTCCGGCACCAGCACGTCGAGCAACGGCCCGACAAACCAGATGATCAGGCTCAGGGCAATCAAACCCAACACGGGGATCACCCAGCGAATCATGAAACTGAAAAACGCCTTCACTCGACGCCCTCCGCCAATACGGTGATTTCAACCCGACGATTGCGGGCGCGGCCTTCTGCGGTGGCGTTGGTCGCCACTGGCTCGGTGTCGCTTCGGCCCTCGGCGCTGAAGCGCTCCGCCTGGCCGGTCTTGGCCGCAAGGATTTCCAGCACAGACTTGGCCCGCGCTTCGGACAGCGCCCAGTTGGACGGGAAGCGCAGCGTGGCAATCGGGCGGTTGTCGCTGTGCCCGGTCACGCGTACCTGGCCTTTGACTTTGCGAATGGCATCGGCGATGCGCAGCATCAGCGGTTGGTAGTCATCGACAATGCTGGAGCTGGCGGAGGCAAACAGCTCGTCGCCACGGATGGTCACCACCGAACGGTCGACCGCATCTTCCACGGCAACGCGCCCGGCCTTGATGTCTTCCACCAGGAAACCGGCCAGGCGTGGACGCTCGATGACTTTGGGCTGTGCCACCGGGCGGTCGATGGCCTGCACCGGGATTTCGCCCAACGCGTGAATATTCTTGAACACCGGCTCGGCATCCGACGCCAGCTTCATGCGCAAACCAAACAGCAGCGCCAGCAACAGCGCCACGCCGATAGCCACGGCGATCCACGGCGGCATGAATTGCGCCAGGCGATCCCGCGCTACGGTCACGCCCCGCCAGTGTGGCGACAGTTCACGTTCGTGTTCGCCACGGGCACTGCGAATGGCGGCAGCCGTGCGTTCACGCAGGGTTTCCAACTGACTGCGGCCGTCGTTCATTACGCGATAACGGCCTTCAAAACCCAGGCACATGCACAGGTACAGCAGCTCCAGCAGGTACAGGCGTTCCCTTGGACTTTGCAGGCAATGGTCTAGCAACTGAAAGACTTTCTCACCGCCCCAAGCTTCGTTATGCACGGTGATCAGCAGGCTCTGTTTGCCCCAATCACTGGTGCTGCCCCAAGGCGTGCTCAACACCGCTTCATCCAGCGCGGTACACAGCGCGTAACGGGCCAGCAGCACTTCGTTGCGGGCGATGCCGGCCGCTTCGGCGCGCTCTTCAAACTGGCGCAGATACGCCAGCAACTGCGCGCGCAGGCTGGCCGGCGCCGGGTGGGCGATGGTGTTACGCAGGCGCGTCAGCAGGGCCAACAACGGGCCAGCGGCGCTTTCCAGCGGGTTGAGGCCCTGGCTCTTGCCGGTGAGCATCGGTGCGGCTGGCATGGCCAGTGGCGAAGGTTCGGCACGCGCAGGTTCCGGCGCCCGGCCACCCGGACGCGGCATGAACTGGGTGCGGTCATCATCATTGGGATGCATCGCGGATTATCCTCGGATCGCCCAGAAGGCCAGGTTCAAGCCCGGGAACTGCCCGGCGATGTGGAAGGCAAAGCCGCCGGAATTGCCCAGCTGTTGCCAGGCCTCGCTGCCGCGATCCAGCTCGTAGTAGGTGGACCCTGCGTGGTACGGCAATTGGCGCGGCGCCACGGGCAGAGGCAACAGGGTGATGCCCGGCAGTTGCAGGTTGACCAGGTCGCGGATGTGCTCCACCGAACCAACCTTGCTCTGCTGGCCGAAGCGCGCGCGCAGGGTTTCGCCGGGAACATCGGCACGCACCACCAGGATGAAGCTGGCGTTGTCGAGCAGGGTTTTGTCGGCCAGCATCGCCACGTGGACGCCGTAGGCTTTCTCGACAATCGGGATCGGCGTGGCCTTACTGTCGATCAGCATCGACAGCGCTTCACGCAGGGCGGCCATCACCGGAGCAAAGCTCAGCGCCAGGTCGTCGTGCTGGTACTGCGGGTACTCCTGGGGACGGCGGCCCGAGGTCGAGAAGGTCGAGAACTCACCGGCCAAGCTCACCAATTCACTGAAGAAGCGCTCCGGATGCAGCGGGCTCAGCTGGCTCAAGTGCTGGATCAGCGGTTGGGCGCGGTTGACCAGTTGCAACAACATGAAATCGGCAATCTCCGACGCGCCACCGGCGCCCGAAGCGACCACGCGCCCCGCCAGGGCTTCGCCTCGTTGGTGCAGCAAGCCGAGCAGTTCGCTACGGAATGCGGTCAGCGGCTTGCTAGCAGCGACGTCCAGGACCGACGGGATGTAGGTGTCGTCGAGTACCAGCGCGCGGTCGGCGCGTTTTTCCTTGATGCGCACCAGGCCGATGGCGGCGTAATCGCTGATGCCATCCTGCGCGGTCAGCAGGCGCAGAGCCCGGGAGCCCAAGGCCACCGGTGCGCGGTTTTCGAAGGGTGCATTGTCGTCACGCACTTCGCGGACCTGGCTCACATAACGCGCCGCCTCCAGGGCTTCGCCTTCCTCCACGGTATCGCGGGCACCGGCACGCTTGAGCGGCAGCGCCAGGTACACCAGGCCATCGCGCAGGTTGTCATCGACGTTCAGCGGGCTCGGCGCCAGGTCGTCCTGGGGAATGTTGAACGGCGTGCCGTCGGGCAACAGGCCACGCGCCGAGACGATCGCCAGCTTGCCCTGGGCCAGCAGGCCCTGGTCGATCAGCAGCTCGGAAAAGCCCCAGGCCCCGGCAGACAACGGGCGGCTGCGGGCATCGATCAGGTTTTCCAGGTAACGGTCATGCTGCTGGAAGTGCTGCGTTCCGATGAACATGCCTTCCGACCAGACCACGCGATTGTTCCAGGACATGGGGGCTCCGATTACTTCTTATTGGGCAGGGCTGGATGGGGTGACCACGACGTCGGCGCGCACGGCACGCACATCGAGGCTGATCTGGTATTCGGTGTACTGGCGCGCGGGCACGTTGATCACCGTGCGCCATTGCGCGCGGTCCAGCTCGCGATAGCCCACCAGCAAGCCGATCTGGCGTGTGGACGGGTCGAGGTCGCGCTGGAGGCTCAGTTGCTCGCCGGGCTGCACCATCACTTCGTCCTGGTCCAGCAGGTCCAGGCCCAGGGTGGATTGGGCACGGTCGGCCAATGCGAAGTAATCGGAGCGGGCGAAGGTGGCGGCGTTTTTCAGTTCGAAGATGCGTACCCGCACTGGCGCGGCCTGACCGTTGGCGCCGGGGTTGAGCCCGTTGATCGCATGAAAGTGCAGCTCGACGGCGGCCGTCTCCGCTTCGGTCTCAGCGCTGGTTTCGGGTTTGGCGGCGTCTTTGGCACACGCCGTCAGCAGCAGCAAAGTGGCGGCTGCGAGTAAAAGCCTGGGAATCATCCTGCGTCCTCAATGACGTGTTTAGCTATCCGTTTATCCATGTGTTGCGGCGCGGTTTTATCGACGCTGTCGTGCGCTGTGTTCTTCGTAGGCCCGGCTGAACTCGCGGCCGAACAGGTCCTGGAAATCTTCCTGGGCCTCGCGGGAAATATTGCTGTAGAGCTCGGTGAACTGCTGCCAGTACTGGGCTTGGCGTGAGCCGTTGAAAATACTTGAGAGCCCGCCGGGCTTGCCCATGCGCTCTTCCAATTGCGCCGGTTCAAAGCGCGTGAGCAGGTGTTTGATCGCCGCTTCCACGCCTGCCATCACCGCCAGTTGGTGGGCGCGCAGGTCGTTGAAACTGTCGCGTACGGCGAGGTCCGGTGCCATAAACGCTTGGTTACCGTGGCGAAGCAAAAGCAGTAACGCTTCGTCAGCATTCGGGGCGAATTTCAACGGATTGTTTTCAGCGGGCTGGATCATGGTCTGCTGCATGCGGAACTCGCCCTTGAGGCTGGCGCGGGCACGCAACACGTCGATCAGGCCTTCGACCATCAGGCGGTAGCTGCGGCCGATGTTTTCCATCTGGGCCTCGGCCTGGGCTTTGTCCAGGCGCAGTTGATCGAGGCCAGCGCCGCGCAGAAAGGCTTGCAGGAGGTCGGATTGCTGAGTGTTTGCCGCAGGCTCGACCGCAGGTGGCGGCTGAATGACCGGTGCGGGCGGTGGTGCAACGGGCGCAGGTGCATCGCCAAACAGGTCCCAATCCTCGGGAATCACCGAGCCCGAAACCACGGGTTTCTCGACCGCAACCGGTGTCGGCGGCCGGAAGTCATGCTGCTCGGACGGCACATGGTCCGGGACGGTCGGCGGCGGCACAGCAGTGGGGCTGAGGAAGTCGAACAGGTCCGGCAGCGTGTCCATCGACGAAGCGCCCTGGAACTGCGGCGCGATCACCGGCACCGGCGTGGGCTTGCTCGCCACGGCACCCATCAGCGCTTCAAAGCTGTTCGGCGAATCGCCGGCAAACGGTTGGCTGTCGACGGCCTGCACGTTGAAGTCGATGCGCGCCTGGATCTCGTAATCGCCGATGCGGATCAACTCGCCATCTTGCAACAGCTCGCTATTACCTCTACGCAAACGAATACCGGCGTTAACCAACTCCACTCCGTTTGTACTGTTATCCGTTAGATAATAACGGCCATCTTTGTATTGAATAACGCAATGTTGCGAGGAGACCAGACGCTCTGGATCAGGCAATACCCAATCATTATCGGAACTGCGGCCAATAGCCATCGAGCCCTGACTCATGGACTTTTCGGAGCACTGCCCAGGGGTAATCTTGTGATAACTAGTGATAGTCAAACACAGCGACATCTTGCCTCCTTGCTGATACTTCGCGCGCGGTCGATTCCCAGGACAGCGCCTCCCGGGATATCGCCATCAGGTCGAGCAATCGACCGTCTAAAACCTGCCAATGCCAGCATGATCGCTGATCTTAACTGGGCTCTATGACAAAAATCCTGTCCCGGCGCATCGTTCGACCCACCAGTCGCGCAGGTTGTTAAGCACCGCACATCTGTCACAGAGGGCGAATAGCTTACCTTGACAAGGCATAAGTACTACACCAAAAATGCACAACTTCTTGAATACCAGTGATGGCACATTAGTGGCATCTTGCTTATATGACCAAGAAAACATGCAAAGTTCCTCGCGCAACTAATGCATGAATTGCCCGCCATCTAACGGGCTGATAGGGAGATCAAATTCAGTGGATGTGCCGTTGCTGCTCACCGCCGTTTCCGCGACTTCGCCTTGTGGCGAAGACATGGAATATGACGCGCAATTTCTGCAATTGGAGCGTGATGCCAAGGGCCAACCCGAGCGCAGCATGGGCGACTCCATCCTGCCCGCTGAACCGCCGGAATGGCGCAGCATCCAGCAGCAAAGCCTCGACTTGCTCGCGCGCAGCAAAGACCTGCGCATCACCCATTTCCTGCTGCAAAGCGCCCTCGCCCTCCAGGGTGTGGCGGGTCTTGCAGAAGCACTGACGCTGATCGACGCGTTGCTGCGCGATTACTGGGCCGACCTGCACCCACGCCTGGACGCTGACGACGACAACGACCCCACAGTACGCATCAACGCCCTCACCGGCCTGACCTGCGACACCAACATTCGCTTGCTGCGCGAAAGCATCCTGACACGTTCGCGCACTTTCGGGCCCGTGAGCCTGCGCGCGGCGCTCAACGCCAGTGGCCTGTTGAGCTTCCCCGACGAGCAACTCGGCGCCCAGCAGCTCAACGCCGCGTTCCTCGACAGCGACCCCGAGCACCTGCAAGCCACCCGTGACGCCCTGATTGCGGCGCGTGCGGCGTGCGAAGCCATCGAACGGCAGGTCAACGATCAGGTCGGTTCTGCCCAGGGCGTGGACCTCAGTGCCTTGAAGCAACCGCTCAAACAAGCGTTGCAGATCCTCAATCAAGCGGTGCCCGGCACCGACAGCAGCAGCGAACCCGAGGCCGTCAGTGACGACAATGCCCCCTCGGCCGACTTCGCCGCTGCGCCCGCAGCACCGCGCCCGGTTGGCGATATCGCCAGCCGCGACGACGTGCTGCGCAGCCTCGACAAGATCCTTGCGTACTACACCCGGCACGAGCCTTCGAGCCCGCTGCCGGTGCTGTTGAACCGGGCCAAGCATCTGGTGCACGCCGACTTCGCGGCCATCGTGCGCAATCTGATTCCCGACGGCATGTCCCAATTTGAAAACCTGCGCGGCCCGGACGGCGAGTAAGCCGCACGACTGTGCAGTAACAACACCGTCGCTCAAGCGACCAGGAGCAGCAACGTGGCGAAGCAAAGTTCTCAGAAATTCATCGCGCGCAACCGCGCGCCTCGAGTGCAGATCGAGTACGACGTCGAGCTTTACGGCGCCGAAAAAAAGGTCCAGCTGCCCTTCGTGATGGGCGTGATGGCCGACCTCGCCGGCAAGCCCGCCGAGCCTCTGGCGCCGGTGGCCGACCGCAAGTTCCTTGAAGTGGACGTCGACAATTTCGACTCACGCCTCAAGGCCATGCAGCCGCGCGTGGCGTTCCACGTGCCGAACGAACTGACAGGCGAAGGCAACCTGAGCCTGGACATCACCTTCGAAAGCATGGACGACTTCAGCCCGGCCGCCGTGGCCCGCAAGGTCGACTCGCTGAACCAACTGCTCGAAGCCCGCACCCAGCTGGCCAACCTGCTGACCTACATGGACGGCAAGACCGGCGCTGAAGAAATCATCATGAAGGCGATCAAGGACCCGGCACTGCTCCAGGCACTTGCCAGCGCGCCGAAGCCTGCAGGGGATCAGTAATCATGACCGACAATACCGCCCGCGAAGGCAGCCAGATCCTGGGTGCCACCGAAGAAGCCAGCGAGTTCGCCAACCTGCTGCTGCAAGAGTTCAAGCCCAAGACCGAGCGCGCCCGCGAAGCCGTGGAAACCGCTGTGCGCACCTTGGCCGAACAGGCCCTGGCGCAGACCGACCTGGTGTCCAATGACGCGATCAAGTCGATCGAGTCGATCATCGCCGCCATCGACGCCAAGCTGACCGCCCAGGTCAACCAGATCATCCATCACCAGGATTTCCAGCAACTGGAAAGCGCCTGGCGTGGCCTGCACTACTTGGTCAACAACACCGAGAGCGATGAGCAACTGAAGATCCGCGTGCTCAACATCTCCAAGCCGGACCTGCACAAGACCCTGAAGAAATTCAAGGGCACCGCGTGGGACCAGAGCCCGATCTTCAAGAAGATGTACGAAGAAGAATACGGCCAGTTCGGCGGCGAACCTTACGGCTGCCTGGTGGGCGACTACTACTTCGACCAGTCGCCACCGGACGTGGAATTGCTGGGCGAGCTGTCGAAAGTCTGCGCCGCCATGCACTCCCCGTTCATCGCTGCGGCATCGCCGACCGTGATGGGCATGGGCTCGTGGCAAGAACTGTCGAACCCGCGCGACCTCACCAAGATCTTCACCACCCCGGAATACGCCGGCTGGCGTTCGCTGCGTGAATCGGAAGACTCGCGCTACATCGGCCTGACCATGCCGCGTTTCCTGGCACGCCTGCCGTACGGCGCCAAGACCGACCCGGTGGAAGCCTTCGCCTTCGAAGAAAACACCGACGGTGCCGACAGCTCCAAATACACCTGGGCCAACGCCGCGTACGCGATGGCAGTGAACATCAACCGTTCGTTCAAACACTACGGCTGGTGCTCGCGCATCCGTGGCATCGAGTCTGGCGGTGAAGTGGAAAACCTGCCGGCGCACACGTTCCCTACCGATGACGGTGGCGTGGACATGAAATGCCCGACCGAAATCGCAATCAGCGACCGCCGTGAAGCGGAGCTGGCGAAGAACGGTTTCATGCCGCTGCTGCACAAGAAAAACACCGACTTCGCCGCGTTCATCGGCGCCCAGTCATTGCAAAAGCCAGCCGAATACGATGACCCGGACGCCACCGCCAACGCCAACCTGGCCGCGCGCCTGCCGTACCTGTTCGCCACCTGCCGTTTCGCCCACTACTTGAAGTGCATCGTGCGCGACAAGATCGGTTCCTTCAAAGAGAAGGACGAGATGCAGCGCTGGTTGCAGGACTGGATCCTCAACTACGTGGACGGTGACCCTGCGCACTCCACCGAAACCACCAAGGCCCAGCACCCATTGGCGGCTGCCGAAGTGATCGTGGAAGAAGTGGAAGGCAACCCGGGTTACTACAACTCCAAGTTCTACCTGCGCCCGCACTACCAGCTTGAAGGGCTGACCGTGTCGCTGCGCCTGGTATCGAAGCTGCCTTCGGCGAAAAGCGCGTAAACATTCGGGACCGGCTCGCTCCCTGCAGGAGCGAGCTTGCTCGCGAAAAACTTAAAGACGCCGCGTTCATTCAGGATGCCAGCGTCAGCGTTAACGACCTTCGCGGGCAAGCTCGCTCCTACAGGGGTCGGGGACGTCAACACATTCTGTGGCTGAGACCACACAGGGAGAAAACATGGCTGTTGATATTTTCATCAAGATCGGCGACATCAAGGGCGAGTCCATGGACAAGGCCCACAAGGACGAAATCGACGTGCTGAACTGGAGCTGGGGCATGGCCCAGTCCGGCAACATGCACGTGGGCGGTGGCGGCGGCGCGGGCAAGGTGAATATCCAGGACCTGTCGCTGACCAAATACGTCGACAAGGCGTCGCCGAACCTGATGATGCACTGCGCCAGCGGCAAGCACATCGACAAGGTCAAGCTGACCGTGCGCAAGGCCGGCGGCGAAAGCCAGGTCGAGTACATGGTGATCAACCTAGAAGAAGTGCTGGTGACCTCCCTCAGCACCGGCGGTTCGGGCACCGATGACCGCCTGACCGAGAACGTCACCCTGAACTTCGCCCAAGTGATGGTCGACTACCAGCCGCAGAAAGCCGACGGCACCAAAGATGGCGGCGCGATCAAGTTTGGCTGGAACATCCGTTCCAACACCAAGCGCTGATAGCCCTTGAGGCCGTGGCTTCGCGCCACGGCCACAGCCCACTTGTCCCTCTCACAACCCGTCCGTGGAGCCGCTTTGGTGGTCACTGAAATCGCTTCCCGCGACCGTCTGCAACCGTCCCTGTTGGACCGGCTGACTGACGACGATCCAACCAACCCCAAGGAAAGCGCCGACAAACGCGTGCTGTCCCTGACCCAATTGAAAGCCTCGGTGCTGCGCGACCTGGCGTGGCTGCTCAACACCACGTCGTTGCTCGATGCCGATGCCACGTTGCACACACCGGCCGGTACGTCAGTGGTCAACTACGGCCTGCCGGCGCTGGCGGGCAACAGTGTTTCCAGTGTGGATATCAAAGCCCTGGAGGCCTTGATCTACCAGGCTATCGCCACCTTTGAACCGCGCATTCTGCGCCACACCCTGCGCGTCAAAGCCCGCGTCGGCCATGGCGAGATGAACCATAACGCGCTGAGTTTCGAGATTGAAGGCGACCTGTGGGCACAGCCGGTGCCATTGCGCCTGCTGCTGCAAACCGACCTCGACCTGGAATCCGGCCACGTGCGCGTGGTGAATGCCGATCAGCGGAGACGCCCATGAACCCGCGCCTGCTGGAGCTGTACAACCAGGAACTGCACCACGTGCGCGAAAGCGCCGCCGAGTTCGCCAAGGAATACCCGAAGATCGCCAGTCGGCTGACCCTGTCCGGTATGGACTGCGCCGACCCGTACGTCGAACGTTTGCTCGAGGGCTTTGCCTACCTCACGGCCCGCGTGCAGCTCAAGCTCGACGCCGAGTACCCGACCTTCACCCACAACCTGCTGGAAATCGCCTACCCGCATTACCTGGCACCCACGCCATCGATGACCGTGGTGCAATTGCAGACCGACCCGGATGAAGGTTCGCTGGCCAGTGGTTTCCAGCTGCCTCGCGACACAGTATTGCGCGCTGCGCTGGGCCGCGAAACTCAGACCTGCTGCGAGTACCGCACCGCGCACCCGGTGACGCTGTGGCCGTTGCAGGTGAGCAATGCCGAATACTTCGGCAACCCTGCCGCCGTGTTGGGTCGCCTGGCCGCCAGTGAGCCGAAAGCCAAGGCCGGCCTGCGCCTGACCCTGCGCACCGGCGCCGAATTGCCGTTCAACAGCCTTGACCTGGATAACCTGCCGCTCTACCTCAGCGGTGCCGACGAGCAACCATTCCGCCTCTACGAACAACTGCTGGGCAATGCCTGCGCGGTGTTTGCACGCAAGCCGGGGGGCGATTGGGTCGAGCGCCTGCCGCAGAATACACTGCGCTCCCGTGGTTATGACGATGCCGACGCCGCCATGCCGGTGGTCGCACTCGCGTTCCAGGGCTATCGCTTGTTGCAGGAATACTTCGCCCTGCCCCACCGTTACCTGTTCGTCGAGTTCGCCGAGCTGAGCCGTGCGGTCAAGCGTTGCGACGGCCAGGAGCTGGAGCTGATCGTGTTGTTCGACCGTCATGAACCGAGCCTGGAAGGCAGCGTCGGCGCGGCGCAGTTCCTGCCGTTCTGCACGCCGGCAATCAACCTGTTCCCCAAGCGCGTCGACCGTATCCACTTGTCCGACCGGGTCAACGAACACCATGTGATCGCCGACCGTACGCGGCCGATGGACTTCGAGATTCACTCGTTGAGCGGCATCACCGGTCACGGTACCGGGCCGGAGCAGCCGTTTTTGCCGTTCTATGCCGTGCGTGATCCGTCGCGCTACGGCCGCGACCAGGCCTATTACACGGTGCGCCGGGAGCCCCGCGTACTGTCCAGCGACCAGCGCCGCAACGGCCCACGCTCCACCTATGTGGGCAGCGAGACCTTTGTCAGCCTGGTGGACAGCCGCCAAGCGCCCTACGGCCATGACCTGCGCCAACTCGGCGTGACGGCGCTGTGTACCAACCGCGACTTGCCCCTGTTCATGAGCATCGGCAACGGCAAGACCGACTTCACCCTGGCCGACAGCGCCCCGGTGCTGTCCGTGCGTTGCGT
The DNA here is from genome assembly GCF_013387025.1 of Pseudomonas reactans. Taxonomy (NCBI): domain Bacteria; kingdom Pseudomonadati; phylum Pseudomonadota; class Gammaproteobacteria; order Pseudomonadales; family Pseudomonadaceae; genus Pseudomonas; species Pseudomonas reactans. The sequence goes on along the minus strand of NZ_JACAQP010000004.1, from coordinate 13,395 downwards.
GGCAGGCCCGAGCCGCCCGCGCGCCAGCCATGCCCATGACGCCAAGGCCTGGCGCTTGATCAGCCAGTTGTCGCTCAACTACCTGTCCCTGAGCGAACAGGGCCAAGGCGCGGCGGCCTTGCGCGAACTGCTGCGCCTGTACGGCGACAGCAACGACGCCGCCCTGCAATTGCAGATCGAAGGCCTGCGCGAGGTGAGCAGCAAAGCCGTGACCCGACGCTTGCCGATGCCTGGCCCGATCGTGTTTGGCCGTGGCCTGGAAATCACCTTGGAATTTGATGAAAACGCGTTTCGCGGTACCGGCGTGTTCCTGCTCGGTGCGGTGCTGGAACGCTTCCTGGCACGCTACGTGTCGATCAACAGTTTTACCGAGACGGTGATCCGTACCACCGAACGCGGCGAGATCATGCGATGGAAAGCCAAGCCCGGACGGCGTCCGACCCTGTGAACACACTGGATGCGATGCACCAGGAGCCCTGGGAATACGATTTCTTCCAGGCGCTGCGCCGTATCGAGTGCGAATCGCCGGAGCTACCGCGCCTGGGCCATTCCCTGCGCCTGGCAGACGATCCGCTGCGCCTCGGGCAACAGGCCGATTGCACCTTCGCCCCGGCCACCCTGGCCTCGGTCGATCCCGGTGGCGACGGCAAGCCGGCGCGGCTGGAGCAATTCTTCTTCGGCCTTGGCGGCCCCAACGGCCCGCTGCCGCTGCACATTACCGAGTACGTGCGCGAGCGTCAGCGCAACAACGCCGACAGCACCAGCAAACAGTTCCTCGATGTGTTCCACCATCGCCTGCTCAGCCTGTTTTACCGGGCCTGGGCCGAGGCGCGGCCGACCGTCAGCCACGACCGACCGGATGATGATTACTGGTCCGCGCGCCTCGCTGCTTTGAGTGGACGGGGCATGCCGAGCCTGCTGAATCAGGGGCTCATCCCGGACACTGCGAAGCTGCATTACAGCGGCCACCTGTCGGCGCAAACCCGCTATCCAGACGGCCTGAAAGCCATTCTCAGCGAGTACTTCGGCCTGCCGGTGGAAATTGAAGAATACGTCGGCCAATGGCTGGAGTTGCCCGAGCGCAGCCGCGTCAGCGTGAGCGCCAACCGCCTGGGCGTGGACTTTTGCCTGGGCAGTTTCGTATGGGACCGCCAGCACAAATTCCGCATCCGCCTGGGCCCGCTCACGCTGGATGACTACATGGGCATGCTGCCTGGGCACCAGCCGTTCAACGAACTGGTGGCGTGGGTGGCCGAGTACCTGGGCCATGAACTGGACTGGGACCTCAACCTGGTTCTGCAACAACCCGAAGTGCCGGCGCTGCAACTCAATGGTCAGTTCCGCCTGGGCTTCAACACCTGGCTCGGCAAGCCCGAGCATGACGCCAACGACCTAATCCTGGCCCGGCATTACGCCGATCACGCCACCACCTCAAGGAATCCAGAGCATGGGTGAAATCAGTCGCGCCGCACTGTTCGGCAAACTCAACAGCGTGGCCTACAAGGCCATCGAAGCCGCCACCGTGTTCTGCAAACTGCGGGGCAACCCGTATGTGGAACTGGCCCACTGGTTCCACCAGTTGCTGCAACTGCAGGACTCGGACCTGCACCGCATCATCCGCCAGTTCAACGTGGAGCCGGCGCGCCTGGCCCGTGACCTGACCGAAGCGCTGGACCGTTTGCCGCGTGGCTCGACGTCGATCACCGACCTGTCCTCCCATGTGGAAGAGGCCGTGGAACGCGGTTGGGTCTACGGCAGCCTGATGTTTGGTGAAAGCCAGGTGCGCACTGGCTACCTGGTGCTCGGTATCCTGAAGACGCCAAGCCTGCGCCATGCGCTGTTGGGCTTGTCTGCCGAGTTCGACAAGATCAAGGCCGAGGCTCTGAGCGAGCGTTTCGACGAATACGTCGGGGATTCGCCGGAAAACGCCTTGAGCGCCAGCGATGGTTTTAATGCCGGTGCCGTGCCCGGTGAAGCCAGCGGTGCCATGGCGCCGAGCGCGATGGGCAAGCAGGAAGCCCTTAAGCGCTTCACGGTCGACCTGACCGAGCAGGCCCGCAGTGGCAAGCTCGACCCGATTGTTGGCCGTGACGAAGAGATCCGCCAACTGGTCGACATCCTCATGCGTCGGCGCCAGAACAACCCGATCCTCACCGGAGAAGCCGGCGTGGGCAAGACCGCCGTGGTCGAAGGCTTCGCCCTGCGCATCGTCGCCGGTGACGTGCCGCCAGCCCTGAAAGACGTGGAACTGCGCAGCCTCGACGTGGGCCTGCTGCAAGCTGGCGCGAGCATGAAAGGCGAGTTCGAACAGCGCCTGCGTCAGGTTATCGAAGACGTGCAGGCCTCGCCCAAGCCGATCATCCTGTTTATCGACGAAGCGCACACGCTGGTCGGTGCCGGTGGCGCCGCCGGCACCGGTGATGCGGCCAACCTGCTCAAGCCTGCCCTGGCCCGCGGTACTTTGCGCACCGTGGCCGCCACCACCTGGGCCGAGTACAAGAAGCACATTGAGAAAGACCCGGCCCTGACCCGTCGCTTCCAAGTGGTGCAGGTGGCCGAGCCGTCGGAAGACAAAGCGCTGCTGATGATGCGTGGCGTGGCGTCGACCATGGAGAAACACCATCAGGTGCAGATCCTCGATGAAGCGCTGGAAGCTTCGGTGAAGCTGTCCCACCGCTACATTCCGGCGCGCCAGTTGCCGGACAAATCCGTGAGCCTGCTGGACACTGCCTGTGCCCGCGTCGCCATCAGCCTGCACGCGGTGCCTGCGGAGGTGGACGACAGCCGCCGTCGCATCGAGGCACTGGAAACCGAGTTGCAAATCATCGCCCGTGAGCATGCCATCGGCATTGCGATTGGTGCGCGCCAAACCAACACCGAGGCGCTGTTGAGCGCTGAGCGTGAGCGTCTGGCGACCTTGGAAAGCCGTTGGGCCGAAGAGAAAACGTTGGTGGATGAACTGCTCGCCACCCGTGCAACCTTGCGCGAAAAAGCCGGTGTGGTGGACAGCGGCAACGATGAATTGCGCGCCCAACTGGTCGACTTGCAACAGCGCCTGAGTACCCTGCAAGGCGAAACCCCGCTGATCCTGCCCACCGTGGATTACCAGGCTGTGGCCTCGGTGGTCGCTGACTGGACCGGCATTCCGGTCGGTCGCATGGCGCGCAACGAGCTGGAAACAGTGCTCAACCTCGACCAGCACCTGAAAAAACGCATCATCGGCCAGGACCATGCCCTGCAGATGATCGCCAAGCGGATCCAGACCTCCCGCGCCGGCCTCGACAACCCGAGCAAGCCGATTGGCGTGTTCATGCTGGCCGGCACCTCCGGTGTGGGCAAGACCGAAACCGCCCTGGCCCTGGCCGAAGCCATGTACGGCGGTGAGCAGAACGTCATCACCATCAACATGAGCGAATTCCAGGAAGCCCACACAGTGTCGACCCTCAAGGGCGCTCCACCGGGTTATATCGGCTACGGCGAAGGCGGTGTGCTGACCGAAGCCGTGCGGCGCAAGCCCTACAGTGTGGTGCTGCTGGACGAGGTGGAAAAAGCCCACCCGGACGTGCATGAGATCTTCTTCCAGGTGTTCGACAAGGGCGTGATGGAAGATGGTGAAGGCCGGGTGATCGACTTCAAGAACACCCTGATCCTGCTGACCACCAACGCCGGCACCGAGCTGATTTCCCATGTGTGCAAAGACCCGGCGAACATCCCTGAGCCGGAAGAAATCGCCAAGGCTTTGCGCCAGCCGCTGCTGGAGATCTTCCCGCCTGCGTTGCTCGGCCGCCTGGTGACCATTCCGTACTACCCACTGAGCGACGAGATGCTCAAGGCGATCACCCGCCTGCAACTGGGCCGCATCAAGAAGCGCGTAGAGAGCACCCACAAGGTGGCGTTCGATTACGACGACGCGGTGGTCGACCTGATCGTCTCGCGTTGCACCGAGACCGAAAGTGGCGGGCGCATGATCGACACCATTCTGACCAACAGCCTGCTGCCGGACATGAGTCGTGAATTCCTCACGCGCATGCTCGAAGGCAAGCCGCTGGCGGGTGTGCGCATCAGCAGCCGAGATAATGAATTGCACTACGACTTCAGCGACGCCGAATAACGACTGTTGGAATGCGGTTTAAATGTGGGAGCGGGCTTGCTCGCGAATGCGGTGATTCAGTCACCGAATGCATCAACTGACACACCGCATTCGCGAGCAAGCCCGCTCCCACAGTTTTGATTCGGTTTCGTCAGATATAACGACATTTACGGGTTAACCGATGCTATTCAACCAAGCCTCACGCCTGGCCAAAATCACCAGCCCCCTCGGGCCGGATGTGCTGCTGCTCAATGAAATGGGCGGTGGCGAGGAGCTGGGCAGGCTGTTCAACTATGAGCTGCAACTGACGTCGCTGGACGCCAACATCGATCTCAACCAGTTGCTCGGCAAACCCATGAGCGTGGGCCTGCAATTGGCGGACGGTGGCGAGCGGCACTTCCACGGCATCGTCGCGCGGTGCAGCCAGAACATCGACCAGGGCCAGTTCGCCAGTTACCAGGTGACGCTACGCCCGTGGTTTTGGCTGCTCAGCCGCACCTCGGACTGCCGGATTTTCCAGAACCTGAGCATCCCGCAGATCATCAAGCAGGTGTTCCGCGACCTGGGTTTTTCCGACTTCGAAGACGCCCTGAGCCGGCCCTACCGCGAGTGGGAATACTGCGTGCAGTACCGCGAGACCAGCTTTGATTTCGTCAGCCGCTTGATGGAGCAGGAAGGCATCTACTACTTCTTCCGCCATGAGCAAGACCGCCATGTGCTAGTGCTGGCTGATGCCTACGGCGCCCACACCACGGTGCCGGGCTACGCGTCGATCCCGTATTACCCCAAGGACGAGCAGCAGCGCGAACGCGACCATATGCACAACTGGCACCTGGCGCACGAAGTGCAGCCGGGTTCGCTGGAGCTCAACGACTACGATTTCCAGCGCCCCAGCGCCAGCATCGACGTGCGCTCGGCCATGCCGCGCCCGCACACTGCCGGCGACTACCCGCTGTACGACTACCCCGGCACCTACGTGCAAAGCGAAGACGGCGAGCACTACGCGCGCACCCGCATCGAAGCGCTGCAAACCCTGCATGAACAGATCGAGTTCAGCGGCAATGCTCGCGGCCTGGGCTCGGGGCATTTATTCAGCCTGACCGGCTTCAGTCGCCAGGACCAGAACCGCGAATACCTGATCGTCGGCTGCCGCTACTACATCGTCCAGGAAAGCCTGGAAAGCGGCGGCGGTTCGGGCTCGGCACAGTTCGAAAGCAGCCTCACCTGCATCGACGCCCAGCAGAGCTTCCGCCCGCTGGCCAACACCCACCGCCCCATCGTCAAAGGCCCGCAAACCGCGCTGGTGGTCGGCCCCAAAGGCGAGGAAATCTGGACCGACCAGTACGGCCGCGTGAAGGTGCATTTCTACTGGGACCGTCACGACCAATCCAACGAGAACAGCTCGTGCTGGATTCGTGTGTCGCAATCCTGGGCCGGCAAGAACTGGGGCTCGATGCAGATCCCACGGATCGGCCAGGAAGTGATCGTGAGCTTCCTTGAGGGCGACCCCGACCGGCCGATCATCACCGGGCGGGTCTACAACGCCGAACAGACCGTACCTTACGACCTGCCGGAAAACGCCACTCAGAGCGGCATGAAAAGCCGTTCGAGCAAGGGCGGCACACCGGCCAACTTCAATGAAATCCGCATGGAGGACAAGAAGGGGTTGGAGCAGCTGTACATCCATGCCGAGCGCAATCAGGACATCGTGGTCGAGGTGGATGAGAGCCATTCGGTGGGGCATGACCGCAACAAGAGCATTGGCCATAACGAGACGGTAACCATCGGCAACAACCGCCTGCGCATCGTCAAGCAGGAAGACATCCTTTCGGTAGGCCAGAGGAAGACCGACAGCATCAGCCAGAGCTATGTGATCGAAGTCGGTGAAAACCTGCGCCTGGTCTGCGGCGAAAGCATCCTGGAGTTGAACGCCAGCGGGCAGATCAACCTCACGGGCGTGCAAATCAGCTTCTATGCCAGCGGCGATGCCGAGTTCAACACCGGCGGCGTGCTGCACCTGAACAACGGCGGCGGCCCCGGCGCGACACCGGACGGCCAGGGCCAGAAAGCCGCCATCGACGCCAATATCAAAGCCGCGTTCCCCGCGCCCAAAAGCTCCTGACGAGACCTGTTTGCCATGACGTACCGGATCAACGAATTCCAGTTTCAACTACCGGCCAGCGAGCTGCAGGACGCAACGATCAATATCCTCAAGTTTCCTGAATTGGGCACCTCCCTGATCGTCAGCCGCAGCCTGCTCGCCGAGGGTGAAACCCTGCACAGCAACTTCAATGACCAACTCCAGCGCCTGGAAAAACAGGTGCAGGACCTGCGTTATCAGCCGGGCGTGGACGTGCGCCTGGGCGCGGCTCAAGAAGTGGCAGGCATCGAGCTGCGCAGCCAGTTCAACAAGGGCAATGACAAGGTGTTCCAGTACCAGCTGGCGCTGGTGCTGCCGGGTACGCGCAAGATGCTCGCGTTGAGTTACGTGAAGGCGGACACGCTTGGGGACGCCGAGGCGGCGCACTGGGCGTTGATCAAAAATTCGCTGTCGTTCGACGCTATTTCTTGATGAGCGGCCTGCATGTCTGACGCGTTATGGGCCGCCCGGATGGGCGATGCGCTCTCGCACACCTCAATGATGGCGGACATCCTTGGCGGCGTGCTGGAGGTAGCGGCCAATATCGCGATCACCGCCGTGGCGACCGCCGCCGTGGTTGCCGCCACCGGGATTACCGTCGCGACCGGCGGGCTTGGCTGCTTCCTGCTGGGTGCCGTGGTAGGCACGATTGTCGGCCTGGCCATGAGCAAGACCGGGGCGGACAAGGGCCTGACGAATTTATGCGACACCTTCGCCAACGCACTGTTCCCGCCCACAGTGCAGGCCAATATTCTCACCGGCGCCACCGACACCCTCACCAATAACATACCGGCCGCCCGCGCCGCCGGGGCGATCAGTTCCCATGTCGCGCCAGCCGGCACCGAGCTGGAAGAACCCACGCCTGAAGCAGAACCCAGCTACCTGGACATGGCCGAAAGTTTCTTCTCGCAGATGTGGCGTCCCACAGTCGCGACGCCCGCTCCCGGCGCCGTACCCAAGCCGCTGGACCTGGTGGTGTGCATGAAGCACCCGCCTATGCCGCCGCAGTTCCTGGCCGAGGGCTCGGACAAGGTCACGATCAACGGCCAACCGGCCGTGCGCAGCGGTGATCGCAGCACCTGCGATGCAACGGTGGTGTCGTCCGGCCTGATTTCCTCCAACGTGACCATTGGCGGCGGCTCGGTGGTGGTGCGCGAGATTCGCAGTGGCAAGACGCCGGGCGTGGGGCTGGCGGTCACGGCGCTGTTGATGCTCAAGGGTGGCAAAGGCAAGTTCTTCAGCAAGTTACCGTGCATGCTGATCGGCGGGGCCACGTCGATGGCGGTCAGCAGCGCGATGGGGGCCGTGGCGAACGCAGCGATGGGCTCGTCGAACCCGGTGCATGCGGCCACAGGCGCGAAGGTGCTGGGCGATGCCGAGGAGCTGGATTTCGTGCTGCCCGGCATCCTGCCGATCGACTGGCAGCGCTTCTACAACAGCCGCGATGAGCGCTCGGGTGGAATGTTTGGTGCAGGCTGGAGCGTGCCCTATGAAGTGTGCGTCGAGATCCTGCCCCACCCAGAGGGCGGTGAAACGCTGATTTATACCGACGAGCAAGGTCGGCCTATCGACATGGGCTCCATCCCCCTGGGCGGTGCCGTGTTCAGCGCGGGTGAAGGGCTGGCCGTGCGGCGGCATCTCAATGGGCAGCTGTTGATCGAGAGCGATGACGGCTTGTATCGCTTGTTCGAGCCCACTGCCGACCTATCGCTGCTGCGCCTGACTCAACTGGGCGACCGTAACGACAACCACATCCATGTCGACTACGACGAAGCCGGTCGCCTGGTGCGGCTGCGTGATACGTTCGATCTCGTGCAGGTTGAGTTGATCCGTGATCAGGGCCAGTTGGCGCGCATCGAACGCCTGTACCCTGATCAGCGCCGAGAAGTGCTGGTCAGCTATGGCTTCGACGCGCAGGGCAACCTGGCTGAAGTGCGCGATGCAACGGGCCAGGTTCTGCGTCGTTTCGCCTACGACAGTGGTCGCAGGATGGTGGAGCACCAACTGCCCACCGGGCTGCGTTGCTTCTATGAATGGGCGCTGGTTGAAGGTGTGGAATGGCGTGTAGTGCGGCATTGGACCGATGAGGGCGACGCGTACCAGTTCGATTATGACCTGCCGGCCGGTCTCACCCGCATCACCGATGGCTTGCAACGTGTCAGTACCCGGCACTGGAATACTCAGCATCAAATCATTCGGTACAGCGACAATCTCGGCCAGACCTGGCTGTTCGACTGGAACGATGAGCGCCAATTGCTCAGTGCGACCGACCCGCTGGGCGGGCGCTTTGAGTACAGCTACGATGAGGCCGGCAACCTGATCGGCGAAACCGACCCGCTGGGCCGCAGCGATTCGACGTTATGGCTTGAGCATTGGGCGCTGCCACTGGTGGAAACCGATGCCGCCGACAACAGCTGGCACTATCGCTATGACTCACGCGGCAACTGCATCGCCGAAACCGATCCGCTGGGCTATATCACCCGTTACCGCTACGACGCCCACGGCCAGCCCGTGGAAATTATTGACGCCACCGGCAAAAGCAAAAAGCTGCGCTGGAACCCGTTCGGACAACTGGTCGAGCACATCGACTGCTCAGGTTACCCGACGCGATTCAACTACGACGAGCGCGGCTATCTGCAGGTCATCACCGATGCCCTGGGTGAGCGCACCCAATTCAGCTATGACGCCCAGGGGCGTTTGCTCACCACCCAATTACCAGACGGCCGTAGCGAGCAGTATCGGCGTGATGTCAGCGGTCAGCTGGTGGGTTACACCGACCCAGCCGGACACACCACGCTCTACCAACACAACCGCCGTGGCCAAGTCCGCCAACGCACCGACGCCCATGGGCGGCAGGTGCAGTTCGGCTATGACAGCTATGGACGGCTGCAAGCGCTGATCAACGAGAACGGCGAGCGTTATCGTTTTGCGTGGGACGCCGGGGATCGGTTGACTGAACAGCAAGACCTCGACGGCAGCGCCAAGCACTACAGCTATGACCCGCTGGATAACATCACGGCGGTGACTGCCGTGCCGGCGCCTTACGGAAACGGTCTGGCCCTGGTGCCCGAAACGCCGCCCGCGCCTATCGTCCATCGATTGGAACGCGATGCGGTGGGCCGGCTGATTGCCAAGACCACCGACGATGGCCGCACCGACTACAGCTACGACGCAGTGGACCAGCTCACGGCTGTCACCTTCACCGATTCGCAGGGCAACGTCCAAGCCCTGGGTTTTGCCTACGACGCCCTTGGCCAACTGCTTTGCGAGCAGAGTTCGGCGGGCAACCTGCAACACCACTACGACGAACTCGGCAACCTGATCCAGACCCAGCTACCCGACGGCCGTTGGCTCAATCGCCTGCACTACGGCAGTGGCCACCTGCACCAGATCAACCTCGACGGCCAAGTCATCAGCGATTTCGAACGCGACCGCCTGCACCGCGAAGTACTGCGCACCCAGGGCCAGCTCACCACCCGCAGCGAATACGACCGTAGTGGCCGCCTACGTTCGCGCCAACGCCGCTTGGCAAGTCAGCCATCGTTGATGCCGGCGGCTGCGCAAAAGCAGTTCGAATACGACCCCGCCGACAACCTGATCGGCAAACTCGACCAACAACCCGCCACGCAGCACCGCCAACTGCTGCACTACGACGCCACCGGCCGCATCATCGCCAGCCAGGACAGCCTGCACGGCCAGCGCGAAACCTTCGCCTACGATGCCGCCGCCAACCTGCTGGACGGCCCGCAGGCGGGTGCCGGGTTGGTGGTGCATAACAAGCTGTTGACCTATCAGGACAAGCGTTATCGCTACGATGCATTTGGGCGGATGATCGAAAAACGCAGCGCCAGACGGGGCGTGCAGCGGTTTGCCTACGATGCTGAAAGCCGCTTGATTGAAGTGCGTAACGATGACGGCAGCGTCGTGCGAATGACCTACGACCCGCTGGGCCGACGCATCGAAAAAACCGAGCATGGCAGTGACGGGTATCCGCTGGGAGAAACGCAGTTTGTGTGGGATGGACTGCGGTTGTTGCAGGAGCATAAACACAGCCAGACCAGCCTCTATGTTTACGATGATGACGGCTACGAACCCCTGGCCCGCGTCGACGGCCTGGGTCCGTTGCAGAAGATTCGCTACTACCACAACGACCTGAACGGGTCGCCCGAACAACTGACCGAGACCGATGGGCACAGCGTCTGGCAGGCGACTTATCGGGTGTGGGGCAACACGCTGGAGGAAGTGCGCGAGCCTTATTACATTGAAGAGCAGAACCTGCGGTTCCAGGGGCAGTACCTGGATCGGGAGACGGGGCTGCATTTCAATACGTTCAGGTTTTATGATCCGGATGTGGGGCGGTTTACTACGCCGGATCCGATTGGGTTGCTGGGTGGCCTGAACCTCTATCAATACGCACCAAATCCCCTGACCTGGATTGACCCATGGGGCTGGGCTTGCAAAAGTGCAGTGAGTGGCAATAAAGGCCGAACCAAGGCGATTCATGACCTGAAGAAGAATGGGTTCAAGGTCGTCTCCGAAGAAGTCACCATGAAGGTGAACGGAAAACGTATCCGGGCCGACTTCGTAGCCAAGGACCGCAACGGGAAATTACATGTATTTGAAGTGAAGCACGGAACCGGGAAGCTGACTCCGAACCAAACTGGCTCAGGGGTCTTCGACATGACTAAGCCAGCCAATACCACTCAACACTTAGGCGGAGGCACAATCAAGCCCTCCGCCGGAACAAAAGGATCGTTCAAAGTTGATACCAAAGGAAAGCCAGGGGTACCGTTAGGCGGAAAAGGCGCAAAGCACAACGCAACCTTCAATCTTCTGATCTACAAGTGAATAACATGAGCCTAGAAATTCGTAAAAATTTGGAAGTGGAGTTACTGGCGGAGCTGAAGCAAATTGCGTCTCCCCATGTCGACATGAAGGTGAGCAGAAACAAACTTAGCCTATTTTCAGCGAAGGAGAAACTTGCAGAAATTTACCTACAACATTTGACCAACGCCGATGGTTACTACGCGGGAATGGAAATTTATACGTGTGAGGCATTCAGCTTCTGCCTAAGTCAATCCCCCCCCTATAAGAGCCGACTGTTGAACGCGTCATTTTGTTCGAAGACCTCCTTATCAGAAGAGACAAAACAGTTCGGCGACGAGCTGGGTGGCATCATTAAAACGCCGGCACCGCAAGAAATAAACCAGGCTGTAAAAAAAATATCTGACCGGTTGAAAACTTTTTATCTGTCAAAGGCGGAGAACTGCATTCTTGGCAGAACTGCACTAATTGATGATGTATTGGCTGAGCCTGACAATTACGCATTCCCGTTTCTCACCATCGTCTTTGCGGCCTATAAAAACAATATCAGCCTGGATTCGGGCGTATTCAAAAAAACACTCGCAACCAAATCCATTTTTGGAAACAAGCAGTTCGATCTGGCGTTAGCGAGCAACATATTGAGTTAACAATGAAGAGGGACGGATCTATTTAATCCGGATAGGGACTTTAAATAAATCGCCCCCCTTTATCGTATCTGCAACAATAAAGTCGGCTGGCATCGCAGGCCACAGATCAATTTTTAAACTTGACGCTGCGGCCTGAAATTATCGATTGGCACTGCCGACACTTTACTCTTCGTCTTCTACAGTTGCGTTCCTCGCCGCATTCAACACCTTGGTCATCTTGTTCATATAAGCGTAACGCTCGTCAATATTTTTCATACGAGACTCATCAGTCGGCACTTGCGACGAGTCGGGCGCAGCATAAGGTTTATAAATAATCCCGTAGCGTTCACCAATGTCTTGCATCTGTTCTTCTATGGCGTCCATTCTTTTCTCAAGTGCCGCAAGCCTTGAGGGAGTATCAGTGGGCGCACTGGGGTCTTTACCCATAGCCTTCGCGTCTTTCCCTTCGTTGATGGAAAGAATATTGTTGACCATCAGCTCGGTTTTTATTTCGGCGCCCTCAAGACGCGCGTCCAATTTTTGCTGTTGCGTCGCGGACGGGTCTACCGTAGTGACAGTGCCATCCGCGTTCTTTTTTTCTGCACCCGGCATTTCAGCTTGCGCATCAATTCTGTCCGCGATGGCTTTAGAGCCTACATGCTCTGCCACACTGAAGGGCAAATGAATCAATGTACCTACGGTTGCACTTATTAAGGCGTTACGCGCGCTGTGCGCCAATTGACTGGATAATGGCGTAAATGCATTTGCGTTGTGCAAGTTGCCAATGGCTTTCGAGTTATTGACGGCGCTCTGCACACCATTTGGCCCACCTATTGGCTTTGGGGACTTAGGTCCCACCGGAGGCTTCGCTGGTTTTGGCGGCTTGGGTGCCACCGCGGGCTTCCCAGGTTTTGGCGGCTTGGAGAGCTTAAACTTAAAGCCTGCGCGCTTATATCTGGCGTGATTCTCTTGATCACTTGCGACGGGGTACTGGGACGAGCGACCACCTCCGTTATTCAGGCTCCATTCAACGTCAGAACTGTCTGGAGCTGTCAGATGATTGCCTGAAACTGCTGGAGTCGTAACACCATGAGTTTTTGGCTGGCTCATTGGAACAAGTAGCGGAACATATGACTTTTCGGACACATTCATAAATAGACCTCTTAAAAATTATTAGAGAGGGCTCCCTGCAACCTCGAAAACTAAGTGACGCTTCGCACAAACAAGTTCCAAAAACCCTGTAACTATTTAAATAAAAAACATTCGCGAATGCACATCGCAACTTGCGCAGAAAGTTACGAAAATATATAAAATGAAACCCTATCAACAGTTAACCCACTTCTCTTCTTCCCACAAAAAATGGGCACCCAACCCCGTCGGCGTGCCCATTTTTCCTACCGCCCCGCCCCCTTTCGAGACGGTGTTGCCGGTTACTCGTTAACAGTATCTTTCAGCGATTTGCCCGGCTTGAACGCAACCGTGTTGCTGGCCTTGATTTTCACCGGCTCACCGGTTTGAGGGTTTTTGCCGGTGCGGGCGCCGCGGTGGCGTTGCAGGAAGGTGCCGAAGCCAACCAGGGTGACGCTGTCCTTGCGGTGCAGGGCGCCGGTGATTTCTTCGAGAACGGCGTTTAGGACGCGGTTGGCCTGTTCTTTAGGGAAACTCTGAAAAAGACTTTCTGATTTGGCAAAATACCGCGACCCCACCCACCGAGT
>NZ_JACAQP010000038.1:0-67528 GCF_013387025.1 Pseudomonas reactans | reverse complement strand
GAAGCAACCTACTGCCGAAACTCACATAACTCATTGTTTACCAAGGAGTTTTCCGTTTCGACTGCGCCGGAAGTGGGGCGAATTATAGACTTCTGGAATCTGCCGTCAACCCTTGATTTTGCTTTTCTATCAATTAGTTAGAGTTGATTAAAAAACCACCAACAAAGGGCCCGCCGCACCTTCTATATAGAGGAAAGGGTTCAGATAACACCGGCCGCCTTAAGAGCAACCACGTTCGCCGCGCCCAAACCCAGTACATCCTGAAGCACCTGAGCTGTATGCTCACCCAACAGAGGAGGCGCATTGCGGTATTCCACTGGCGTTTTGGACAACCGTATAGGGCTGGCAACCTGAGGCACCATCCCCGCTAATGCGTGAGGCAACTCCATCGCCAACCCACGCGCCTTGACCTGAGGATCGGTAAATACCTGAGCCAAGTCATTGATTGGCCCACAAGGCACACCCACCCGCTCCAACTGCGACACCCACTCAGCCGTCGTCTTGAACACCGTCGCCTGACGAATCAACGGAATCAGTTCCGCCCGATTCGCCACCCGCACCTTATTAGTAGCGAAGCGCGGATCATCCGCCCACTGCGGCTGCCCAGCCACTTCGGCAAACTTACGAAACTGCCCGTCATTACCCACCGTCAAGATGAAGTCACCATCAGCCGTTGGAAAATCCTGATAAGGCACGATATTCGGATGCGCATTGCCCAACCGCTTTGGCGATACGCCTGTCGTCAGGTAATTCATCGCCTGGTTGGCCAGGCAGGCCACCTGCACATCCAGTAACGCCATATCGATGTGCTGCCCGCCACCGTCATGATCGCGATGAGCCAGTGCCGCCAGAATCGCAACCGTCGAGTAGAGCCCCGTAAGAATGTCAGTCAGTGCCACACCTACCTTGACCGGGCCAGCACCGTCATCCCCCTCGGGACGCCCCGTCAGGCTCATAAGTCCGCCCAACCCCTGAATCATGAAGTCATAGCCCGCCCGCGCCGCATAGGGTCCGGTCTGGCCAAAGCCTGTGATCGAGCAGTAGATCAACTCGGGGTTGATCTCCTTCAGCGACTCATAGTCCAACCCATAAGCCGCAAGCCCGCCCACCTTGAAGTTTTCAATGAGGATGTCCGACTTGGCCGCCAGCTCACGCACCAGCGCCTGCCCCTCCGGCCGCGTGAAATCGATCGTCACCGACTGCTTGTTGCGATTGGCCGACAAGTAGTACGCCGCCTCACTGGTGTTCTCGCCATAGGCATCCTTAAGGAAGGGCGGCCCCCAGGCGCGCGTATCGTCGCCGCCGCCCGGCCGCTCGACCTTGATCACTTCAGCCCCAAGGTCCGCAAGGATCTGCCCGGACCAGGGGCCCGCCAGTACTCGCGATAGATCCAGTACCCGCAGATGCGAAAGCGCGCCCATGGCCGTGCTCCTATTAATAGAACGCCTGAAGACCGGTTTGCGCACGCCCCAGAATCAGAGCATGCACGTCATGAGTACCTTCATAGGTATTCACGACCTCCAGGTTGACCAGGTGACGCGCCACCCCGAACTCATCGGAAATGCCGTTGCCACCGAGCATGTCGCGCGCCATACGCGCGATATCCAGGGATTTGCCGCAGGAGTTGCGCTTCATGATCGAAGTGATTTCAACCGCTGCCGTACCTTCATCCTTCATACGCCCCAGACGCAGGCAGCCTTGCAGGGCCAGAGTGATCTCGGTCTGCATGTCGGCCAGTTTCTTCTGGATCAGTTGAGTTGCAGCCAATGGACGGCCGAACTGCTGGCGATCCAGCGTGTACTGGCGAGCGGTATGCCAGCAGAACTCAGCAGCACCCAACGCGCCCCAGGAAATGCCATAACGCGCGGAGTTGAGGCAGGTAAAAGGGCCCTTCAAGCCACGCACGTTCGGGAAAATGTTTTCTTCCGGCACAAATACGTTATCCATGACGATTTCACCGGTGATGGAGGCGCGCAGCCCGACCTTGCCGTGAATCGCCGGTGCACTCAGGCCCTTCCAGCCTTTCTCCAAGACAAAGCCACGGATATCACCGGCGTCGTCCTTGCCCCACACCACAAACACATCCGCGATCGGGCTGTTAGTGATCCACATCTTCGCGCCCGTCAGGCTGTAACCGCCGTCCACTTTTCGAGCCCGGGTAATCATCGCACCTGGATCAGACCCATGATTGGGCTCGGTCAGGCCGAAACAGCCGATCCATTCCCCAGACGCCAACTTCGGCAAGTACTTCTGTTTCTGCGCCTCGGTGCCAAACTCATTGATCGGCACCATGACCAGCGAAGACTGCACACTCATCATCGAGCGATAGCCGGAGTCGACACGCTCCACTTCGCGGGCAATCAACCCATAACTGACGTAATTCAAGCCGCTGCCGCCGTACTGCTCGGGAATCATCGCACCGAGCAAACCGGTCTCGCCCATCTCGCGGAAAATCGCAGGGTCAGTCTTTTCATGGCGAAAGGCTTCAAGCACACGCGGCGCCAGTTTGTCCTGGGCGAACTGCTCAGCACTGTCGCGCACCATGCGCTCTTCTTCGGTGAGCTGCTGATCCAGCAGCAGTGGATCGATCCAGTTGAAGCTTGCCTTGCCAGCCATGAATAAGTCCTCGCGGAAAAAACGGAAGTCGTGGAACCAGCCTAGGCCCGACCGACGCGGAGGGCAAACGAGGTTTCTGCATAGGGTTGTGCTAATTTCTCACTTCGAAACAGCCGACAAGCGCGCATATGCGCTTTACATGTGAGGACACGGTATATGCGCAGAAAAATTCCCAGTACCACCGCCCTGGTCAGTTTTGAAGCGGCGGCCCGCCACGAAAGCTTTACCAAGGCCGCACACGAGCTTTCGATCACTCAAGGCGCCATCTGTCGACAGATCGCCAGCCTTGAGGAGTTTTTGAGTGTCGAGCTGTTTCGTCGCTCACGCCGAGGGGTAAAACTGACGGAAGCAGGACTGTCCTACAGCCGCCGCGTTGCCACACAGCTGGACGCAGTGGAGCGCGATACGCTTTCCGTCATGGGTCAGCAGGGCGCTAACACTATCGAGCTGGCGGTGGTCCCGACATTTGGCACTCAATGGCTGATCCCTCGCCTCAAGGACTTCCAACGCCAGCATCCTGAAGTCACAGTCAACCTCACGAACCGTACACGGCCCTTTCTGTTTGCCGACACCGAATTCGACGCCGCCATCTACTTCGGCGATGCCGACTGGTCCGGTACCGAATCGCACCGCCTGATGGGAGAAAACCCCATCCCCGTGTGCAGCCCTCGGCTATTGGGCAACAGCACACAATTCAGCCCACAGGAAATCGCAGAACTGCCTCTTCTGCAGCAAACGACGAGGCCCTACGCATGGCGCCAATGGTTCAACGCGCAGCAACTGAGCGTACCCCGCGACATGACAGGCCCCCGTTACGAGCTATTCTCGATGTTGTCTCAGGCCGCCATGCATGACATGGGAATCGCGCTGATCCCGCCGTTCCTCATCCAACGCGAATTGGAGGAAGGCCAATTGGTGATCGCAAGCCCAGAGGCGCTGAGCAGTTCGAAGGCGTATTACCTGATGATTCCTGACAGAAAGGTCGAATCAGCCTCATTGCACGCGTTCAGGGATTGGCTCATCGACCAGTCGCAGCGCTACAGCCCAAGTGTTTAAAGGCCAAAGCCATATTGCTGACTTTGTAGTCAGCAAATTTATAATCCTACAGATGTACATATATGTCGCATTTCAACAGACTGTATCTATCGGGCAAAAACAAGCCTCAAGGCCATGATTCATATGGCTTGTAGCGACTAATACAAGCCAATGACCGACTATTCACACCAACGATGTCAAAAGATTGCAAAAGCGCCTGCAGCCCTTTAAGCCCATGTATTTGAAGAGGTTATTTCAGCGTGTTGCGACAATCAGTCACAGGGTGACTTGTAGTTAATTTTTCGTCACCCGTCATAATCCCTTGAAGGCCGTAAAGTTCGCCTGCAAAATGCCGCGCCCCGCTGTCATTTCAGCGGGATCGTGCTGATCGGCCGCCCCAGTTGCGCCACTCGCGGTGCACTGGCCTTTTTACAAAAAGATCAAAAGCAAAAAGATCATGCAGGAGATTTGACGTGCACATTGGTGTTCCTCTCGAAACCCAGACCGGTGAAACGCGGGTGGCTGCCACCCCGGAAACCATCAAGAAGCTGATCGGCCAGGGCCATAAGGTCACTGTACAAAGCGGAGCCGGCATCAAAGCCAGCGTCGTCGACAGTGCCTATGAAACGGCAGGCGCAACCATTGGCAGTGCCAACGATGCGTTTGGCGCCGAGCTGATCCTCAAGGTGGTAGCCCCCAGCGACAGCGAACTTGCGCTGATCAAAAGCGGCACCGTATTGGTGGGCATGCTCAACCCGTTCAGCAACGAAACCATCGCCAAGCTCGCCGAACGCGGCATCACGGCCTTCGCACTGGAAGCCGCTCCACGCACCTCTCGGGCGCAGAGCCTCGACGTGCTGTCGTCCCAGGCCAACATCGCCGGCTATAAAGCCGTACTGCTCGCCGCTCATCACTACCCGCGCTTCATGCCGATGCTGATGACAGCCGCAGGCACCGTGAAGGCAGCACGCGTGCTGATCCTCGGCGCTGGCGTTGCGGGCCTTCAGGCCATCGCCACGGCGAAACGTCTGGGTGCGGTGATCGAAGCGTCTGACGTCCGCCCGGCCGTTAAAGAGCAGATCGAATCCCTCGGCGCCAAATTCGTCGACGTGCCTTACGAGACCGATGAAGAACGCGAATGCGCCGTCGGCGTTGGTGGCTACGCCCGTCCGATGCCGAGCAGCTGGATGCAGCGCCAGGCCCTGGCCGTGCACGAACGCGCCAAGCAGGCCGACATCGTCATCACCACAGCACTGATCCCAGGCCGCAAGGCGCCGACCCTGCTCAGCGCTGAAACCGTCGCACAGATGAAACCCGGCTCCGTGGTGATCGACCTTGCCGCTGCCCAAGGTGGTAACTGCCCGCTGACCGTCGCTGACCAGGTCGTGGTGGAAAACGGCGTGATCATCTGCGGCCCGACCAACCTGGCCGGCGCTGTCGCCGCCGACGCCTCGGCCCTGTACGCGCGCAACCTGCTGGACTTCCTGAAGCTGGTCTTCACCAAGGAAGGGCAGTTTGAAATCAACCTCGAAGACGACATCGTCGCCGCGTGCCTGATGTGCCGCGACGGCCAAGTCATCCGCAAAAACGCCTAAGCAGGGATTCAGACGATGGAAGAGCTTATCTCCCCCGGTATCTACAACCTGATCATCTTTGTGCTGGCGATTTATGTCGGTTACCACGTGGTCTGGAACGTTACCCCCGCGCTGCACACACCATTGATGGCGGTAACCAACGCCATTTCCGCGATCGTGATCGTCGGCGCCATGCTGGCTGCGGCCCTCACTGTCACACCACTGGGCAAGACCATGGGCACCCTGGCCGTGGCACTCGCCGCAGTCAACGTGTTTGGCGGCTTCCTGGTCACCCGCAGAATGCTTGAGATGTTCAAGAAGAAAGCCCCGAAAGTAAAAGAAGAGGCGCCTAAGTAATGAGCATGAATCTCGTCACGACGCTCTACTTGATCGCGTCGATCTGCTTCATCCAGGCGCTCAAGGGCCTGTCGCACCCGACCACGTCGCGACGCGGCAACCTGTTCGGCATGCTCGGCATGGCGCTGGCGGTCCTGACCACCGTCGGCCTCATCTATAAGCTGGGTGCCGAGCTGGCAACGGCAGGCATTGGCTATGTGATTGTCGGCCTGCTGATCGGCGGCACCGCCGGCTCGATCATGGCCAAGCGCGTAGAAATGACCAAGATGCCTGAACTGGTAGCGTTCATGCACAGCATGATCGGCCTGGCTGCAGTGCTCATCGCAATTGCCGCAGTAGTGGAGCCGCAATCCTTAGGCATCGTCAAAAACCTGGGAGACGCTATTCCTGCAGGCAACCGCCTGGAGTTGTTCCTTGGCGCAGCTATCGGCGCAATCACCTTCTCCGGTTCGGTGATTGCATTCGGCAAACTGTCGGGCAAGTACAAGTTCCGCCTGTTCCAGGGCGCACCGGTACAGTTCGGCGGCCAGCATAAACTCAATCTGGTACTGGGCTTGCTGACGCTGGGCTTGGGCCTGGCATTTATGTTCACCGGCAACCTCACCGCCTTCGCGCTGATGCTGGCCCTGGCCTTCGTGCTGGGCGTGCTGATCATCATCCCGATCGGCGGCGCCGACATGCCTGTGGTCGTGTCGATGCTCAACAGCTACTCCGGCTGGGCAGCGGCGGGTATCGGTTTCTCGCTGAACAACTCGATGCTGATCATCGCCGGTTCCCTGGTGGGCTCCAGCGGCGCGATCCTGTCGTACATCATGTGCAAGGCGATGAACCGTTCCTTCTTTAATGTACTGCTCGGCGGTTTCGGCAATGCGCCGGACGCAGGTGCCGCAGCCGGATCTAAAGAAGCACGCCCGGTCAAATCCGGTTCGGCTGACGATGCGACCTTCCTGCTGACCAACGCCGATACCGTGATCATCGTTCCGGGCTACGGCCTGGCAGTGGCACGGGCGCAACACGCGCTCAAGGAACTGACCGAGAAGCTGACCCACCACGGCGTCACCGTGAAGTACGCGATCCACCCGGTGGCGGGCCGTATGCCAGGCCACATGAACGTCCTGCTCGCCGAGGCAGAAGTGCCTTACGACCAGGTGTTCGAGATGGAAGACATCAACTCCGAGTTCGGCCAGGCCGACGTGGTGCTGGTGCTGGGCGCGAACGACGTGGTCAACCCGGCCGCCAAGAACGATCCGAACTCCCCGATTGCGGGAATGCCGATTCTCGAAGCCTTCAAGGCCAAGACGATCATCGTCAACAAACGCTCGATGGCCAGCGGCTACGCTGGCTTGGACAACGAGCTGTTCTACCTGGACAAGACCATGATGGTCTTCGGTGATGCCAAGAAGGTCATCGAAGACATGGTCAAAGCCGTCGAGTAACACTGCTTCAGCGCAATACTCGAAACCCCGGCTTCCAGTAGGCTGGGGTTTTTTATTACCACATGAAACCCGACCAAAGGCTCTAAATCGCTGTCTGGCATTCGACCATGGTAGCGGGCCGAAATTTTTTGAAATCACTAAACTGCGCACCTTGCTTCCGTAGCCTGAGATAACAATCCATGTACCGTGATCGTATCCGCTTGCCTTCGTTGTTGAACAAGGTCATGAGCGCGGCAGACGCCGCCGCACTGATCGAGGACGGCATGACCGTCGGCATGAGCGGCTTCACCCGTGCCGGTGAAGCCAAGGCCGTCCCACACGCTCTGGCTGAACGCGCCAAGACCTCGCCGCTGAAAATCACCCTGATGACCGGCGCCAGCCTGGGCAATGACCTGGACAAGCAACTGACCGAAGCGGGCGTACTGTCGCGACGCATGCCGTTCCAGGTCGACAGCACCTTGCGCAAGGCGATCAACGCCGGCGAAGTGATGTTTATCGACCAGCACCTGTCGGAAACCGTCGAGCAACTGCGCAACAATCAGCTCAAGCTGCCGGATATTGCGGTGATTGAGGCGGTCGCGATCACTGAGCAAGGCCATATTGTGCCAACAACCTCGGTTGGCAACTCGGCCAGCTTTGCGATTTTCGCCAAGCAGGTAATCGTCGAGATCAACCTGGCACACAACCCGAACCTGGAAGGGTTGCACGACATCTATATCCCGACGTACCGGCCAACCCGTACGCCAATTCCGTTGGTGAAGGTCAATGACCGGATCGGCAGTACTGCGATTCCGATCCCACCGGAAAAGATCGCCGCCATCGTCATCACCAACCAGGCCGACTCCGCATCGACCGTGACGCCACCCGACAGTGACACCCAAGGCATCGCCAATCACCTGATCAACTTCCTCAAGCAGGAAGTCGACGCCGGCCGCATGACCAACAAACTCGGGCCGTTGCAGGCCGGCATCGGCAATATCGCCAACGCGGTGATGTGTGGCTTGATCGAATCGCCGTTCGAAGAACTGACCATGTATTCGGAAGTGTTGCAGGATTCGACCTTCGACCTGATCGACGCGGGCAAGCTGAGCTTTGCGTCGGGCAGCTCGATCACCCTGTCGGAGCGCCGCAATGCCGACGTGTTCGGCAACTTGGAGAAGTACAAGGACAAACTGGTACTACGCCCGCAAGAGATCTCCAACCACCCTGAAGTGGTGCGTCGCCTGGGCATCATCGGCATCAACACCGCGCTGGAGTTCGACATCTACGGCAACGTCAACTCCACCCATGTCTGTGGCACACGGATGATGAACGGTATTGGCGGCTCCGGGGATTTCGCGCGCAATGCGCACCTGGCGATCTTTGTTACCAAATCCATTGCCAAAGGCGGGGCGATTTCCAGCGTGGTGCCGATGGTCAGCCATGTGGACCACACCGAGCATGACGTCGACATCCTGGTCACCGAGGTTGGGCTTGCCGACCTGCGTGGCCTGGCACCACGGGAACGGGCGCGGGTGATCATCGATAACTGTGTGCACCCCGCCTACCGCGATGCCCTGAACAGTTACTTCAACGCCGCCTGCGCCATCGGCGGGCACACCCCGCACATCCTGCGTGAAGCACTGAGCTGGCACATCAACCTGGAAGAAACCGGGCATATGCTCAAGGCGTGATTGATACAGATCCGGGCTGATGCAAACACAGTTTCATCAGCTTGATCTCTTCACTGCCCTTTCTAGAAAAAACTGTACTGCTGTACCGGTCATTTCCTACCGAAATATCCCACACATCACGTCTAAAACACCTATTTCGCACCACTTCAGTGCGGACAGGTACAGTTGCCCCATTTCTGTACAGTACAGCACCCATAAACAGTTAACTGGCCCCTCACAATACAGGTGAACTGTATCTAGAGAGTCTTGCGCCGGAAGAGGATCATTGGCATCAGTTAAACCACTACCTAATCCCGCCACAAGCGGAAGGATGTCATCATGGAACGTACACTCAGTTCCGATCTGTTCTTCGAAGAAAAAGCTGTAAACACCCAGGCCTCCCTGCCTCTGCGCGTTATCGCCAACCTGATGTTGTGGCAGCGCCGCATCTCCAGCCGCCATCAACTGGCTCGCCTGGATTCGCGTCTGCTGGCTGACGCAGGCATCAGCGAAGCTCAACGCTACGAAGAGCTGAGCAAGCCGTTCTGGCGCTAACTTAGCGCTCGCTGGCCCTGACCTACCGGGTCCACCGCCAGCACCCTGATTTGTCAAAACAAAGCCCGCCCCGGGAAACCGGAGGCGGGCTTTGTTGTTTTCAGGGTTTGGGTTTTCAAAGGGAAAACAGTGGCACCATTCGCAGACAGGTACAGTTTAAAAAATACAACAGTTAAGCAGTACAATTTAACTCCAGTGTATCTGTATCGGTCACATGCTCTCACTGAACATGGTGTTCCAAGACCTCATGAAAGGTGCACGCCATGAACAAGCCAACCCACAGCCATAAGCGGTTGTTACGTCGAGCCGCTTCGACCCTCGCCAAATGGCTGCGCCAGGCCTATGAACGGCGCCAGCTGTCTCAGCTTGATAGCCGTGAACTGTCCGACCTGGGCATCAGCCCTGGCGATCGGATGAACGAGCTGTCCAAACCGTTCTGGCGTGACTAGGCAGTCAAGACGCTTCCCGAACGGATAAACGGCGGCTTAATATCCAGTCACCACGTGGCGAACCGCGTAGTACGGGCGTCTGATCCCCAATGGTTGCCCTGCGCCACCCTATCCGTTCATCTACAGGAGTCATCCCATGTCCCGTCTTCGCCTGCTGAGTGCCGCCGCCCTGTTGGCCCTGGCTGCCAACGCCAATGCGACCAGCTTCATCGTGACCACCGACTCCATCGTCGGCGCGCTGAAAGCCACCTCCGACGCCACTTCCGATGCAACTTCATCCCTGCGCGACAACAAAGTCGTACGCGCTGCCCGTGACGACGCCGCCAGCTTTGTCGCCAGCGAAGGCGCCATCCGTGGCGTGAAACTGGAAAGCGCCCTGGCCCAGATCCGCCAACAAGCGCCGCAGCTGAACAGCGCAACTGACGCACAGTTGGCCCAGGCCATCCTGGCGATCTGAATGCAAGGCTGATGCCTGGGCGCTGGCTCTCGCCCGGGCATTACGCTAGCCTTGGCGCTCGTTTTCAGTTGTCGAGTCCCATGGCTTTTTCATACCGCCTGTTAATAGTTCCTGTATTGCTTTGCGCCGCCTGGTCGCCCTTGGCTTCGGCCTTCGACCTGACCACGCAGAGCACCGTCGCCAGTGCGTACGCCACCAGCAAGGTGACTTCCGCACCCTTCGACAGAAAAGTGATAATGGCCGCCCAGGATGACGCTGCCGCGTTTATCGCCACTGACGGCCAATGGCGGGGGGCACGGTTGGAGTCAGCGCTGGATTATCTGCGCAGCAGCCAACCAAAACTTAACGCCAGCGACCTTGAACTGGCGCAAGCAATTCTCGTCCAATAATCATCTTTATATTTCTATCTTTGTATTCGGAGTCATCCCATGCGTAGCCCGCTGATCGCCGCCGCCCTTGGCCTGCTGTTATTGGCCGATGTTGCCCAGGCACAGACCCTGGTGGCCACCAGTAACATCATTGTTCGCGCCTCTGGCCGCACCATTGATTTCACCTCGGACACCACCACTTCAATACGCGACTCCAAAGTCGTGCGCGAAGCCCACGACGACGCTGCCAGCTTCGTCGCTACCAACGGCGAGATCCGTGGCGCACGCCTGGAAGCCGCCTTCGACACCCTGCGCACACGACTGCCGGAAGCCCGCGACGCCAGTGACCAGACCCTCGCCGAAGCTATCCTCGCACTGTGAGGCGAATGGCCGCCTGGCTCCTGGCCGGGGTTGTGCTGCTGTGCGCCAGCGCAGCCCAAGCCGGGCTGCAACTGCGGCTCAAGACCGATGGCTTGAGCCCGGCTGAACAGCAGGCCAGCCAGGCGTTGCTCGACGAAGCGATGCGCGCTTTACCGCCTAGCTTCATCGAGCAGTTGGACCGCCGCATCGATGTCGGCTGGACCGACAAGATGCCCGAGAACGCCTACGGGCAAGCCTCCCTAGTGTCCGAGCTGGACCTCAACCGCAACTTGCTCGCCAGCCTGACCGACGGCAGCGCCGCCACCCAGAAAACCAATCGCCCCCATGGCACCGTGCGCCGCGAGATGCTCGCCACTGTGCTGCATGAACTGACCCACATTTATGACCGTGCACGCCTCTGGTCCAAAGCAGACCGCGCACTGATCAACCGCTGCAGCCGCCAGAACAATCTCACCGGCCTGATCGGCCTGCCTGATCAATGCCGTGGCCAGAATGGCCGACGCTTTACCCTCAGCGATGACCCGCGCCTGCTGGACCTTGCCGGCTGGCCGCAATACGTCGGTCGTCGTGGCGAGCGCGAACAGAACAACCATCAGGTCGCGCGCAGCCCGGACATCTACGAAACCACCAGCCCCTTGGAATTCGTCGCAGTCAACATGGAGTACTTCCTGCTTGACCCGAGCTACGCCTGCCGCCGTCCCTCGCTGTTCCGTTACTACAAAGAACACTTTGGCTGGGCGCCGCCGAATCAAGACACCTGCGCCAACACCTACGCATTCCTGAACGCCGGCAACGATTTCGCCAAGACGCCGCTGGGCCATGTCGACCCGGAGCGCGTCTACGAAATCGACTACCTGCTGGCCGAAGCCAACCAGAACCTGGTGAGCCGCTGGGGCCACAGCATGTTGCGCCTGGTGATCTGCGCACCGGGTCGCCCACGTGGACCGGATTGTCGGTTGGACCTGGACCAGCACCTGGTGTTGTCCTACCGGGCGTTCGTGGGTGACGTACAGCTGTCGAGCTGGGACGGACTGGTCGGCAAATACCCGTCGCGCCTGTTTGTCCTGCCGTTGGCGCAAGTGATCGACGAGTACACCAAGACCGAGTTGCGCGGCCTGGCCTCCGTGCCGTTGAAACTGACCCGCCAGGAAATCAACGATACCGTCGAGCATGCCGCCGAGATGCACTGGAGCTACGACGGCAACTACTTCTTCATTTCCAACAACTGTGCAGTGGAGAGCCTGAAACTGTTACGCAGCGGCAGCGCCAACCCGCAACTGACCGGTCTGGACAACATCACGCCCAACGGTTTGCTTGAGGTATTGAGTGCCCGCGGCCTGGCCGACACCAGCGTCTTGGACGACAAACGCCGGGCGTTACGCCTGGGCTATCACTTCGACTCCTTCCGCGAACGCTACCAGGCGATGTTCGATGTGCTGCGCAAACACCTGCCGATCAAACAGACCCAGGTCGAAGACTGGCTGTCTCTCAGCGCAGAGGAGCGCCGCCAGTGGTTCGGCCAGGCCGATCTGCGCACCAGCGCCGCGTTGTTACTGCTTGAGCAGGCGAGCTTTCGCAAGCAGTTGATGCTGGCCCAGGACGAAGTCAAACAACGCTACCTCGGCGCCCGCGAACTGAAAAACGGTGGCATGGAGAAAGCCAACGCTACGCTGCAACAGATCCTCGCCAACAGCGGTTTCCTCAGTCGCCCGGCAGAACTCTTGGGCAGCGGCGGCTATGGCCTGCCGCAACCTTCGGAAGCCCAGCGCCTGGAATCGGAAAGCGCCGAGCGCCAGAAGCAACTGCAATCACTGACTGGCGAGCTGGATAAAGAGGTGAGGGCGCTGCTGGAGCCTTCGCGCTCTGCCGAGATCGCCGCCTGCGAAGCCAACCTCAAGCAGGTCGGCGAACACCTGCGCAGCCTGCACAAAGCCGCCGGCGGCCTCGAACTGCCCTGATCAACTGGCGGTAAACACCGCTCTAATGTGGGAGCTGGCTTGCCTGCGATAGCGGTGGGCCAGGCAACGGTAATGCAGGCTGTGCTGACGCCATCGCAGGCAAGCCAGCTCCCACATTTGATCTGCGTGTGCCTTAAGACCGTGCGCCTTCCCCTCATCACCTGTTTTCTCAGCGAAAGCTGGCTGAAAGCTTACCCGTCTAGGATCGCCTCCACTGCCGGCAACAGACCGGCTGTTAACAACAACAATGGTGATTCCCGATGTCCGCTCGTACCCGCCTGTTCGCCCCCACTCCACCCGTACGCCTCGTGCCTTTCGCTCTGCGCTGACCCCCCCTCGGTTCGCCATTCCCTAGCCGCGCTACGCCTGGAGTACTCCTATGCTGACTTTCCTTGGCTTTGCCATGGTCATCACGTTCATGTTCCTGATCATGACCAAGCGCCTGTCCGCGCTGATCGCCTTGATCATCGTGCCGATCCTGTTCGCGCTGTTCGGCGGTTTCGCGCCGGAGATCGGCCCGATGATGCTTGCGGGCATCACCAAGCTCGCGCCGACCGGCGTGATGCTGATGTTCGCCATTCTCTACTTTGCCCTGATGATCGACTCCGGCCTGTTCGACCCGGCCGTGCGCAAGATCCTCAAGATGGTCAAGGGCGACCCGCTGAAAGTCTCGGTCGGCACCGCGGTGCTGGCCCTGGTCGTGTCCCTCGACGGTGACGGCGCCACCACCTACATGATCTGCGTGGCCGCCATGCTGCCGCTGTACCAGCGCATCGGCATGAGCCCGCGGATCATGGCCGGCCTGATCATCCTCGCCGGCGGCGTGATGAACATGACGCCTTGGGGCGGCCCGACCGCCCGTGCCGCGAGTGCGCTGCATGTGGACCCATCGGACATTTTCGTACCGATGATCCCGGCCATGGCCGCCGGCGTCGTCGCCATCCTGGTGATCGCCTACATGTACGGCCTGCGCGAACGTGCACGCCTGGGTGAATTGCACCTGCAAGGCGACGAGATCGACCACAGCGAAATCAGCGTGTCGCAATTCCCGGACGCCCGACGTCCGAAGCTGATCTGGTTCAACGGCGCGCTGACCTTCGCCCTGATGTGCACCCTGATCGCCGGCCTATTGCCACTGCCAGTGCTGTTCATGGTGGCGTTCAGTATCGCGATGATCGTCAACTACCCGTGCCTGCAGATGCAGAAGGACCGCGTCGCCGCCCACTCCGGCAGCGTATTGGCGGTGGTGGGGCTGATCTTCGCGGCCGGTATCTTCACCGGCATCCTGTCGGGCACCGGCATGGTCGATGCCATGTCCAAGAGCCTGCTGGCCGTTATCCCTGAAGCGCTGGGCCCGTACCTGGCCGTGATCACCGCGCTGGTGAGCATGCCGTTTACGTTCTTCATGTCCAACGATGCGTTCTACTACGGCGTACTACCAGTCCTCGCCGAAGCCGCCAGCCACTACGGCATCACTGCCGCAGAAATGGGCCGTGCGTCGATCGTCGGCCAACCGGTGCACCTGTTGAGCCCGCTCGTACCTTCAACTTACCTGCTGGTCGCTTTGGCGGGTATCGAATTTGGCGATCACCAGCGCTTCACCCTCAAGTGGGCAGTGCTGGTATGCCTGTGCATAATGGTCGCCGCGTTGCTGATGGGGATTATTCCGCTGTTCAGCACTCTATAATCGTACCAACTCAACCGCGCGGCGCTGCAGCTTGCGCGGTTTAACACTTGCTCAAAGGAATACACATGGAATGGCTGACCAATCCGGAAATCTGGATTGCCTTCTTCACCCTGACGGCCCTCGAGATCGTCCTGGGCATCGATAACATCATCATGATTTCGATCCTGGTCAGCCGCATGCCCAAGCATATGCAGGCGCGCACCCGGATCTTCGGCCTGGCGCTGGCCATGATCACGCGCATCCTGTTGCTGCTGTCGATCACCTGGGTGATGCAACTAACCGCCGACCTCTTTGTGGTCTTCGGCCAAGGCATTTCCGGTCGCGACCTGATCCTGTTCTTCGGTGGCCTGTTCCTGCTGTGGAAAAGCTCCCAGGAGATGTACCACGCGCTGGAAGGTGAAGACGAAACCCACGACGAGCCGAAGGGCGCCGGTGGCAAGTTCATCTACACCATCATCCAGATCGCGATCATCGACATCGTGTTCTCCCTGGACTCGGTCATCACCGCTGTCGGCATGGTGTCCCATGTCCCGGTCATGGTCGCGGCGATTGTCGTGGCGGTACTGGTGATGATGCTGGCGGCCGGCACCATCAGCGAATTCATCGACAAGCACCCGTCGCTGAAAATGCTGGCGCTGTCGTTCCTGCTGGTCGTAGGTACCGTGCTGATCGCCGAATCCTTCGATGTGCACGTGCCAAAAGGCTACGTCTACTTCGCCATGGCGTTCTCGCTGGCGGTGGAAGCGGTGAACATCAAGATGCGCACCGCCATCGCGAAAAAGAAAAAACAGCAGGATCCGGTGAAACTGCGCAAAGACATTCCGGGTCAATAAACCCGAGCCAGACAAAAAGGGGCTTTTCAAGCCCCTTTTTTGCATCCACAAAAAGTTGATTTCATGACAGTTTTGTTTCAATCCCCACTTTAGCTATGCGATGCTGGCGCAGAGCCCATTCGCCAACTACAGCTTAAGTACAAGACGTAGAGCGGCACGCGGCAACTTTCCTTCGCTCACTTTAGAGCGCACCCACACGGGGGGCCGAGCATGCTGACCTTGCTCAATCTGCTTTCCGCCGTGACCCTGCTGATCTGGGGCACGCACATCGTCCGTACCGGCATCCTGCGGGTCTACGGGTCCAACTTGCGCCAAGTCATCGGGCAGAACATGTCCAAGCGCTGGCTGGCGTTTATCGCCGGTATCCTGGTGACGGCCATGGTGCAGAGCAGCAACGCCACGGCGATGCTGGTGACCTCTTTCGTCGGCCAGGGCCTGATGGGCCTGATGCCCGCCCTGGCGACCATGCTCGGCGCCGATGTCGGTACTGCATTGATGGCGCGGGTGCTGACGTTCGATTTGTCCTGGCTGTCGCCGCTGCTGATTTTTCTCGGGGTGATTTTCTTCCTGTCGCGCAAGCAAACGCGGGCAGGGCAGTTGGGACGCGTGGGGATCGGCCTCGGGCTGATCATCCTCGCGCTACAACTCATCGTCGAAGCCGCCGGCCCCATCACCCACGCCCAAGGCGTGAAAGTGCTGTTCGCGTCCTTGACCGGCGACATCCTCCTCGACGCCTTGGTCGGCGCCTTATTCGCGATGATTTCCTACTCCAGCCTGGCGGCCGTCCTACTGACCGCGACCCTGGCCGGCGCAGGCGTGATCGGCTTGCACGTGGCCATCGGCCTGGTGATCGGCGCCAACATCGGCAGCGGCGTGTTGGCCTTTCTCAGCACCAGCATGCAGAACGCGGCCGGGCGCCAAGTGGCGCTGGGCAGCCTGTTGTACAAATTGATCGGCCTGTTGCTGATCATTCCTGTGCTGGACCCGCTGGTGCTGTGGATGGATGGCTTGGACTACAGCGCCCAAGGCATGGTCATCACCTTCCACCTGCTCTACAACGTCAGCCGTTGCCTGATCCTGTTGCCCACCATCGGCCCGATGGCAAAACTGTGCGCGTGGCTGCTGCCCGAGCGCGAAGAGGTCAACGGCAAGGCCAAGCCGCGCCATCTGGACCTGACGGCACTCAGCACCCCAAGCCTGGCCCTGGCCAACGCCGCCCGTGAAACCCTGCGCCTGGGCGACCTGATCGACAACATGCTGACCGCCATGCAGGAAGTGCTGCGCGGCAAACAGACCGCCATCACCCAGGAAATGCGCAGCCTCAGCGACGACGTCGAATCGCTGTACAGCGCGATCAAGCTCTACCTGGCGCAAATGCCCCGCGAAGACCTCAGTGAACAGGACAGCCGGCGCTGGGCCGAAATCATCGAGCTGTCGATCAACCTGAAACTGGCCGGCGACCTGATCGAACGCATGCTGCGCAAAGTTCAGCAGCAGAAAACTTCCCAGCGTCGCCAGTTTTCGGAAGTGGGCCTGGAAGAACTCACTGGCCTGCACAGTCAGTTGATCGCCAACCTGCGCCTGGGCCTGTCGGTGTTCCTGAGCGCCGACCCGGAAAGTGCCCGCCAATTGCTGCGCGAAAAACGCCGATTCCGCGCCCAGGAACGCCGCCTGGCCCACGCGCACGTGAGTCGCCTGCAGAGAAAAATCGTACAGAGTCTGGAGACCAGCTCCCTACACCTGGAGCTGATTGCGGACATGAAACGCCTCAACTCGTTGTTTTGCAGCAGTGCTTATGTAGTGTTGGAAACGTCCGACACCGGCGCGCTCTCCGCCGAAGATATTGCCGACATCACACACTCGCCTTGAACGGATGATGGCCCGCGAAGTCAGTTAAAACTGACCTCACTCGCCAGGAAGCTTGTTATGCGTCGCCTGTTGTTCGCCTGCCTGCTCATGGGTTCTGCCCATGCCTTCGCCTTTGACCGCCTGCAAGTCGAGGGCTACACCTTGCCCAACGGCCTGCAATTGCTGCTCAAGCCGGGCACCGAACGTGGGCATGTGGCGATCCGCCTGGTGGTGGGCGTGGGTCTGGATGACTTCAGTTGCGAGGACAAAGAGCTGCCGCACCTGCTGGAACACTTGCTGTTCAGCGGCATCGACGGCGGTGGAGAAGGTGAGCTGGAAGACCGCATGCAAGCCCTGGGCGGCGAGTGGAATGCCTATACCAGCAACGCCGACACCACCTTCGTGATCGAGGCGCCCGCGCAAAACCAGCGCAAGGTGCTGGACCTGTTGCTGGCGATCCTCACCCGCACCGAATTGACCGACGCCAATATCGACGCCGCCAAGCGGGTGGTGGAGCGCGAAGACGGCGGCCACTACTCACACCTGCAACGCCTGCTGGACCGCCAGGATCTAGGCCACACCGCCAGCAATCAACTGGCCGTCGAGCTGGGCCTCAAATGCGCCGAACGCGCCGAGGTCGACCATCTGACTCGCGACCAGTTGGAGAACCTGCGCAAAAACTGGTACGCGCCCAACAACATGACCCTGATCATCGTCGGTGACCTCGACAAATTGCTACCGGCCTATCTGGAACGTACCTATGGCCAACTCGACCCGGTCGAACCCACGGAACACCCGGCACTCCCGGAAATCCAGCGTGCCGCCGCCACCCACCGCGAACTGATCCACGGCTGGGTCGGCGATAGCGCCAAACTGCACTGGCTGTTCCCGGAGCCGGTACTGGACGACGGGCATGATGAAACCTACGACCTGCTCAAGGACTACCTCGACTGGGCGCTGTACCGCCAACTGCGCCTCAACCACGGTTTGTCCTACGGCCCGTGGAGTGAACGCGAAGTGCTCGGCGGCGTCGGCTTCCTCAGCCTGAACGCCGACCTGGAGCGGGAAAACCTGCCCGAAGCCGAACAGGTCCTTCAGGACCTCAGGGCGCAGTTGCTCAAAGACGGCCTGGACCCTGCGGTATTCGCCCGCCTGCAACAAGCCGCGGTCGCCCGCCAGGCCTGGGCCGTGCAGGGCAACAGCGCATTGGCCGACTATTACTGGAGCGCTTCCGGTGACTACAACAACGGGCATTTCAGCGACCCGGTCAAACGCATCAAGGCCGTGAGCCTGGACCAGACCAACCAGGCCATGCGCCAAGTGTTCAAGCAGCCGGGCTACTGGCGCATCGAGAAACCGCTGCTCAGTTACGACGGGCTCAGCTGGATCGGTGCCGGTGTCCTCGGGCTGATCGCCTTTGTGTTGATTGGCGTGCGGGTTTATCGCAAACGGATTGCGTAATCGGGCAACGAACAACGGGCTAAGACGTTATTCTATCTGGGATTTTTTCCTACAAAGACTGCGAACTGCCGAATGCAAAACCTCACCCGTTTGATCACCCGCATCCTCGAACTGATGAAGCGCTACCCAGGGGTGATTGCACTCGGCGGCTTCATCTCGGGCGTGGGCAGCTTCATTCTGGTGGATCGCCAGCAGGGCATGGCCAGTTGGATCGCGGTGATCATGCTGGTGAGCTGGTTGTGGCTGATGCTGGAAAACAGCTTCACCCAGCTGTTCACCAAGGTCTTCAAGCGCGAAATCCCCGAACCGCTGCTGCGCTACGCGACCCAGATGATCCACCAGGAAAGCCTGTTCTTTGTGTTGCCGTTCTTTTTCATCACCACAGCGTGGAACAGCGGCCAATCGGTGTTCACCGGCCTGCTCGGCGCGGCGGCGCTGGTGTCGATCGTCGACCCGCTGTACTACAAATGGCTGGCGCCCAAACGCTCACTGTTCCTCGCGCTGCACACCTTCACCCTGTTCGCCGCGCTGCTCACTGCGCTGCCGATCATCCTGCACCTGACCACGGCCGAAAGTTACAAACTCGCCTTGGGCGTGGCCATGGCATTGTCGATTCCAACCCTGGCCGTGAGCATGCCGCTACGCAGCCTTAAAGGCTGGGCGATGTTGCTCGGGGTCACGGCCGCCATTGGGTGCGCCGGGTGGTTCCTGCGCAGTTGGGTGCCGCCGGCCACCTTGTGGATGACCGAAGTGGCCATCAGCACCCAACTGCAAGACCGCACGCCGGGCGACGACCTCAAGGAAGTCACCGCCGCCCAACTGCGCGGCGGCGGGTTGTACGCCTACACCGCGATCAATGCGCCGCGCGGGTTGGATGAGCGCATCTACCATGTGTGGCAATTCAACGGCAAAGAGGTCGACCGCATCGCCCTGGATATCCACGGCGGGCGCAAAGAGGGCTATCGCGCCTGGACCCACAAACAGAATTTCCCCGGCGACGCCGTGGGCCGCTGGCAAGTGCGGGTACTGACCGAAGACGGGCAGGTGATCGGCGTGTTGCGCTTCAAAGTGACGGACTCAGCACAAACGGACAACCCAAAGTAGGCAGGTTCGTGCTATTACGTAGGAATTGTGGATAGCCAAACAAAGCTCGGAGCTTATGACCCCCCCTACGACGGCCGGTGCAGCCCACCTCGACACGTCCACCACCCCGCCACAACTGAGGATTACGGGGGACTGGACGCTTGCCCACTACGCCAACCTGAAGAAGCTGTCGGACACGCTCGACGGCCAATACGATGCCGGCGCACGCATCGACCTCAACGGCCTCGGCGCCCTGGATACTGCCGGCGCGTCGTTGCTGGTGGAGTTGCTGGGGCCAAGCCGCATCGAGCAATCCGCCGAGCAGACCGATTGCAGTCTGTCTGCCGCTGACCGCGCCCTGCTCAAGACCGTCTACCGTTCCCTGAATGATTTTTGCGTGCCGGACAAGGCGCCCGAAGAAACCGCCGGCATCCAGGTGCTGGCGCGCATTGGCCGAGCGGTGGACACCGTCTGGCAGGACAGCAAGAAACTGCTGGGTTTTATCGGCCTGATCCTCGAAACCTTCGCCCGTGGCATTTTCCGTCCCAAGCGCTGGCGCATCACGCCCATGGTCGCGCACCTGGAACAGGTCGGCCTCGACGCCGCGCCCATCGTGGCCCTGCTGACCTTTCTGGTGGGTGCCGTGGTGGCATTCCTCGGCGCCACTGTGCTCAAGAGTTTTGGCGCAACTATTTTTACCGTCGACTTGGTGGCGTTCTCTTTCCTGCGGGAATTCGGCGTGTTGCTGACCGCGATCCTGATCGCCGGTCGCACAGCCAGTGCCTTTACCGCCCAAATCGGCTCGATGAAGGCCAACGAAGAAATCGACGCGATCCGCACCCTGGGGCTGGACCCGATGGAGCTGCTGGTGCTGCCTCGCGTGCTGGCATTGCTGGTGGCGCTGCCGATGCTGACATTCCTGGCGATGCTCTCGGGGATTGTCGGCGGCGGCGTGGTCTGCGCCGTGGCCCTGGATATTTCGCCAGCGATGTTCCTCTCGTTGCTTCAATCAGACATTGGCGTGCAGCACTTCCTGGTGGGCATGGTGAAAGCGCCGGTCTTCGCGTTCCTGATCGCCGCCATTGGCTGCCTGGAAGGCTTCAAGGTCAGCGGCAGCGCTGAGTCCGTCGGCGCCCACACCACCTCCAGCGTGGTGCAATCGATCTTTGTGGTGATCGTGCTGGATGCGGTCGCCGCGCTGTTCTTCATGGAGATGGGCTGGTGAGTCGTCTACACCGAGCGCCCGCCAAGGCGGTGATTGAAGTGCGCGGGCTGTGCAATCGCTTTGGCAGCCAGAGCGTGCACGAGAACCTCGACCTGGATTTGTACAAAGGCGAGATCCTCGCGGTGGTCGGTGGCTCCGGCAGCGGCAAGTCGGTGCTGCTGCGCAGTATCGTCGGCCTGCGTCGACCCAGCGAAGGTGAGGTGCGGGTGTTTGGCAAGAACCTGCCGAGCCTGCCGGAACATGAGCGCTCTCTGGTGGAACGGCGCTTTGGCGTGCTGTTCCAGAAAGGCGCGCTGTTCTCTTCGCTGACGGTCACCGAGAACGTTGCATTGCCGTTGATCGAACACGCGGGCCTCAGCCGCCGCGACGCCGAACATCTGGCCGCAGTAAAACTGGCCCTGGCCGGGTTGCCATTGTCGGCGGCCGACAAGTACCCGGCGTCACTGTCCGGCGGCATGATCAAACGCGCCGCCCTGGCCCGCGCGTTGGCCCTGGACCCGGACATCCTGTTCCTCGATGAACCCACCGCCGGCCTCGACCCGATCGGCGCGGCGCAATTCGACCAATTGATCCTGACCCTGCGCGATGCGTTGGGCCTGAGCGTGTTCCTGGTCACCCACGACCTGGACACGCTGTACACCATCACCGACCGCGTGGCGGTGCTGGCGCAGAAGAAAGTGCTGGTGGCCGATGCCATTGATGTTGTCTCGGAAACGGACGACGCATGGATCCACGAATATTTCCACGGCCCCCGTGGCCGCGCGGCATTGGATGCCGCTCAATCGCTTAACGAGGTATGACATGGAAACCCGAGCCCATCATGTGATGATCGGTCTGTTCAGCGTGATCGTGGTGGTCGGCGCGATGCTGTTCGGCCTGTGGCTGGCCAAGTCCAGCGTCGACAGCGCCTTCCAGGACTACGAAGTGATCTTCAACGAGGCGGTCAGCGGCCTGTCCCAGGGCAGTTCGGTGCAGTACAGCGGGATCAAGGTGGGCGATGTCATCAGCCTGAGCCTGGACCCCAAGGATCCGCGCCGCGTCCTGGCACGTATCCGCCTGGCCGGGCAGACGCCGGTCAAGGAAGACACCCAGGCCAAGCTGGCCCTGACCGGCATCACGGGTACCTCGATCATCCAGCTCAGCGGCGGCACCCCACAGAGTCCCGAACTCAAGGGCAAGGACGGTAACCTGCCACAGATCATCGCCTCACCATCGCCCATCGCGCGCCTGCTGAACAACAGCAACGACCTGATGACCAGCGTCAACCTGCTGCTGCACAACGCCAACCACATGTTCTCCCGCGAGAATGTCGAACGCCTGAGCAATACGTTGGACAACCTGCAACAAACCACCGGTGCCATCGCCGACCAGCGCGGCGATATCAAGGTGGTGATGCAACAACTGATGCAGGTGAGCAAACAGGCGAGCGCCGCCCTGGAGCAGACCACCGTGCTGATGCGCAACGCCAACGGCTTGCTCAACGAACAAGGCAAGCAGGCCTTCGGCAGTGCCGAGCAGGCCATGAAATCCCTTGAACAAAGCACCGCGACCATCAATACCTTGTTGACCAACAACAAGGACTCGGTGAACAGCGGCATGCAAGGCCTCAACGAACTGGCGCCGGCCGTGCGCGAACTGCGCGAAACCCTCGGTTCGCTACGCGCCATCTCCCGCCGCCTGGAAGCCAACCCCAGCGGTTACCTGCTGGGCAGCGACAAGAACAAGGAGTTCACGCCATGAAGCGTGCTTACCAAATGATCGCCCCGGTGGCCCTGGCACTGGTGAGCGCGTGCTCGATCCTGCCCAAGGCCGACCCTTCCGATGTGTATCGCCTGTCCTCGGCCCAGACAGCCAGCAAGGCCGCGCCGGTCAGTTGGTCACTGCGCGTGAACAAGCCGCAGACCAGCGAATTTCTCGACAGCCCGCGCATTGCCGTGGTGCCTAATGGCGACCTGATCAGCAGTTATGCCAACTCGCGCTGGAGCGACCCGTCGCCGGTGCTGCTGCGCAACCGCTTCATGGACGGCTTCCAGCGCGATGGCCGGGTGACGCTGCTGAGCACTGACGATACCAATCTGCAGTCCGACTATGAGCTGGGCGGTCAACTGCAGGCGTTCCAGAGTGAATACCACGGCAGTGCGGTGGAGGTGGTGATTCGCCTGGATGCGCGGTTGGTGCGGGGGCGTGATCAGCGGATCGTTGCCAGCCGACGGTTTGAGGTGCGGCAGCCGGTGAGCGACACCAAGGTGCCAGCGGTGGTGGCCGGGTTTGGGCAGGCGGGGGATCAGTTGAACAAGCAGGTGGTGGATTGGGTGGTGAGTCAAGGCACGGCAGCACACCCACTGTAGGAGCGAGCTTGCTCGCGAAAATCGTCAACGATAACGCAGCGCTATCAGCCAGCCCGCGTTGCCGATACGTTCTTCGCGAGCAAGCTCGCTCCTACAGGTTTGGGTGTAAGCCTCAGCCAAAGAACCAGTAGCACACCGCAATAGCAGCAACGACACCGGCCAATTCCGCCAACAACGCACACCCCACGGCATGCCGCGCGCGCTGGATGCCCACCGAGCCGAAATACACCGCCAACACATAGAAGGTGGTCTCGGTACTGCCCTGGATCGTCGCCGCCACCAGTGCCGGGAAGCTGTCCACACCTTGAGTCTGCATGGTCTCGATCAACATCGCCCGCGCAGCGCTGCCGGAAAATGGCTTGACCATCGCAGTCGGCAAGGCATCGACAAAGCGTGTGTCCATACCGGTCCAGGCGACCACATGGCGAATGCCTTCCAGGCCGAAATCCAGAGCGCCCGAAGCGCGCAACACACCCACGGCACACAGCATCGCCACCAGGTAGGGCAGCAGGTTCTTGGCCACGTCGAAGCCTTCTTTTGCGCCTTCGACAAATGCCTCGTACACCTTGACCTTGCGCAACGCGCCGATCACCAGGAACAGCATGATCAAGCCGAACAGCGTGAGGTTGCCCAGGATCGACGACAGGCCAGCCAGCGCCGTCGCGGACAACGTGGCCAACAACGCCATGAAACCGCCCAACACCAGCGCACCCGGAATCAGATAGGCCAGCACCACCGGGTCCCACAGCCGCAGGCGCTGCATGATCGCCACCGAGAGCAGGCCGACCAGGGTTGAGGCGCTGGTCGCCAGTAGGATCGGCAGGAACACCAGCGTCGGGTCCGCCGCGCCTTGCTGGGCGCGGTACATGAAGATGGTCACCGGCAGCAGCGTCAGCGAGGACGCGTTGAGCACCAGGAACAGGATCTGCGCGTTACTCGCGGTGTTGGGGATCGGGTTGAGTTCCTGTAGCGCCTTCATCGCTTTCAAGCCGATGGGCGTGGCCGCGTTATCCAGGCCCAGGCCGTTGGCGGCGAAGTTGAGGGTGATCAAGCCGATGGCAGGGTGGCCGGCGGGCACTTCCGGCATCAGGCGGCGGAACAGCGGGCCGAGGGCCTTGGCCAGCCAATCGACGATTCCGGCCTTCTCGGCGATGCGCAAGAAACCCAGCCACAAGGTCAGGGTGCCGAACAGCAGCACCATGACTTCCACCGACAGTTTGGCCATGGCGAAAATGCTTTCGACCATTGCCGCGAAAATTCCGGCGTTACCGCCGACCAGCCATTGCGCCAGTGCCGACACCATTGCCACGACAAAGAAGCCAAGCCACAGGCCATTGAGCATCAGTTGAATCCCCCGAAGAATGGAGCGAATGATAGCGGGGCTGGCAGAAACGACAAACCCCGGAATGATCCGGGGTTTGCCTTAGAGCTGTTGTGCTATCAGCTGCGGGTCGCTTGGGCGGCCGGCGCGGCGTCCTTGCTGCGCCAGTGCGGCAGCGAGTTCCAGTAGCGCTCGCCCTTGGCGTCGTCGTACATGCCTTCCCAACGGGAGATGACCAATACGGCCAGGGCGTTGCCGATCACGTTCAAGGCGGTACGCGCCATGTCCATGATGCGGTCGACACCGGCGATGAACGCCAGGCCTTCCAGCGGAATGCCCACGCTGCCCAGGGTTGCCAGCAGCACCACGAAGGACACGCCCGGCACACCAGCGATGCCTTTGGAGGTGACCATCAGGGTCAGGACCAGCATCAACTGCTGGCCGACCGACAGGTCGATGCCATA
Source organism: Pseudomonas reactans (assembly GCF_013387025.1). Classification (NCBI taxonomy): domain Bacteria; kingdom Pseudomonadati; phylum Pseudomonadota; class Gammaproteobacteria; order Pseudomonadales; family Pseudomonadaceae; genus Pseudomonas; species Pseudomonas reactans. Next base: position 42,420 of record NZ_JACAQP010000038.1, on the reverse strand, counting down.
TAGCTGGGCAATGAAGATGGCTGCGATGCTCTGGTACAGGGTCGAACCGTCGAGGTTAAACGAGTAACCCGTCGGCACCACGAAGCTGCAGATGGCTTTCGGCGCGCCATAGGCTTCCATCTTCTCGATCACGCGCGGCAGCACGGTTTCGGAGCTGGCGGTGGAGTAGGCCAGGACCAGCTCATCCTTGAAGATGCGGATCAGCTTGAGGATCGAGAAACCAAACAGGCGAGCGATCAGGCCCAGTACTGCAAAGGCAAAGAACAGGATGGCGACGTAAACCAGGATCACCAGCTTGGCCAGCGGCAGCAAGGAGGCGAAGCCGAAGTTGGCGACGGTCACGGCGATCAGTGCGAATACGCCGATCGGGGCGTACTTCATGATCATGTGGGTGACTTTGAACATGCTCTCGGACACGCCCTGGAACATGGTCACCAGCGGCTCGCGCAGCTCAGGCTTGAGGCTCGACAAGCCCAGGCCGAACAGCACCGAGAAGAAGATAATCGGCAGCATTTCGCCACGGGCGACGGCAGCGAAGATGTTCGACGGGATCAGGTTGAGGATTGTCTCAATGAACGCATGCTCATGCTGCACTTCGGCGGCGGTGGCAGTGTACTTAGAGATGTCGACAGTACCCAGGGTACTCATGTCGATGCCGGCGCCTGGGTGGAACAGGTTGGCCAACAACAGGCCGACCACGATGGCGATGGTGGTGACGATTTCGAAGTAAAGGATGGTTTTGACGCCGATACGCCCGAGCTTCTTCGCGTCACCGACCCCGGCAATGCCGACGATCAGCGAGGAGATCACAATCGGGATCACGATCATCTTGATCAGGCGGATAAAGATATCGCCCGCTGGCTGCAACACATTGCTGATCCACCAGGCCTTTTCAGCACTGAAATGGTTGAGCACTGCACCGATTGCGATCCCCAGCACCAAACCGATGAGGATCTGCCAGGCGAGGCTTAGCTTTGCCTTCTTCATGTCATTACCCTTACTTCAAGTGAACTTAAGGCAAATGCGCCAGCTGCAACGCTCGAGAGCGAAAAAGTGTGTGCATCTGCCTCCATGGAAGGTCACCGCAGCGTGGCCGAAATGGCTTACTGGCAGGCGAAAAAAGGCGCAACTATTCCCATGCAAGGGAGCGACGTCTAATGCCGTAAACGCCTACCCTATGCCGAATCGGCATGGCCTTTTTCTATAATAACTGTCCGAACGGTCAGTTCAAATGTGACATTTTGTCCGACAAATATGCCGTGAACCGGCCAAACCCGGCTCGCTCAGAGAATCCGGACGTCTTTGAAGCGCTGGCAAAAATGCCTGGAAATTCCAGCGTTTAATGTCGGAAATGTCCTATAGGCCCGGCCAAAATTTATCGATAGATGGTCGACCGGACATACCAAGAAATGGTTCTGAACAAGCAGAAGGGAAATATTCGACTATGGAAGGCATAACAAAAGAGCAATAAGCCCGCCGCAAGTTCAGCAAGCCATGAGCTTGTGAACCTGCGTCGCAGCTTTTCGCCTGACCCGGCCCTTGCGCAGGCACTCCCTGTACCCGTAGGTCACGCCGATCCCGATTGATCAGAGCAACCCGGCCCCTTGGTCATGCACCGCCCTTGGCGAGCGATGCAAACAGAAAGAAGCGAGGGGGCTTCTTTCTATGGACGCAAGCTCCGCAGACGACAGACGCGTCAGACGGAACCTAATACCAATTCGGATCTTTCTTCAGTTGCTCCATCAGCAACTTCTGCATGCCTTCATCCGGTTTACCAATGAAGCGGTAATCCGCATGGCGCGTCGGGGACTTATCCGCCGGCAGGCCGGCCGGGACCTCCACCAACATGGCGTAGGCATCTTCCTTGTCGAGGCTGAAGGCAACGATCAGGCGTTTGTTCAGGCACGTGTCAGCGGTTTCGCAGAGTGGCCCGACCAAATACTTGTCGCCATCTTCTTCCACGGCGTTCATCTGTTCGGCTGTACCCGACAGGTTCATCACCCATTCCGGCAAGCGTTCTTCTTTCTTCACCACGCCTTGCCAGGTTTCGCGGTATTGCGGGTCCGCGCTGAGCAATTCGTTGGCCCGGGACTGGCCGTCATTGGCGGCCATCGCCAAGCCGCTGCCGCCCAGGAGCAGGGCGGCAGCAATAGCTTTAAGGGACAAAGTGGTCATGTTCAGCCTCGGCCGCGACGACCAAAGAAGAAGGAAGCGATGAACATCACCAGGAAGACCACAAACAGAATTTTTGCGATACCCGTGGCGGTGCCCGCGATACCACCGAAGCCCAGGACTGCAGCCACAATGGCGATGATCAGAAATGTGATTGCCCAACTCAACATGGTGATTCTCCTTATGCTTTTATAGGGGTAACAGCGGTAGTGCCGTGCAGCCGCTCAATGCGAACGGCTGTTGGTGCCTAGAACACCCAACGCTCTTGGGATGGCAGTTCACTCAGGGCGGACTCCTGGTCAACCATCCGCAACTGCGGGGCTGTTGCATCGGCAGCAACACTGCCAACGGAACGGAAATGGGTTTGGGTCATGAAAGGACGTTCAAACTGGGGGATCTGCTGCTGACTCTGCTGCCAATGTTGCATCTGCTGGCCGCCAATCAGCGTGACCATCAGGGCCAGACTGGCAAACAGACCTTGTTGCAAGCGCAGTGGCGATACACGCAATTGGCTGAGGCTTTGGCGAGTCATGCTGCTGTTCTCCCGCATTTTGATTATTCGTTGGGAGAGATATTGCAGAGTGCATGCCAGCTTTTTTACAAAATAAAAATCAATAAAATCAATGAGTTGAATATTATCGATTGGGTTGACCCCCAGCATCCTGCACGATGCCTCTCTGAGCGCCGTGCGAAATGCACGATGGCCAGCGGTCGGATCAATGGATAGAAAACGAAATGAGTGTTGCCGAAGTGGCAAGACGGCATGAAAACGCCATCAGCCGGGGCTTTGTAGGTAACGATGCAGATAGCTGCACGACGCTGCCTTTTATCGATCAGAATAAACCATGCAACTTGCCCGATTATTCCGGGACTAAACACCATCATTCATAGTTTAAGGAGCGCGGGACAGATGGAATCAGCCAAGGAACTTCAAGGCCGCATTCTTTTAGTGGATGACGAATCCGCGATCCTCCGCACCTTCCGTTATTGCCTGGAAGATGAAGGCTACACCGTAGCCACCGCGAACAGCGCCGCTCAGGCCGATGCCTTGATGCAGCGCCAGGTGTTCGACCTGTGCTTCCTCGACCTGCGCCTGGGCGAAGACAATGGCCTGGATGTGCTGGCCCAGATGCGCATCCAGGCGCCGTGGATGCGTGTGGTGATTGTGACCGCCCACTCGGCAGTTGATACCGCCGTTGATGCGATCCAGGCCGGCGCTGCCGATTACCTGGTCAAGCCTTGCAGCCCTGATCAACTGCGCCTCGCCACCGCCAAGCAGTTGGAAGTACGCCAACTCTCCGCGCGCCTTGAAGCCCTAGAAGGCGAAGTACGCCAGCCCAAAGACGGCCTCGACTCCCACAGCCCGGCAATGATGGTGGTGCTGGAAACCGCGCGCCAGGTGGCCGGCACCGATGCCAACATTCTCATCCTGGGTGAATCCGGCACCGGTAAAGGCGAACTCGCCCGCGCCATCCACGGCTGGAGCAAGCGCTCGAAGAAGTCCTGCGTCACCATCAACTGCCCATCGCTGACGGCAGAACTGATGGAAAGCGAGTTGTTTGGTCATAGCCGCGGTGCGTTTACCGGTGCCAGTGAAAGCACTTTGGGCCGCGTCAACCAGGCAGACGGCGGCACGCTGTTTCTCGATGAAATCGGCGACTTTCCCCTCACATTGCAACCCAAGTTGCTGCGCTTTATCCAGGACAAGGAATACGAGCGCGTCGGCGATCCGGTCACTCGCCGTGCCGACGTGCGTATCCTGGCCGCCACCAACCTGAACCTGGAAGACATGGTCCGCGACGGCCGCTTCCGCGAAGACTTGCTGTACCGCCTTAACGTGATCACCTTGCACTTGCCGCCGCTGCGCGAGCGCAGTGAGGACATCCTGACCCTGGCCGATCGCTTCCTGGCGCGCTTCGTCAAGGAATACGCCCGACCGGCACGTGGCTTCAGCGATGAAGCGCGCGAAGCACTGCTCAACTACCGCTGGCCGGGCAATATCCGCGAACTGCGCAACGTGGTGGAGCGCGCCAGTATCATTTGTCCGCAAGAGAAGGTGGAGATCACCCACCTGGGGATGGCCGAACAGCCTGGCAACAACGCCCCACGCATCGGCGCGGCGCTGAGCCTGGATCAGTTGGAAAAAGCCCATATCGGTGCCGTGCTCGCCACCAGCGACACCCTGGATCAGGCCGCCCGTACCTTGGGCATCGACGCGTCGACCCTGTACCGCAAACGCAAACAGTACAACCTGTGAGCTGCACCTTATGAAGTTAGCGATGAAGCTGCGCACTCGGCTGTTCCTGAGTATCTCAGCGTTGATCACCGTCGCCCTGCTGGGTTTGATCCTGGGCCTGGTCAGCGTCATGCAAATGGCCAAGACACAGGAATCCCTGATTCGCAGCAACTTCATCACGCTGGACTTGGGGCTGAAGCTGCGCCAGAGCTTGGGCGATCAACTGATCATGATGCTGGAGGAACGCCCCGACCCTAAGGCACTGCAAGCCTCCAAGCAACGCTACTTCGACCTACTGGACCAGGGCATCGCCCATGAGCAGCGCGACGATCGCGGGACGGGGTTCAGTGAGGCCCGAGGCCAGTATCAGGATCTGCTGGACGCCTTTGACGAATCCCAGCAACCGACGCCTCCTCCAGGCTCCAAGGAAAAGCTCACCGAAACCTTCAATACGTTGCGCAACGGCCTGATCAACGAACACAAGCAGGCGTTGGAGAACATCAGCAACAGCGAGCACAAATCCCGCGAACGTGCGCTATTGATCGCCGGGTTGCTGGGGTTGGTGGGGCTCGCCGTGCTGATCATCGGGTTTGTGACCGCCCATGGCATTGCCCGGCGTTTCGGCGGGCCGATCGAGGCGCTGGCCAAAGCTGCCGACAAAATCGGCCAGGGCGACTTCGAAGTGACGCTGCCGATTTCGTCCGCAGCAGAAATGAACCAGCTGACACGCCGCTTCGGCATCATGGCCGAAGCGTTGCGCCAGCATCAGGCAACCAATGTCGATGAGTTGCTGGCCGGCCAACAACGTCTGCAAGCTGTACTCGACAGCATCGACGATGGCCTGCTGATGATTGACCGCCAAGGCCGTCTGGAACACCTCAACCCCGTGGCCCAACGTCAATTGGGCTGGGACGAGGAACGCCTCGGTCAAGGTCTTGGCGAAGCACTGGCACGCCCCGAGCTGGATGAACAACTTCAACTGGTCCTGCGCGGCGGTAACCTGGAGCGGGCGCCGGACGATCTGGAAGTGGAGGTCGAGGGTGAATTGCGCCTGCTGACCTACAGCCTGACCCCGGTCAGCCATACCCAGGGGCATATCCTTGGCGCAGTGATGGTGCTGCACGACGTCACCGAACAACGCGCCTTCGAGCGAGTACGCAGCGAGTTCGTGTTACGCGCCTCCCATGAGCTGCGCACGCCGGTGACCGGTATGCACATGGCCTTCGGGCTGTTTCGCGAGCGTGCGAAGTTCCCGGCCGAGTCACGTGAAGCGGACCTGCTGGATACGGTCAATGAAGAGATGCAGCGCTTGATGCAGTTGATCAACGACCTGCTCAACTTCTCTCGCTACCAGAACGGCCTGCAGAAACTCACCTTGGGCCCGTGCGATGTGACTGACCTGCTGGAACATGCCCGTGCCCGCTTCGTCGAACCGGCCAATGCGCAGAACATCGAATTACTGGTAGAAGCTCAATCCGACCTGCCCCGGTTGTATGCAGACCAGGCACAGCTCGAGCGGGTACTGGACAATCTATTGGCCAACGCCCTGCGCCACACCGCAGCCGGTGGGCAAATTCGCCTCCAGGCACGCCGTCATGGTGAGCGAGTGATTGTCAGTGTGGAGGATAACGGCGAAGGCATCGCCTATGGGCAGCAGGGACGGATCTTCGAACCCTTTGTCCAGGTGGGCCGCAAGAAAGGCGGCGCCGGCCTAGGCCTGGCGCTGTGCAAGGAGATCGTGCAACTGCACGGCGGCCGCATGGGCGTATATTCGCGGCCGGGGCAGGGCACTCAGTTCTACATGGCGTTGCCGCTTTAAGTTCGGTTCAACGCGCGCAGGATTGCGGCACTTTCCGCATCCGGCGTGCCGTCAAACAGGGACGGCCGGAAATGCATCTGGAACGCCGAAATGACATGGCGCGTGGCGACATCCAGCTCCCCGGTCTGAGGCGTCTGGTAACCCAGGCGAGCCAATTCTTCCTGGAACCAGGTAATGCTCGGCAGCTGCGCGGCATATTGCACTTGGAACCGCGCTACGGCCTGGGCATCAGGCCACACGCCCAACCCTTCATCGGCCAGGCGTTTCCAAGGGAACAATGGGCCCGGGTCCAGCTTGCGCAACGGTGCGATGTCACTGTGGCCAATGATGTTCTTGGGGTCGATGCCGTTGCGCTTGCTGATGTCCTTGAGCAACACCACCAGGGATTTAACCTGCGCTTCGGAGTACGGGTACCACAAGCGACCGGTAGGGGTGTCCTTGTAGCCAGGGTTCACGATCTCGATGCCGATGGAGCTGGAGTTGAGCCAGGTACGGCCCATCCATTCGCTTTCGCCGGCATGCCAGGCGCGCTGGCTTTCATCCACCAGCTTGTAGATGGTGCCGGAGGCGTCGTCGCCGATCAGGTAATGGCTGCTGACCTGGCCGTGGGTAAGCAATGCCAGGGAGCGTTCAAGGTTGGTGGAGGTGTAGTGGACAATCACGAACTGCACGCGGTTGTCGTGGTTCACCGAAGGATGGCTGGTGTCCAGGCGCGGGCCGCTGGCGCAACCTGCGAGCAGAAGAAACACAAAGGCGAAGTACAAGGATTTCATGGCGGAAGACATTACACTGAAGACGATAATGCAACAGTGTAACGTACCCTTTGTGACCCAACCGTCAAATTACAAAATGGAACATCTTTTAGGCGGCCTGCACCTGGTTCCTTCCCGCCGCCTTGGCCCGGTACAGCGCCTCATCGGCACGTTTGAGCGCCAGGTCACTGCGCTCTCCCGGCTGGAACTGCGCCACGCCCATCGAAACGGTGATGGTCACCGGTTCGCCTTTGAAGTGAAACGGACACGCTTCAATCGCCGCGCGCAGCACTTCGCCCGCCGCCAGCGCATCCGACAGAGATGAGTTTGGCATCAGCAACACAAACTCTTCCCCGCCAAAGCGCGCGATAAAGTCGCTCGGACGCAGGCGCTTGCGCAGCACGTTGGCGATGATTTTCAGTACCTTGTCGCCCGCCAGGTGGCCGTAGCCATCGTTGATGCGCTTGAAATGATCCAGGTCCAGCATCGCCAGCGACAGGTTGTTGCCGCGCTGGTGCCAGGTGTTGACCTCCTGATCCAGGCGTTCGCTCCAGGCCGCGCGGTTGGGCAGCCCGGTGAGCGGATCGATCAGGGCCTTCTGGCGCTGCACCTCCAGGTGCTCGCGGTAGCCCTGGGCTTCCTGCTCCATATTGGCAACACGCTCGGCCAAGCCTTTCAGACGTGCTGCCGTTTCCTGCTCGCGCTGGTCACGCTGCTGCTGGTGCTCGTCCATTGTGCCCAGCAGGCCTTCAAGGTGGCTTTCCAGCACGTGCTTGAGGCTGTCCAGGTCGGCAGCTTCCTGCACGCTGCTTTGCAGGCCATCGACCTGCTCGCGGATCTGCGTGTCCAGCTCGCGGGCGGCAGAGCGGCTGTCGGCGTGTCCGTCGCTGGCGACCTGCAAGTGCCCCTGGAAGGCTTCAAGACGCTCGTTGAGCTGCTTGAGATATGCCTCGAACTCATGCTGACCACTGTCGGTGATCGCCAGCATCAATACGGCCAGGTCGTCGAGGATCGGCAGCAGTTCGTACCAGTTCAGGCCGTGGGCCAGACGCTCGCGCATGGCTTCGGCCTGGGGTCGGTGGCGCTCGGGCAGCGAGAGTTCCTCCAGCAAGCCGAGCAGAGTGTCCTCGATGTGCTTGGCCACGGAGCTGTAGGACGGTTCCGGCGAGTCGGGCAAGGCATAGGTGCCATCCGCTTGCAGCTCGTCGGGATCTGGCTCTTCGACCTCCAGCACCGGAGGCAGCGACAGACTGCCGATGACGGTCTCATCCGGCGCTTCGACCTGAATCTCAGGCGTTTCGATGAAGGCGGCTAGCGCACTTTCCGGCGCATGCTCTTCGACTTGAGGCTCGGGCTCGACCCGCGCTACTGGCGTTTCAATGGGTGCGGCTTGAGGCGGGGCCTCATAGACGAAGGTTTCGCTGGAGGGCTCGGCCACCTTGGCGGGCGCTACGGGCTCAATGACAGGGGCGAGCGTTTCTTGAGGCTGTGGCGCAAAGGCGCGCAACGCTTGCGTCAGCTCCTCGGATTGCTCGGGCGGCTGTGGCTCGGTAGCCGCAGTCTTGGCTACCGCAGGCTGCGGGGCCGGGCGGGGCGTCGGTTCATTTTCCACCGCCTCGTTCACGACTTCTTTGGAGCCGAACAAGCGCTGCAAAAGCCCTGGCCCCGGACGCGGGGTTTCGCCGTCCGGCTCCAGGTTGTTCAACGCCTGACCTTGCAGGCCGCTCAATTCGCTGAGCAGCAAGGGAATCTCGCGCGCTTGGCTGACTCGGCCGTCTAGCTGCTTGGCGAACGTCTTTAGCGGACGGGCCACTTCACGCGGTAGCGGCAGCTTTTGCAGTTGCGTGACCAGGGACGTCAGCGCCGTGCTGATCTGGTCGACCCGGGTTTCGCGGCGCTGCTCCGAATCCAGCACAGCTTTTTCCAGACGTGGGAGCAACGCGGCGAGGGCGGCGTCCATATCATCGGTGCGGACAACGTCACGCATTTCCTTCATGCATTGGTCAACGGCGCGGTCAGTGCCCTCAGCGGCCAGGGTGCTGCGCACCAGTCCACGGCGCAGCAGGTCGAGACGGGCGGCCCAACGGCGTTCGAGCTTGTCTTGTTGCTCGATACTTTTAAGGTATTTTTCTTTCCAGCGCTGGGCGTCGTCGCTCATGCAAGGGGTCCGCGAGGGCCGGAACTCAACGCGGGCAATGCATCAGCCGTGAGCGAACCCGGCAGACGAATCTCTACCGCGACCGGCAGGTGATCGGAGATGGGCTGCGCCAGCACCTGCACACTTTCGAGTGTGAGGGTAGGACTGAGCAGGATATGGTCAAGACAGCGTTGCGGACGCCAGCTGGGGAACGTGGCTTCGGCTTGTGGCGCCAGTAGCCCGAGGTCGCGCAACGGGGAATTTTGCAGCAGGTCGCTGGCGTGGGTGTTCATGTCCCCCATCAGCACCTGATGTTTGTAATTGCCAATCAGCTCTCGGATGTAGGCCAGTTGCATGGTGCGGGTGCGGGCACCCAGCGCCAGGTGCATCATCACCACGACCAAGGCTTCCGGGCCTTCGCCAAAGCGCACAAGGATCGCACCCCGGCCCTTGGGGCCTGGCAGCGGGTGGTCTTCGATGGCGGAGGGCTTCAAGCGGCTGAGCACGCCATTGCTGTGCTGCGCCAGGCGCCCGAGGTTGCGATTGAGTTGCTGGTACCAGTAGGGGAAGGCACCGAGCTGGGCCAGGTGTTCGACCTGATTGATGTAACCGGAGCGCATGCTGCCGCCGTCGGCTTCCTGCAGGGCAACCAGGTCGAAGTCGCTCAACAGGTTGCCGATCTTCTGCAGGTTGCCGGCCCGCCCGTTGTGGGGCAGCAGGTGCTGCCAGCCACGGGTGAGGTAATGCCGGTACTTCTCGGTACTGATACCCACCTGGATATTGAAGCTCAGCAGGCGCAGACGGCTGTCGGCCGGCAGGCCCGTGGATTCCAGGTGATGTTCGTTGACCTGCGGGTCATGCAGGCCAACCACACGTTCGGTACCCCAGCGGCGCATGACGGGCCCCTTACTTGGCTGCGCGCTCTTTGGCGATCAGCTGGTCGGCAACATTGAGGGTCTGCTCAGGACCACCGGAGGTGCCCAGGTCGAAACGGTATTTGCCGTTGACGATCATGGTCGGAACACCTTGCACGCCGTACTTCTGCGCCAGCTCTTTGGCCTGTTTGATCTGGCCCTGGATGGCGAAGGAGTTGAAGGTGGCCAGGAACTTGTCCTTGTCGACACCTTGGGTGGCCACGAAGTCAGCCATTTCGTCTGGCTTGGTCAGGCGCTTGCCCTGTTTCTGGATCGCATCGAATACTGCGTTGTGGACCTTGTGCTCCACACCCATCGCTTCCAGGGTCAGGAACAGCTGGCCGTGGGCGTCCCACGGGCCGCCGAACATGGCGGGGATGCGTCGGAAGTTCACGTCCTTAGGCAGTTTCTCAACCCATGGGTTGATGGTCGGCTCAAAGGCGTAGCAATGCGGGCAGCCGTACCAGAACAGCTCCACCACTTCGATCTTGCCGGGTTCCGAAACCGGAACCGGGTTGGCCAATTCGACGTAGGTTTTACCGGCTTCAAGCGGCACGTCGGCAGCTTGTGCGGTCATGCCGAAGAGGCTGGCAGTGACGAGAGCGGCGCTGAGGATCAGATTACGCATGCTTTACTCCTGGACAAATAAAGTCGCCTCACGCGACCTTTGTTGTGACAGGTCTACGCGGGCATGAGTTCGTTAGTGTAACGGCACCGGCCACAAAAAAGGGCGGCCTGGGCCACCCTTTTTATGCTTGCATCAACGGATTAATCGAGTGTTAACGTTGCGTGCAACTTAGTGCAGGCCCTGGATGTAGCTAGAGACCGCCGCAATGTCTTCATCACTCAGCTTACGGGCGATGGTGCGCATGATTGCCGCGTCGCCATCGTTGGCTCGCCCGGCTTCTTCCTTGCGGAAATCGGTCAGTTGCTTGGCGATATAGGTGGCGTGCTGGCCGCTCAGGTGCGGGAAGCCGGCAGCGGCGATGCCCGCGCCATTGGGCGAGTGGCAACCGGTGCAGGCAGGCAGGCCTTTTTCCAGGTCGCCGCCGCGGAACAGTTTCTCGCCACGGGCCACCAGTTTCGGATCAGCAGCTCCCACACTGCCTTTCTGGCTGGCAAAATACGCCGCGATGTCTGCAAGGTCCTGATCGCTGAGATTGGTCAACAAGCCGGTCATTTCCAGGACCGTGCGCTTGCCGGACTTGATATCCTGCATCTGCTTGGTCAGGTAACGCTCGCCCTGGCCGGCCAGTTTGGGGAAGTTCGGCGCCGGGCTGTTACCATCCGGTCCATGGCAAGCACCACACACGGCGGCTTTCGCCTGGCCCGCTGTAGCGTCGCCTGCAGCATGGGCAACACCGGTGATGCCCAAGGTCAACAGCAGACTCACGATCAGTTTGTTCATCAGCTAATCCAACTACGGCTAAGGGGTTTAAGAGTTATCTACCGGGTTTACTCACCATCAACTGAATGATGGCCTGGTAATCCTCAGTACTGCAGTCCATGCACAAACCACGCGGCGGCATTGCCTTGAAACCCTGGGTCACGTGATGCACCAGCGTGTCCACGCACACTCGGTTGTACACCGCTTCCGGATCCTGTGTAGCCTGAGCGCCGTAAAGCGGGACCAGGACACCGATAGCGAGCAACCACTTGGTCATACGTCGACCATTTCAGGGTTTGAGAGCGTTTTGCGTTCTAATGCGCAATAAAGGTCTATCGCTCCCGTGAACCTCATCCTTCGCTGGGACAAAGCACACACAAAATCTGCGGCATTATATACTGGCGCTACTGAAACGGAAACGACACCGCTTGCCGCACCCTTTTTCGGCACCGCCCACATCGGAAATCTCATGCAACTCAAGAATCCCATCCTCGGTCTGTGCCAACAGTCCACGTTCATGCTCAGCGCCGCCAAAGTTGACCAATGCCCCGATGACGAGGGCTTTGAAGTCGCCTTTGCTGGTCGCTCCAACGCCGGTAAGTCCAGCGCGCTGAACACCCTGACCCACGCCAGCCTGGCACGCACCTCGAAAACCCCGGGCCGCACGCAACTCCTCAATTTCTTCAAGCTAGACGAAGATCGGCGTCTGGTCGACCTGCCGGGCTACGGATACGCAAAAGTACCCATCCCGTTGAAGCTGCACTGGCAGCGTCACCTAGAGGCTTACTTGGGTGGCCGCGAGAGTTTGAAGGGTTTGATTCTGATGATGGACATCCGCCATCCGATGACCGACTTCGACCTGTTGATGCTCGACTGGGCCGTCGCCAGCGGCATGCCGATGCACATCCTGCTGACCAAGGCCGACAAGCTGACCTACGGCGCAGCCAAGAACACCCTGCTCAAAGTACAGTCCGAAATCCGCAAAGGTTGGGGTGATGCGATCACCATCCAGCTGTTCTCGGCGCCAAAACGCATGGGCCTGGAAGAGGCCTACACGGTGCTGGCAGGCTGGATGGAACTGGCCGACAAAGGCGCGGAACTGGCCGAGTAACTTTTCTGCAGGCAAAAAAAACCCCGGACTTCTTATGGGGAGGGGAAGTTCGGGGTTCAAGTTCCGGACCGCTAGGGCGGGGTCCAGATATCTGCCAACACTTAACACAACATAGGAGCATTGAAGGGCTTCACCACCCATTCAGTAACTCTGAGTAGCAGTTCACGGGTTAAGTTCCGGCAGGTTCGAAAAACTATTTGAAATAACCAACGGTGATTTCCGCACTAAAGCACTCTGCCAGCACGCAAGGTGATGGCAGAGTCTCGGACTCAGTGCGCTTCGTCCCAATTGTTGCCCACGCCCACTTCCACCAGCAGCGGCACATCCAACTGCGCGGCAGCGCTCATGTGCTCGCGAATCTTCTCGCTGACTTGCGCTACCAGATCCTCACGCACCTCCAGCACCAGTTCATCGTGCACCTGCAGGATCACCTTGGCATCCAGGCCTGACTCAGTCAGCCAGTTATCCACGCGCACCATGGCCTTCTTGATGATGTCCGCTGCCGTACCCTGCATCGGCGCGTTGATCGCGGTGCGTTCTGCCGCTGCGCGCTCCTGGGGCTTGTTGGAGTTGATGTCCGGCAAATACAGGCGACGACCGAAGAACGTCTCGACATAACCCTGATCAGCCGCCTGGGCACGGGTGCGCTCCATGTATTCGCGCACGCCGGGATAACGGGCGAAATACACATCGATATACGCCTTGGCCGTCTTGGTATCGACGCCAATGTCCTTGCCCAGCTTCTGCGCGCCCATGCCGTAGATCAGGCCGAAGTTGATCGCCTTGGCACTGCGACGCTGATCCGAGGTGACCTCGCCCAGCTCAACCTTGAACACTTCAGCCGCCGTAGCGGTGTGCACGTCCAGGTTGTCGCGGAAGGCGTTCATCAGGCCTTCGTCCTTGGACAGGTGCGCCATGATCCGCAGCTCGATCTGCGAGTAGTCCGCCGCCAACATTTTGTAGCCCTTGGGCGCGACGAACGCCTGGCGAATGCGCCGCCCTTCAGCGGTACGCACTGGGATGTTCTGCAAGTTCGGATCACTGGAGGACAACCGCCCGGTCGCCGCCACCGCCTGGTGATAGGACGTGTGGATGCGCCCGGTGCGTGGGTTGATCTGCTCCGGCAGGCGATCGGTGTAGGTACTTTTCAGCTTGCTCATGCTGCGGTACTGCATCAGCACCTTAGGCAGCGGGTAGTCATCTTCGGCCAGTTTGGCCAGCACTTCTTCAGCCGTGGAGGCCTGGCCCTTGCCGGTTTTCTTCAGCACCGGCAGGCCGAGTTTCTCGTAAAGGATCGCACCGAGCTGCTTGGGCGAGCCCAGGTTGAATTCCTCGCCGGCGATCTCGAACGCCTGGCGTTCCAGCTCGACCATCTTGTTGCCCAGCTCAATGCTCTGGATGCCCAGCAGATCCTTGTCGACCAGCGCGCCTTGGCGCTCGATACGTGCCAAGACCGGCACCAACGGAATTTCGATATCAGTGAGCACGCTCACCAGGCTTGGGATGGCGGACAGTTGCCCAAACAGCGCCTGATGCAGGCGCAAGGTGATATCGGCGTCTTCTGCTGCGTACGGGCCAGCCTGCTCCAGCGCGATCTGGTCGAATGTCAGCTGTTTGGCGCCTTTGCCGGCGATGTCCTGGAAAGCGACAGTGTCGTAGTCCAGGTACTTCTTGGCCAGGCTGTCCATGTCGTGACGGGTGGCGGTGGAATTGAGCACGTAGGATTCAAGCATGGTGTCGAAGGCGATGCCGCGCACGGTAATGCCATTCGCCGGATCGCCACCGATGGCACAGTTGGCCAGGATGTTCATGTCGAACTTGGCATGCTGGCCGACCTTGAGCTTGGTCGGGTCTTCCAGCAGCGGCTTGAGGGCCAGCAGCACGGTGTCGCGATCCAACTGCTCCGGCGCGCCGATGTAGGAGTGGGTCAGCGGGATGTAGGCCGCTTCGTGGGGCTGGACGGCGAAGGACACACCGACCAACTGCGCCTGTTGGGCGTCGATACCGGTGGTTTCGGTGTCGAAAGCGAACAACTTCGCGTCGTTGAGCTTTTTCAGCCAAACATCGAAGGTCGCCTGGTCGAGGATGGTGGTGTAGCTCGCCTCTGTCGGCGCCACTGCCTCAACGACTTCCTCAGCAACAGGTGCCGCCTTGAGCTCCACACGCTTGGCGTCGCGCTGGATTTCATCAAACCAGCTCTTGAACTCCAGCAGCGTATACAGCTCCAGCAGCTTCTCGCGATCCGGCTCGATCAGGTGCAGGTCATCCAGGCCCACATCCAGCGGCACATCGCACTTGATCGTCGCCAACTGGTAGGAAAGAAACGCACTCTCGCGATGCTCTTCCAGCTTGGCTGGCAGCGTCTTGGCGCCACGGATAGGCAGGGTCGGAACGATGTCCAATTGCTCATAAAGCTCTTTGATGCCGCCGTTCACGCCGACAAGCAAGCCGGAAGCCGTCTTGGGACCAATACCCGGAACGCCTGGAATGTTGTCGGACGAATCGCCCATCAACGCCAGATAGTCGATGATCTGCTCCGGTGCGACGCCGAATTTCTCCTTTACGCCGTCGATATCCATCGAACTACCGGTCATGGTGTTGACCAAGGTAATGTGCCCGTCGACCAACTGCGCCATGTCCTTGTCACCGGTCGAGATCACCACCGGGCGGTTGGCAGCCGCGCTGCTGCGCGCCAGGGTGCCGATCACGTCATCGGCTTCGACGCCTTCGACGCAGAGCAACGGGAAACCCAGGGCGATCACGCTCTGGTGCAGGGGCTCGATCTGCAGGCGCATGTCATCGGGCATGCTTGGGCGGTTGGCCTTGTATTCGGCGTACATGTCATCGCGAAAGGTCCCACCCTTGGCGTCGAACACTACTGCAAACGGGCTGCCCGGATACTGCTTGCGCAGGCTTTTGAGCATGTTCAACACACCCTTGACCGCGCCGGTGGGCAGGCCTTTGGACGTGGTCAGCGGTGGCAACGCGTGGAACGCACGGTACAGATATGAAGAACCGTCCACCAGGACGAGGGGTGCTTGGCTCATGAGCAGAATCAACCTTTTCGGCGGGTCAGGCGCTAGAATAGCCGGACCAATGACGACAAAGGGACAAGGTTATCATGCGTACATTCAATCGCCTGCTGTTGACCGGCTTGATTGCACTCGCTCCGATGGCTGCCATGGCGGCAGACAGTGCCCCTGGGGGCGATCCGGAAGTTACCATTCGCACGGAAGGCGACAAGACCATCCAGGAGTACCGCCAGAACGGTTTCCTGTACGCAATCAAGGTAACGCCGAAGGGCGCGCCTCCGTATTTCCTGGTGCGCGCGGACGGAACCGATGCGAACTTCATCCGCTCTGACCAGCCGGATATGCTGATCCCATCATGGAAGATTTTCGAATGGAAATGATTTCTTAACTTAAATTGGCGCCGCGCACTGCGGCGCCCGTACTGGCAGTTTTAACCATGTCTGTGTTCACCCCCCTGGCTCGGCCCGAGCTGGAAACCTTTCTCGCCCCTTACGGCCTCGGCCGCCTGATCGACTTCCAGGGGATTGCCGCCGGTAGTGAAAACACCAATTTCTTTATCAGCCTGGAGCAGGGCGAGTTCGTCTTGACCCTGGTCGAACGTGGCCCGGTCGCAGAAATGCCGTTCTTCATCGAACTGCTCGACGTGCTCCACGACGCCGACCTGCCCGTGCCCTACGCCCTGCGCACCACCGACGGCGTGGCCTTGCGCGAGCTGAAAGGCAAGCCGGCATTGCTGCAACCGCGTCTGGCCGGCAAGCACATCAAGGATGCCAACGCCCAGCACTGCGCCCAGGTGGGTGACCTGCTGGGTCATCTGCACCTGGCAACACAGGGCGAGAAGGTGCTGGAGCGCAAAACCGATCGGGGCCTGGATTGGATGCTCAGTGAAGGCGCGCAGCTGATTTCACACCTGAACGACGCACAGCAACGCCTGCTGCAGGACGCACTGACCGAGATCCAAGCCCACAAGGCCCAGATCCTCGCCCTGCCGCGCGCCAACGTCCACGCCGACCTGTTCCGCGACAACGCGATGTTCGAAGGGACGCACCTTACAGGGCTGATCGACTTCTACAACGCCTGCTCCGGTCCGATGCTGTACGACGTGGCAATCGCCCTGAATGACTGGTGCTCGGATGCTGAAGGCGTGATCGATGGGCAGCGCGCACGGGCATTGCTGGGGGCTTATGCGAGCCTGCGGCCGTTTACCGCCAAGGAAGCCGAGTTATGGCCGACGATGCTGCGCGTGGCCTGTGTGCGGTTCTGGTTGTCACGCCTGATCGCGGCTGAGTCGTTTGCGGGTCAGGACGTGTTGATCCATGACCCGGCGGAGTTCGAGCATCGGTTGGTGCAGCGTCAGCACGTGACTGTCCAACTCCCATTTGCGATGTAACACCTCTAACTGTAGGAGCGAGCTTGCTCGCGAAAAACCCGAGAACGCCGCGCTTATCCAGGGTAAGCGCGTCATCGTTAACGTTTTTCGCGAGCAAGCTCGCTCCTACAGTGTGCCGTTATAGCGATTCCAGACACCCAGCCAGATCATTGCCCAGCTTCTCCAACACCTGCTCATAACCCTGAGCGGTAGCCGGCGTGTAACCACCCAACGCATCCAACTCCGCCAATTTCACCGGCAAACCGGAGACCAGCGTTTCAGCCAAACGCGGACGCAACGGCGGCTCACTGAACACGCAGGTCTTGCCCACTTCCTGCAAACGCGTACGCATCGCCGCCACATGCTGGGCCCCGGGTTGTACCTCAGCGGCTACGCTGAAAACGCCGGTGTGCTTGAGGCCGTAAGCATCTTCGAAGTAATCGAAGGCTTCGTGGAACACGAAGTAAGGCTTGCCATCAATCGGCGCCAGGCGGGCTTTCAGGCGAGCATCCAGCGCATCGAGGCGCTCATCGAAAGCCTTCACGTTGCTCTGGTAACGCGCAGCATTGGCCGGGTCGGCGGCGGCAAGATCAGCCGCTATGCGCGCCGCAATCACCCGAGCGTTCACCGTCGATAGCCACAAGTGCGCGTCCAGGCTGCCTGGGCGGTGATCGTGGTCGTGTTCGTCGGCTTCATCGGCGTGCGAGTGGCTATCTTCGGCAAAACGACGCAACTTCATGCCTGGCAGATCCTGCACTGCCACTGTCGCAGCCGTACGACCTTTCAGCACGCGCGGCAGGAAACTCTCCATATCCGGGCCGATCCAGTACAGCAGGTCCACCGACTGCACACGCCGTACGTCGGATGGGCGTAGCGCATAGTTATGCGGCGATGCACCCGGCGGCAATAAAACCTCAGGAACCGCCACCCCGTCCTGCACAGCCGCGGCAATCAGTTGCAACGGTTTGATGCTGGTCAGCACCTTGACCTCGGCCTGAGCGGCGCTCGCGACGAACAAACTGGTGACAAATACGACAAAAACGGGAAAAAGTCGGGACACGATGACCACTCAATGGCGTAGGAACGGGTAACATAATAACGTCTCTATCAAATGTCTGTCGCCGCTCATGCCTAAAACACCGCTTGCCAGCCGTCCCCACGACCACTCTCACTGCGTGCATACCGCGCTGTCGGAGGCCGATACCCTGTGCACACAGAAGGGTCTGCGCCTGACCGCCCTACGTCGTCGCGTGCTGGAGTTGGTGTGGCAGAGCCACAAGCCGCTGGGCGCCTACGACATCCTGGGCGTGCTCAGCGAGCAGGATGGCCGCCGCGCTGCTCCACCGACCGTGTACCGCGCGCTGGATTTCCTGCTGGAAAACGGCCTGGTTCACCGCATCGCCTCGTTGAACGCCTTTGTCGGTTGCAGCCACCCGGAACACGCGCACCAGGGCCAGTTCCTGATCTGCCGCGAGTGCCACGCCGCCATCGAGCTTGAACAAAAAAGCATCAGCGACGCCATTATCAAGAGTTCTGCCGAGGTCGGCTTCCGGGTCGAAGGGCAAACGGTCGAAGTGGTCGGCCTGTGCTCGGGCTGCCAGGGGGCTTGATGAGCAACGCGTTAATCCGCCTGGAACAGGTCGGGGTCACGTTCGCCGGGCAAGCCGTGCTGGATAACATCGCACTAAGCGTGGAGCCTGGGCAGATCGTCACTCTGATCGGCCCCAACGGCGCCGGCAAGACCACCCTGGTGCGCGCCGTACTCGGCCTGCTCAAGCCCGACACCGGCAGTGTGTGGCGCAAGCCCAAGCTGCGGGTCGGCTACATGCCGCAGAAGCTGCATGTGGACCCGACGCTGCCACTGTCCGTGTTGCGCTTCCTGCGCCTGGTACCGGGCGTGGACCGTGCCCGTGCGCAAGCAGCGCTCAAGGAAGTCGGCGCCGAACAGGTGATCGACAGCCCGGTGCAAAGCATCTCCGGCGGCGAAATGCAGCGCGTACTGCTGGCCCGCGCTCTGTTGCGCGAGCCGGAACTGCTGGTGCTGGATGAGCCCGTACAAGGCGTCGACGTCGCCGGCCAGGCCGAGTTGTACAGCCTGATCACCCGCCTGCGCGACCGCCATGGCTGCGGCGTGTTGATGGTGTCCCACGATTTGCACCTGGTCATGAGTACCACCGACCAGGTGGTGTGCCTCAACCGTCACGTGTGCTGCTCCGGCCATCCGGAACAAGTCAGCGGCGACCCGGCCTTCGTCGAGCTGTTCGGCAAGAACGCCCAGAGCCTGGCGATCTACCACCACCATCACGACCACGCCCATGACCTGCATGGCGCCGTGGTCGACGATCCCGCCACACCTCATACCCACGTTCATGGAGATAGCTGCAAGCATGGCTGATTTTCTGCTCTACGCCCTGCTGGCAGGCTTGGCTTTGGCGTTGGTGGCGGGCCCACTGGGTTCGTTCGTGGTCTGGCGGCGCATGGCCTATTTTGGCGACACGTTGTCGCATGCCGCGCTCTTGGGCGTGGCCATGGGCTTCTTGCTGGATGTCAGCCCGACCATCGCCGTGACCGTGGGCTGTCTGTTACTGGCGGTGCTGCTGGTGACCCTGCAACAGCGCCAGCCGCTGGCCTCCGACACCTTGTTGGGTATCCTGGCGCCCAGCACGCTGTCCCTGGGCCTGGTGGTGCTGAGCTTCATGCATGAAGTGCGCATCGACCTGATGGCCTACCTCTTTGGCGACCTGCTGGCAATCAGCACCACCGACCTGGCCTGGATTCTCGGCGGCAGCGCAGCCGTGCTGGTCTTGCTGGTGGCCCTATGGCGCCCACTGCTGGCAATCACCGTGCATGAAGAACTGGCCACGGTGGAAGGTTTGCCCGTGCCGAGCCTGCGCATGGCCCTGATGTTGTTGATCGCCGTGGTGATTGCTGTCGCGATGAAGATTGTCGGCGTATTGTTGATCACGTCGCTGCTGATCATTCCCGCAGCCGCCGCCCAGCGCCATGCCCGTTCGCCGGAGCAGATGGCCATCGGCGCAAGTTTGCTGGGGATGCTTGCGGTGTGCGGGGGCCTGGCGTTGTCCTGGTTCAAGGACACGCCGGCCGGGCCATCGATTGTGGTCACGGCCGCCGCCCTGTTTCTGCTGAGTTTTGTCCTGCCCCGTCGAGGGGTGTAGACTTGCTCGCTTTTTGCGCAAATAGAGAGTCGCAGGAATGAAGCCGTTCACCTCCCGTTATCTGCTCCTTGCCGCATTTTCCTTGCTGCTGGGCGCCTGTCAAAGCACACCGCCCGCCGCCCCCGAGGCCCCGGACGCACGCGCTGCGGCCATCGCGCAGCTGGAACAAAACCTGGCCAGCAGCGAGTTGGCCACCGCCGAAGACCAGCTGGCGGCACTGCAAGCCCAGTCGCCCAACGACCCGGCGCTGGAAAACTATCAGCGCCAATTGGCAGAAGCCTACCTGCAGCGCAGCCAGATCGTGCTGCAAAAGGGTGACGTCAACGCCGCTGCCACCGCCCTGAGCCGCGCCCGCGCCCTGATGCCCAAGGCGCCCGCACTGACCGGCGGCGTCAACAGCGCCATCACCCACGCCCGCAAGGCCGAGCTGGATAAAGCCGAAGCCGCCCTGAAAGCCGCCGAAGCCAAGCCCGCCGCCAAGGTCATCGACCCGGCGGCGCCCAGTACCACGGTGGCGCTGAACCTCACCGATATTGAAGAACTGCGCCATCAGCTGGATGCGATCGCCACTGACGTGGTGAATTACCAGTGCGATGTGACCATCCAGGCGCCGCGCACCCAGGATTACCCGTGGCTGGCCACGTTGCTGACCAAACGGGTGAAGCGAATTGATTCGGGGTATGACCTGAAGATTCACCGGCAGATCTTGAAGAAGATTCCGGCGCAGGTGGTGCTGATTCCGCGCAAGGCGGAGTAAGAAAAGATGATCGCTCCCACCCAGTGGGAGCGATCCTTTTAACGCTTAAGCCGGAATCGCCTTGGCCTTCGGCTCCCGATCCCAGACCCGATGCTGGGCAATCGCCGCCACAAACGCCTTCAATGCCTTGGCATCCCCACCGACGATCAACCCCGCATCAACTTCCAGCTTCAACAGGTCCAGCAACTGCTTGGCCTCGCCCACCACCGCAATCGCCTTCAGATGCTTGTACGCCTCCAGCAGGTAGTGCAGCGCCACGCCGTCCTCGCTCAACGCCTTTACCGACTTGGCGCCGCCGGGTACAAACACCGCGTCGAACGCCACGGACGGCAAGCCCTCCATGGACGCATCCACCGGCAAACTCTTGCCGTCCGCCGTGGTGACCGGTGCCGAGGTCGGCCCGAGCAATTTGGCGTGGGCGCCTTCGGCCTTCAGCACTTTCTTCAAAGCCTCGATCGCCGCGCCATCCACACCGTTAGCTGCGAGGATCGCCACCTTGCGCGTCTTGATGTCGCCCGACAGCAGGTTGGCCTGACTCAAAGCCGGTGAACGCGACAGCGACGTCTTGCGCTCCGGCACCGTGCCTTTCTTCGGCACCGGCAAGCCCAGGTTTTGCGCCACACGCTTGGCCAGTTCAAGGTCGATATTCGCCAGGATCTCATTCACCTGGCGCGCGCGAATGAACTCACGCTCCACCTTGCCCAGCTCAAAGCTGTAGGCGGCAATGATGTGTTCCTGTTCATGCTTGCTCATGCTGCGGAAAAACAGGCGCGCCTGGGAGAAGTGATCGCCAAACGACTCGCTGCGCTCACGCACTTTATGGGCATCGATGCGCTCATGGTACGACTCGAAGCCGCCGTCCTGCGCCGCAGGCGGGGTTTCCTTGGGCCAACCGCCATCGATGGAGTTGGGCTCGTACGCCGCACGCCCTTTGTCGATGGTGGTGCGGTGCATGGCATCGCGCTGGCCGTTATGGAACGGCGCCACCGGGCGGTTGATAGGCAACTCATGAAAGTTCGGACCACCGAGTCGGCTGATCTGCGTGTCGGTGTAGGAAAACAGACGGCCCTGCAACAACGGGTCATTGGAGAAGTCGATACCCGGCACGATGTGGCCTGGGCAGAACGCAACCTGCTCGACTTCAGCAAAGAAGTTATCCGGGTTGCGGTTCAGCACCATCTTGCCCAGCGGGGTGATCGGCACCAATTCTTCGGGGATCAGCTTGGTCGGGTCGAGAATATCGAAGTCGAACGCATGCTCCTTCTCCTCGGGAATCACCTGCACGCCCAGCTCCCACTCGGGGTAATCACCCATCTCAATCGCTTCCCAGAGGTCGCGGCGGTGGTAGTCGGTATCTTTACCGGCGAGCTTTTGCGCCTCGTCCCACACCAGCGAGCAGGTGCCGGCAGTAGGGCGCCAGTGGAACTTAACGAAGTTGGACTTCCCTTCAGCGTTGATGAAACGAAAGGTGTGCACGCCAAAGCCCTGCATGGCCCGTAGGCTTTTAGGAATCGCCCGGTCGGACATCGCCCAAATCACCATATGCGCCGATTCCGGCTGCAGCGACACGAAGTCCCAAAAGGTATCGTGGGCCGAACCGCCTGTAGGAATCTCGTTGTGGGGCTCGGGTTTTACCGCATGGACGAAGTCAGGAAACTTGATCGCGTCCTGGATGAAAAACACCGGCATGTTGTTGCCGACCAGGTCGAAGTTGCCTTCGTCGGTGAAAAATTTCACTGCGAAACCGCGCACGTCGCGCACCGTATCACCCGAGCCACGCGGGCCCTGCACGGTGGAAAAGCGCAGGAACACCGGGGTTTTATGCCCAGGATCACGCAGGAAACCGGCCTTGGTCAGCGCCGAATGGTTTTCATAGGTCTGGAAGTAACCATGGGCGCCGGTGCCACGCGCATGCACGATGCGCTCCGGGATGCGCTCATGGTCAAAATGCGTGATCTTTTCACGCATGATGAAATCTTCGAGCAGCGAAGGCCCGCGCACGCCGACCTTCAAGCTGTTCTGGTTGTCGGAGATCTTCACACCCTGGTTGGTACGCAGGGCCTGGCCGGTAGCGTCGGAGCGGAATTCTTCCAAGGCCTCCAGCTTGGCGTTGGTGTTCTTACGGTCCAGGGTGTCGGTTCCGGCGAGTTCGCTCTTTGGCTTTTTCGTACTCATCAGTCAAAACTCCTTATTCAGACCCAGGCACGGCACCCGGGAATCGCTTTGCTTAAGTAGTGACTGACGGGGTTTTGGGCCGTTCCTTTTTTATGACCTTTGATCGCGTTATTGCCAAATCGCTGGATGAATGCGAAATAAATGCTAAGAAACGCTATACGGACAGGCTAAAATGCGCGCCCGGCTAACCGCTGATCCCTTTTCCATGCGCCCCACAAGGTTCGCTACGTGATCGAGTTTCAAAACGTCCATAAAACCTACCGCGTCGCCGGTAGGGACATTCCCGCGCTGCACCCCACCAGCCTGACCGTCGAAAACGGCCAGGTGTTTGGTCTGATCGGTCATTCCGGCGCGGGCAAAAGTACACTGCTGCGCCTGATCAACCGCCTCGAAGAACCGAGTGGCGGCAAGATCACGGTGGATGGCGAAGAAGTCACTGCCCTGGACGCCAACGGCCTGCGCCGTTTCCGCCAGCAGGTCGGGATGATCTTCCAGCACTTCAACCTGCTCGCGTCCAAGACTGTCGCCGACAACGTGGCGCTGCCACTGACCCTGGCCGGCGAATTGTCGCGCAAGGACATCGACCTACGCGTCGCGGAGTTGCTGGCGCGCGTGGGCCTGTCGGACCACGCCAAGAAATACCCGGCGCAGTTGTCCGGTGGCCAGAAGCAACGTGTCGGCATCGCCCGCGCACTGGCGACCAAGCCCAAGATCCTGCTCTGCGACGAAGCCACCAGCGCCCTCGACCCGCAGACCACCGCCTCGGTGCTGCAACTGCTCGCCGAGATCAACCGCGAGTTGAAGCTGACCATCGTGCTGATCACCCATGAAATGGACGTGATCCGCCGCGTTTGCGACCAGGTGGCAGTGATGGACGCTGGCGTGATCGTCGAGCAAGGCTCGGTGGCCGACGTATTCCTGCACCCCAAGCACCCGACGACCAAGCGCTTCGTACAAGAGTCCGAGCAGGTCGACGAAAACGAGCAACGCGACGACTTCGCCCATGTCCCAGGCCGCATCGTGCGGCTGACGTTCCAGGGCGAAGCGACCTACGCGCCGCTGCTGGGCACTGTCGCCCGCGAAACGGGTGTGGACTACAGCATCCTCGCCGGTCGTATCGACCGCATCAAAGACATCCCTTACGGGCAATTGACCCTCGCCGTCACCGGTGGCGACATGGAAGCCGCGTTTGCGCGCTTCACCGCCGCTGACGTCCACATGGAGATCCTGCGCTAATGGACGTCCTGTTGAGTTTCTTCGCCAATATCGACTGGTCGGAAATCTGGCTCGCCACCGGCGACACCATGACCATGTTGTTCGGCTCGCTGTTCTTCACCGTGGTGCTCGGCCTGCCGCTGGGTGTGCTGTTGTTCCTGACCAGCCCGCGCCAACTGTTCGAACAGAAAGGCCTGTACGCGCTGCTGTCGCTGATCGTGAATATCCTGCGTTCGCTGCCGTTCATCATCCTGTTGATCGTGATGATCCCGTTCACCGTCCTGATCACCGGCACTTCGCTGGGCGTGGCGGGTGCGATTCCGCCGCTGGTCGTGGGCGCAACGCCGTTCTTCGCGCGCCTGGTGGAAACCGCCCTGCGTGAAGTGGACCGCGGCATCATCGAAGCCACCCAGTCCATGGGCGCCAGCACGCGCCAGATCATCACCAACGCCTTGCTGCCCGAAGCGCGTCCTGGCATTTTCGCGGCGATTACGGTGACGGCGATTACACTGGTGTCCTACACGGCAATGGCCGGTGTGGTCGGTGCCGGTGGCCTGGGTGACCTGGCGATCCGTTTCGGTTACCAGCGCTTCCAGACCGATGTGATGGTGGTCACCGTGGTGATGCTGCTGATTCTGGTGCAAATTCTGCAAACCGTCGGCGACAAGCTGGTGGTGCACTTTTCTCGAAAATAACGGCCATTGCCGGCCGCACGCCGGTACATGCCCGAACAAGGAGCTTGTTGGATGAAAAAACTACTGGTTGCTTTCGCCGCCGTTGCCGCGTTTTCCGCCCACGCCGAGACGATTACAGTCGCTGCTTCGCCGGTGCCTCATGCGGAAATCCTGGAATTCGTGAAACCTGCCCTCGCCAAAGAAGGCGTAGACCTGCAGGTCAAAGTCTTCACCGACTACGTGCAGCCGAACGTACAAGTCGCTGAAAAGCGCCTGGACGCCAACTTCTTCCAGCACCAGCCGTACCTGGATGAGTTCAACAAGGCCAAGGGCACTCACCTGGTGAGCGTCGGTGCCGTGCACCTGGAACCCCTGGGCGCCTACTCCAGCAAGTACAAGAAGCTGGACGAGCTGCCAAGCGGCGCTAATGTCGTGATCCCGAACGACGCCACCAACGGCGGCCGCGCGCTGTTGCTGCTGGCCAAGAACGGCCTGATCACCTTGAAGGACCCGACCAACATTCTGTCGACCATCAAGGACATCACCAAGAACGATAAAAACCTGAAATTCCGCGAACTGGAAGCCGCCACCCTGCCGCGCGTGCTGACCCAGGTCGACCTGGCGCTGATCAACACCAACTACGCGCTGGAAGCCAAGCTGGACCCATCCAAGGACGCACTGGTCATCGAAGGCAGCGACTCGCCTTACGTGAACATCCTGGTGACCCGCGAAGACAACAAAGACTCGGACGCCGTGAAGAAGCTGGTTGCAGCCCTGCACACGCCTGAAGTGAAGAAATTCATCGAGGAGAAGTACAAAGGCGCGATCAAGCCGGCGTTCTGATCTCGACCGATCTTTGTAACACCGAAGATCAAAAAATGTGGGAGCGGGCTTGCTCGCGAATGCAAAGTGTCAGTCGATACATTCGTGACTGATACACCGCATTCGCGAGCAAGCCCGCTCCCACACTTGTTTTGCGTTGCCTGTTATTGACGTTTCAACAAACCGGGCAGTTGCGCCACCAGCTTCTGGTTATTCAACGGCGCACGAATAAACCCTCTCTGGGTTCCATCCGGCCCGATCAGCGCCAGGTTGCCGCTGTGGTCGACGGTGTAATTGGGCTTGCTGATATCGGCCGGAATGAACGGAATGCTCACCGCATTCGACACCTTCTGCACCTCCTCCACATTCGCGCCAGTCAACCCGACAAACTGCGGATCGAAGTAACCCAGATACTGCTTCAGCTGAGTCGGCGTATCGCGATGCGGATCGACACTGACCAAGATCACCTGCAACTTATCCACAACGTCCTTGGGCAGCTCGCTCTTGATCTGGCGCAGCTGGGCGAGGGTGGTCGGGCAGATGTCCGGGCAGAAGGTGTAGCCGAAAAACAGCAGGCTCCACTTGCCTTTCAATTCGTTGACCACCACCGGCTGGCCGTCCTGGTTGGTCATGGTCACTGGCGGCAGCTGACGGCTTTGCGGCAACAGGATGATGCCGGCGTCGATCAAGGCGGTGGGGTCGCCCTGGCCCTTGCCCGAGAGCACTTTATTGACGGTCAGGCCCATGATCAATGCCACCAGGGCCACCAGGATGAAGACAGTTTTTTGAGTTCGAGTCATAGGTTCAACAGTAGGTAGTGGTCGAGGAGCAGCGCGATAAACAGCAGCAGCAAGTACCAGATAGAGTACTTGAAGGTGTTGATCGCCGCGTGCGGCCGACCGCCACGGTACAACACCCAGGCCCATTGCAGAAAGCGCCCGCCCAATACCAGGGCACTGGCGAGGTACAACAGGCCGCTCATGTGGATCACATAGGGCATCAGGCTTACCGCCAGCAGGGCGAAGGTGTAGAGCAGTATATGCACCTTGGTGTAATGCTCGCCATGGGTCACCGGCAGCATCGGGATATCGGCCTTGGCGTATTCCTCCTTGCGGTGAATGGCCAGGGCCCAGAAGTGCGGCGGGGTCCAGGCGAAGATGATCAGCACCAGCAGCAGGGGCTCGGCGCTGATATGCCCGGTGACCGCGACCCAGCCCAGCAAGGGCGGCGCAGCACCGGCTAATCCACCGATGACGATATTCTGCGGCGTCGCCCGCTTGAGAAAGCCGGTGTAGATCACGGCGTATCCCAGCAGCGAAGCCAAGGTTAGCCAAGCTGCCAATGGATTGGTAAACGCCAGCAGCAGCGCCAATCCTGCAACAGCCAGAAACAATGCAAAGGCCAGCGCCGCCAGCGGCGATACACGGCCCTCTGCCAGCGGCCGCTTATGGGTGCGCGCCATGACGGCGTCGATCCGCCGGTCCACCACATGATTCACCGCCGCCGCGCCGCCCGCGCACAGAGCAATCCCCAGGTTGCCGAACACCAGCACCGTCCACGGCACACCCGCACGGGTCGCCAGGAACATACCCACCAATGAGGTGATGAGCATCAACACCACCACTTTCGGCTTGGTCAGCTCCAGGTAGTCACGCCAGATTGCCTGGCCGTGACGCGCGCCGATCAAGGTCGCCATGGCATCTCTCCTTTAAGGGTGATGAGGCCCGATACGTGTTTGCGTGGGATAAAACGCCAGCCGAACGGCAGTTGGTTGCGCACCCGGACCAGGCTGGTGCGGGCGTGGTAATTGACCAGCACCAGACTGAGCAACAACGCGGCGCCCCCGGCGTTATGGCCTACAGCCACTGCCAGCGGCAGCCCGAAAGCCACATTGCTCAGGCCCAGGCAGATTTGCGCGGCCAGGGCGACCAGCAATAAGCCCGCCAAACGCGTCATGCCCACCGCGCGCAATTGCCAGGCTAGGCCCAGCAGCACCAGGCTGACGATGACGGCGCCGATGCGGTGGGTCAGGTGGATGGCGGTGCGCGCTTCACTGTCCAATTGCCCGCCCAGGTAATTGGGCCCGATGTGCTGGGTGAGATGAAATCCGTTGGCGAAATCCGCTGTCGGCCACCATTCGCCATGGCACGTCGGCAAATCAACACAGGCCACCGCCGCGTAGTTGGAACTGACCCAGCCGCCCAGCGCGATCTGGCCGATCACCAGCACCAGGCCCGCCGTCGCCCAGTATTGCAGGCGCTTGGGCACGATCAACGCGGGCAACACGCCGGACAAGCGCAGGGTCAGCAGAAACAGCAGGCTCAAGGTCGCAAAACCGCCCAATAAATGCCCCGTCACCACCTGCGGCCACAGCTTAAGCGTCACCGTCCACATGCCAAACGCCGCCTGGGCAAACACCACCGCCAACAGGAACAGCGGCAGCTTCACAGGCTGGCCCGGATCACGCCGATGACTCCAGGAACGCGCGGCCAGCAACACGATCAGCAAGCCCAGGGTGCCAGCGAAGTAGCGATGAGTCATCTCGGCCCAGCCCTTGTCGGCCTCCACCGGCGTATCGGGAAAATGCAGCTCGGCATGGGCCAACTGAGCTTCGGTCTTGGGCACGCTGATGAAGCCGTAGCAGCCCGGCCAATCCGGGCAACCCAGGCCCGCGTGTGTCAGGCGCGTATAGGCGCCGAGCAGCACGACGATCAAAGCCAACAAGGTGGCAAACAACGCGAGGCGAAATCCAGGTTTGGCCATGACGGTGCCCTTATCCGATGTTCGACAGTTTCAGCAGGTGGCGCAGGTCGTTGAGCAAATCCTTGCCCTTGACCTTGGCGTCGTAACGCAACACCAGGTTGCCGTGGGGATCGACGATCCACAGTTGCGCGTCACCCGGCGCTGCGGCGTCTTTGCTGAAGGTCGACAGGTCCAGCGGGTAGCGTTGCAGTTGCGGGTATTCAACGTTCAGCTTGGTTTCATACTCCGCGCTCACCGGCTGCGCGCTGGCCAAGGCATGGCTGGCGCGGGAGGCATCACGGCCCAGGCTGATTTGCAGTTGGCGTGAGAGGTACACCAGTTGCTGGCAATCCGCCGCGCAGGCAGTGGGCGAGGTCACCAGCAGTTGCCAGCGCTGCTCATCGGTTTGTACGCCAATATCGGCACGGGTCTGGCCGTTGCCGATCATCTCGCCGTGATAGCTGCGGCTTTCCGGCACCCAGAACTGCAACTTGTACATGAAGGTGGCCAGCGCCATCGGGCCGATCACCATCATCAGGATCAGGATCAACTGCCAGCGGCCTTTGCGCCGATTCGGGGCTTCAGACATGTTGAGTGGATTCGTGGCCGCTCCCATGGGGCTTCTCCTTTTTGTTGTGCCATCCGAGGTAGAGGTAAAGCGCCAGCAACGCCAGCGACATGGCGAACCACTGCACGGCATACGCCAGGTGTTTTTCCGGGCCCATGGCGACGATCGGCCAGGTGGTTTCGTAGGTGCCGGGGCCGGCTTCGGCCCGCAGCTCGTAGGTGAAACCGTTGCGACCCAACTCGGCCCAGAGCGCGGCAGGGTGCAAGGCCGTGAGGAGGCGTGGCCATTGCGCGGTCGTGGGGTCCGGGTGCAACTGGAAAGTTTCGCCGGGAGCGACGTACACCCAGGCATCGAGATTCACCGGCTGATCCGGCGTGGTGAAGGCGGGCGGCGTGCGCCGATCCGGCCAGGGCAGCCAACCGCGATTGAGCAACAGCCACAGGCCACTGGCCTGGTCGTGGAAGGGTTGCAGCAGCTCTACGCCGGCCTTGCCGTCGCGCATGCGGTTGTCGAGGAATACGCTGTGTTCGGCGTCAAATTGGCCGCGCAGACGAACACGGCGAAAGGCCGGGTCCGCCATGTCGCTAAGTTGCGCGCTGCTGATCGGCTCAGCCGCGCGCCGCTCGGCGTAGCTGTCCACCAGCAGCTGTTTTTCATGGCCGCGAGACAACTGCCAGAACCCCAGGCCGACCATCAACGGCAGCAGCACCAACACCACCAATGTCGGTGCGATTCCTGGCCGAAAGCATTTTATGGCGCTGGCTATACTTGTTTTCATTGCCCGCCCATCCCGTTGGAGCCCGACCATGCTCAAAGCCGCTATTGCCCTGATGCTGATCGCGACCGTTGTGAGCCTGTTCAGTGGCTTGTTCTTTCTGGTCAAGGACGAGGGCAACTCCAATCGCCTCGTCACTGCCTTGACCGTGCGCGTCGTACTGGCCGTGATCACCGTGGCGCTGATCGCCTGGGGCTTTTTCAGCGGCCAGCTGGTGTCTCATGCGCCGTGGTAAAGCGCTTCACAGCACATAGACGAAGAAAAACAGCCCGATCCACACCACATCCACAAAGTGCCAATACCAACTGGCAGCCTCGAAACCGAACTGGTGCTCGGCATTGAAGTGCCCCTTGAGGATGCGCATCAGCATCACGAACAGAATGATCGTGCCAATGGTGACGTGGGCGCCGTGGAAACCGGTGAGCATAAAGAACGTCGCGCCGTACACGCCGGAACCCAAGGTCAGGCCCAGCTCTTTATAGGCGTGGATGTATTCCTCGGCCTGAAACCCCAGGAACGCCAGGCCCAACAGCACAGTTATCGCCAGCCAGATTTTTAGCGCGCCACGATGGCCTTTACGCAGCGCGTGGTGGGCGATGGTGATGGTCACGCTGGAACTCACCAGCAGAATGGTGTTCACCAGCGGCAGGCCCCACGGGCTGATGGTGCCTTCCGGTGCCGGGTACAGTTTCGGGTCGGGGTTATTCAGCAACGGCCAGGCAAACTCGAAGTTCGGCCACAGCATATGTGCGACGCCCTTTGAGCCTTCACCCGCCAGCCAGGGCGCCGACATGTGTCGCACATAAAACAGCGCACCGAAGAAGGCGATAAAGAACATCACTTCGGAAAAAATGAACCACGTCATGCCCCAGCGGAACGAGCGGTCCATCTGCGAACTGTACAAACCGGCGCGACTTTCCTTGATCACCGCGCCGAACCAGCCGAACAGCATGTAGGCCAATAACAGCCCACCAACGAAAAAGATCCACGGGCCATGGGATTCCGGGCGCGCGGCCTTGAGGTCGTTGAACCACAGACCCAGTCCGTACACCGTGATCAACAGGCCAAACGTGGCAATTATTGGCCATTTGCTTTGCGCTGGTACGTAGTACGTATCATGAGACGACATGTATTCGCTCTCCTGATTGAGGGGGCAAACAGTAGCTAGCCGCCGCTGTGGGCAGCCACCGGCGGTTGGCGCGCAGTGATATCAAACAGCGTGTACGCCAGGGTCAGATGCTTCACATCCTTGGGCATGTCGCGGTCGACAATGAAACGCACCGGCATCTCGATGCGCTGGCCCGGTTGCAGCACTTGCTGGGTGAAGCAAAAGCACTCGGTCTTGTGGAAGTACATCGCCGCTTCGGCCGGGGAAATACTGGGCACGGCCTGGGCCGTCATCGGCTTGTCGGTGGGGTTGTGGGCCACGAACAGCATCTCGGTCACCGCCCCCGGATTGACCACCACTTCGTCTGCCTTGGCGTAAAAATCCCAGACCATGTCGATGGCGTTGGTGGATAAAAACTGCACCCGCACCTGGCGCGTTGGGTCGACGATCTGCTCGCCCTCGTATTGCCCAGCCGTCTTGCCATTGATGCCGAACGCCTTGCACATCACGTCGTAGATCGGAACCAGTGCGAAGCCGAAGGCGAACATCGCCACCACCAGGATCAGCAGGCGGGTGACCAGGCGCTTGGTGGGCATGGATTCAGCCATGACGCTCACCTGAAGCGAACTCGGTCAATGTGGGAGCGGGCTTGCTCGCGAATGCGGTTTTCCAGTCACTCCTTGTGGCGACTGATACACCGCTTTCGCGAGCAAGCCCGCTCCCACATTGACGGTGTTCACAGCCCCAAAGAGTGTTCATTTGACCTCCGGCGGCGTGGTGAAGGTGTGGTACGGCGCCGGCGAAGGGACGCTCCATTCCAGGCCTTCAGCGCCATCCCACGGCTTGGCCGGTGCGGGTGTACCGCCACGGATGCACTTGATCACAATGAACAGGAAGAAGATCTGCGTGGCGCCGAACATGAACGCGCCAATCGACGAGACCATGTTGAAATCGGCGAACTGCAGGTTGTAGTCCGGCACCCGCCGCGGCATCCCCGCCAGCCCGACGAAGTGCATCGGGAAAAACGCCATGTTCATGCCCACGAAAGACAGCCAGAAGTGCAGCTTGCCCAGGGTTTCGTCGTACATGTGGCCGGTCCATTTCGGCAGCCAGTAGTAGGCCGAGGCGAAGATGCCGAAGATCGCGCCGGGCACCAGTACGTAATGGAAATGCGCCACCACAAAATAGGTGTCGTGGTACTGGAAGTCCGCCGGGGCAATCGCCAGCATCAGCCCGGAGAACCCGCCGATGGTGAACAGGATCACAAAGGCCACGGCAAACAGCATCGGCGTCTCGAAGGTCAGCGAGCCTTGCCACATGGTGCTGACCCAGTTGAACACCTTCACCCCGGTGGGCACGGCGATCAGCAGCGTCGCGTACATGAAGAACAACTCGCCCACCAGCGGAATGCCCACCACGAACATGTGGTGCGCCCACACGATGAACGACAAAAACGCGATGCTCGCCGTGGCGTAGACCATCGAGGTGTAGCCGAACAGCGGCTTGCGCGAGAAGGTCGGAATGATCGAGCTGACGGCGCCGAAGGCCGGCAGGATCATGATGTACACCTCAGGGTGACCGAAGAACCAGAACACGTGCTGGAACAGCACCGGATCACCGCCGCCGGCCGCACTGAAGAAGCTGGTGCCGAAGTGGATATCCATCAACATCATCGTCACGCAACCCGCCAGCACCGGCATCACCGCGATCAGCAGGAACGCGGTGATCAGCCACGTCCACACGAACAGCGGCATTTTCATCAAGGTCATGCCGGGCGCACGCAGGTTGAGAATGGTGGCGACCACGTTGATCGCGCCCATGATCGAACTGATGCCCATCAAGTGGATCGCGAAAATAAAGAACGTCACGCTTTCCGGCGCATAGGTGGTGGAGAGCGGCGCGTAGAAGGTCCAGCCGAAGTTCGGCCCTCCGCCGGGCGTGAACAGCGTCGAGACCAGCAGCAGGAATGCCGCCGGCAACAGCCAGAAGCTGAAGTTGTTCATGCGCGGCAGGGCCATGTCGGGCGCGCCGATCATCAACGGGATCATCCAGTTGGCCAGGCCGACAAACGCCGGCATCACCGCGCCGAACACCATGATCAACCCGTGCATGGTGGTCATCTGGTTGAAGAAGGCCGGCTGCACGATCTGCAGACCGGGCTGGAACAACTCGGCGCGGATCACCATGGCGAACGAGCCGCCAAGCAGGAACATGGCAAAGGCGAACCACAGGTACATGGTGCCGATGTCTTTGTGGTTGGTGGTCAGCACCCAGCGCATCAAGCCCTTGGCGGGGCCGTGGGCATGGTCGGCGTGACCATGGTCATCGATCACAGCGCTCATGGCCGTTCTCCTGCAAGCGGGTGGGCGGGGCGGGTCGAGGTAAACGCCTTGAGAGAGGTCATTTGCTTTCCGCCTGCTTGATGGCCAGCACGTCTTTAGGCGTGACCATGTCGCCTTTGTTGTTGCCCCAGGCATTGCGCTCGTAGGTCACCACGGCGGCGATATCCACTTCCGAGAGCTGCTTGCCGAAGGCCGCCATCGCGGTGCCGGGCTTGCCGTGGTAGACAATGCTCAGGTGGTCAGCCGCAGGGCCGGTGGCGATCTTGGAGCCCTTGAGCGCCGGGAACATCGGCGGCAGGCCCTGGCCTTCGGCCTGGTGACAGGCCACGCAGGTGGTGTGGTAGACCTTGTCGCCACGGGCCACCAGCTCTTCGAGCGTCCACTCTTTGGAGGTCAACTCCTTGAGCTTGGCGGCCTCTTCCTTGCGCTCACCCAGCCAGGTCTCGTAGTCGGCCTTGGACTTGACCTCGACCACAATGGGCATGAAGCCGTGGTCCTTGCCGCACAGTTCGGCGCACTGGCCGCGATAAATGCCTGGCTTCTCGACACGGGTCCAGGCCTCGTTGACGAAACCGGGAATGGCGTCGCGCTTGACCGCAAAGGCCGGCACCCACCAGGAGTGGATCACGTCGGCGGCCGTTACCAGGAAGCGCACCTTGGCGCCCACCGGCAATACCAGCGGCTGGTCGACTTCCAACAGGTAGTGTTCGCCCTTGGTGGCCTGGTTATGGATCTGTTCGGCGGGCGTGGCCAGGTTGCTGAAGAACTCCACGTCCTGGCCCAGGTATTTGTAATGCCACTTCCACTGGTAGCCGGTGACCTGGATATCGATATCCGACTCACTGCTGTCGTAGATATTGATCAGGGTCTTGGTGGCTGGAATGGCCATCGCGATCAGGATCAGCAAGGGCACGACGGTCCAGAGGATTTCCACGGTGGTGCTCTCGTGGAACTTGGCCGCGACCTGACCCGTGGACCGGCGATGAACGATCATCGACCAGAACATCGCGCCAAACACGATGATGCCGATCACCACACAGATCCAGAAAATGGTCATGTGCAGGTCGAACACAGCGTGACTGACTTCTGTCGCCCCTGGCGCCATATTCGTTGTCCAGGCGGCATGTGCCTGGCCGAATACTGACCACAACAGGAGGCCCATCCAAACGTGTGGATGTCGCATCATTGCGGGTTCCCCTTATCGTTCTTGTTATCCCGCCGGTTTGCACCTGCGTCGAAGGGAGCGGCTTCCATACTGCTTACAACCGCCTGGCCTTGCCTGCTTATGCAGTCTGGCGTCATCAGCTAATCGCGTACAAATCCGAGTATAGACAGGCTCTGCAACCCCGCAATGTGTAGGGGCAAATGAGTAGAAATGGCCGGTCAGGACTAATAAAACCGGGGGCGGAATCGTTTATCCGACGAACGATGGCAATTCAATATAACGCGGGCGCATAACCATGAAATAATTATGACAAATGCGTCTTAGGCGCTCGTATAAACGAGCTACCTTATCCTCTCCCTTTTCCTACGCCTGCATCACTGGAGCTTTCATGAACACCGCCGCATTGCGCGAGCAGATTTCCCGTGCCCATCAACACGAAGCCAGCACGGGCCAGCTTGCCCAGCAACTGGAAAAACAATTGCCGCACCTGCATTCGGCCATTTCCCTGGCTGACGGTGATCGCAACATTGTCATGACCCGCTTTGTCACCGCCTACATCGACCTCGTCCCGGATTTGCTGGACGCCGCCAATGACGTGGCCCGCGAAGCCGGTATTGAGAGCCAGATCAAGCCGGTGCTGAAGATTGCCGAGCATTTCTTCCTGCAACCACCCGCGATCCTGGCCGGCCACGAAGGGCTCGACGGCCTGCTGGACGAGGCTTACCTGGCTCATCGGTTGGTTGAAGAGGTGAATGATCTGTATATCAAGCACTTTGGCCAGCCGTTGATTCCGGCCGACACTACCGTGGCCAATGTCATCGCCCACCAGCTGATCGGCGAGACCTTCGCCAACCAACTGGATGAAGCGGTGCATCACGCGGTGGATGAAATGCTCAACGAAGACAGCTTTGCGCTGGAGTCGGTGGAGGCTTATCGCGAGACACTCAAGAGCCCGAATACGGAAGCGGCGTGGAAGCGCTGGCCATGCCTGTCGCGGCAGTTGGGGGTTGAGTTGGCGTTGGATCAGCCGGCTTAGTTTCCTGGGTCGCAAACGATCAAATGTGAGAGCCGGGTTTGCCCGGCTCCCACAGGGTTGCTTCGTGGTTAAGCTGGCGCGGAACCTATCCCCGTCGTCATCCTGACCCGACCTTCCAGCCGTCGCTTCAACCCACGCGCTTCGATCACCAGCATCGAGCCCTTGGCCGCATTGGCCCGCCCCCATTCCTCCAGCAGCTCCAGGCAAGAATGGTCGATGTAACTCAGGTTGCTCAACGGCACATGCAAGGTTGTCCCCGCCGGCACCGCCGACAGTACCTGGGTCAGCGCCGGCACTTTCAGGAAAGTCGCCGCGCCCGTCAGACGCAGCTCCATTTCACCCTCCTGGGGCAAGTCGATCAGGCTGACCTTGAGCCGGGACGCCTTGAACGCCAGCTTGACCAGCGTCAATCCGAAGCCCACCAGCACGCCGGTCAGCAGGTCGGTAAAGATGATCGCCAACGCCGTGGCTGCGTAGGTAAACATCGGCATCCGCCCATAACGCCCCAGTGCCTTGAACGCCTTGATATCCACCAGCTTGATCCCGGTGTACACCAGCACACCCGCCAGGCTCGCCACCGGAATGCTTTGCAGCACACTCGACAGCAACAGCACGAACGCCAGCAGCCACAGGCCGTGGAACATCGCCGACAGACGGGTGGTCGCACCGGCCTGCACGTTGGCCGAGCTGCGCACGATCACACCGGTCATCGGCAAGGCACCGACCAGACCGCAGAGCATGTTGCCTACACCTTGGGCGGACAATTCCTTATCGAAATCAGAACGCTGACCACTGTGCATACGATCGACCGCCGCAGCGGAAAGCAGGGTTTCGGCACTCGCAATAAACGCCACGGCAAAGGCGGCGATCAGCAGTTGAGGGTCGGCGAGGTTGAGCAGGTCGCTGGGGCGCAGCCAGTCAATGGCATCGGCGAGGTTTTCCGGGACCTCCACGCGTTTGACCTGCAGCGCCAGCACCAGGCTGACCACGGTAGTCAGGCCCACACCCAACAAGGCCCCCGGCACAAAGCGCAGGCGTTGCGGGCGTAATTTGTCCCAGGCGTACATCACCAGCATCGTCGACAAGCCGAGCAATCCCGCCTGCCAGCCCATACCACCGCCCAGGGTTGGGATCGCCTCGGCCAATGCCGCCGGGAACCCCGCCAGGTTATCCAGCCCGGAAGGCTTGGGCGCGCCGTCGAGCATCACGTGAATCTGGGATAGCACAATCAATACGCCAATCCCCGCCAGCATCCCGTACACCACCGCCGGCGCCGTGACGCGGAACCAGCACCCCAGGCGCAACCGCCCGGCAACCAGTTGCAGAAAGCCCGCCAGCAACAGGATCGGCCCCAGCATCAGCATGCCGTGCTGGCGCACCAGCTCGAACACCAACACCGCCAAGCCCGCCGCAGGACCACTGACCTGCAGCGGCGAGCCCGCCAGCCAACCCACCACCAGGCCACCGATGATCCCGGTGATCAGGCCTTTTGCTGGGGGCATGCCGGAGGCAATCGCGATCCCCATGCACAACGGCAGGGCAACCAGAAACACAACCACCGAGGCGAGCAGCTCCCGTGGCAATACAGCTTTCAATTGAGCAGCACGCATGATGACTCTCCCGAGGCATTCGCCGGGCGCGGCAAAGCCTGGCTGCGTCCATGGCAGCCACCGCTTTACCCGGCAGGGAAGTGTTTTAGAAGCGCGCTTTAGGCGTCGCGGAAGGAATCGGCCCGTCGCCGCTCAGCGATCGGAACGCTGACTGATCCGCATCGTAGGCCCGGATTTCACTGGTCTCGATGTTGTAGATCCAGCCATGGATAAACAGCTGACCATTGGCCATGCGCGAAGCCACGGAAGGGTGGGTGCGCAAGTGTTGCAACTGGGCGATGACGTTTTCTTCAGTCAGCACCTTCATGCTCTCGCCTTCATTGGCACAGTCGCAGTTGTCCTCGACCATGGACCTTGCGACCTCGGCGTGCCGCAGCCAGGCCCTGACCGTTGGCATCTTCTCCAGGCTGGCGGGGTTGAGTACCGCACGCATGGCGCCGCAATCGGAGTGCCCGCAGACAATGATGTGCTGCACGCCCAAGGCCAGCACCGCGTACTCGATGGCCGTGGACACACCGCCGTTCATCTGACCGTAAGGCGGCACCACATTGCCGACGTTACGCGTCACGAACAGGTCGCCAGGCGAACTTTGGGTGATCAGTTCAGGCACGATGCGCGAGTCGGCACAGGTAATGAACATCGCACGCGGGCTTTGGGCCGTGGCGAGTTTCTTGAAGAGTTCTTCCTGCTGGGGGAAGACGTCGTGATGGAAATGCAAAAAGCCGTCAACGATATGCTGCAGCGCTGCATCGGCGGTTTCAGCCACCGGAGAGGCAGAAGCCGACGCAGCCAACGGCTGTTTATCCTTGTCACTCATGATTCATCCTCTTGATTAATGCAGGGGAGTGTTCAGTCAGTTCGACGCCGGGCCAGGGGAACAGTTGCAAACGCCTCAGAACCGCACCGCCGACTCATCAGTCACTCGCTGAACAAGGTAACCGCCGAAACTTAACTCAAACTGAATGAACCGCTCTAGATCGCGGGTTTCAGTGATATCAAAACGCGACTATTCCTACAGGAAGGGTGCATTCTTCCTCTTAAGTCTACAACAAAGCCATCTGCCTGCCCGGCGGACAGAACGCAGTGCAATCCAGATTGAAACCTTCTCGCTGATCAAGCCCCAGGCGCTTGATTGCCTTGCTGAAGCGCTGGGCCAGCAAATCGGCAAACGGCCCTTCACCGCGCATGCGCAGGCCGAAGCGGCTGTCATACACCTCACCGCCACGCACCTGGCGCACCAAACTCATCACATGGGCCGCGCGCTGCGGGTAATGCGCCGCGAGCCACTCCTCGAACAGCGGCGCCACCTCCAGCGGCAGGCGCAGCATCATGTACGCCGCGCTTTGCGCGCCCGCAGCATGGGCCTCGGTCAGCAGGCTCTCCAATTCGCTGTCGTTGATCATCGGGATCATCGGTGAACACAGCACGCCCACCGGAATTCCCGCCTCACGCATCACCCGAATCGCCCGCAACCGCGCCTTGGGTGCTGCCGTGCGTGGTTCCAGGATGCGCTTGAGCTCATCGTCCAGGCTGGTGAGGCTGATCATCACCGCCACCAATCGCTGGCGCGCCAACTCGGTGAGCAAATCAAGATCACGCAGAATCAGCGAGCCCTTGGTGATGATGGTCACCGGATGCCGATAACGCAGCAGCACTTCGAGGGTTTGCCGGGTAATCCTGTACTCACGCTCGATCGGCTGGTACGGGTCGGTATTGGAACCCAGGTTGATCGGCGCGCACACGTAACCCGGCTTCGAAAGCTGCTGCTCCAGCACGTCCGCGGCATTGGTCTTGGCGATCAGTTTGGTTTCGAAATCCAACCCCGGCGACATGTCCCAATAGGCATGGCTGGGCCGCGCATAGCAGTAGATACAGACATGCTAGGCTATACGTTCCATCGAACCGGGTTGATTAAAAAATGACCAAAAAATGCTTTCCATACGTTCGTTTCTCATCGACCCGCCAAGAAGATGGCAGCACTAGAACCCGTCAAAACGAGCTTATAGACGCTTTTGTGACCAAGCATGGGCTAGAAGTGGATCGGCACCTTGAAGACGCTGGCACGTCCGCGTATCACGGCAAAAATGCGGGTTCGGAAGGTGTATTGGGTAAATTCTTGAAAGAAGTGCGGATGGGTGAAATCGAAAAGGGTTCATATCTGTTGATCGAAAACTTTGATCGGCTTTCGCGTGACAAAATTGTCCGAACTAATAAAATTTTTACCGATCTCATCTTTTCGGGCATCAAGATTGTAATTCTTGATAAAAATAAAATTTATGAAGAAGATAATCTTGATTTTGCAGACTGGGTAAACGCTCTATTAGAATTTGAACGGGCAAACGTAGAAAGTAAACGAAAAAGCGATTTTTCAAGCAAGGCATGGAAATTTAATCGCGAAAAAATGCGTAATGGTGAAATCGTTACTAAAAAGGTGCCGACGTGGTTAAAAGTCGAAAATAATGCTTTTGTCATTGATCATGCAAAAGTCGAACGAATTAATACGCTTTTCAAGCTTTCATTGTCCAAAGGTCTACAAGAAGCAACGCGAGAATATAACGATCTATACAGTGAAAAGCTCGCTATTCATCAAACCCAATACCTTTTATCCAATCGTAAATTGATTGGCGAGCATTCCCCGCAAACAATTCACTACGATGAATCCGGCCAGTTGAAAAGAAAAGATGAAGGCGATTCGATTCCGAATTATTATCCCGCTGTTGTCGATGAAAAGCTTTTTTATCAAGTTCAAGAAGTCATTAAATCCCGTAGACCTTTCGCCGGTAGATATTCCAATCAACGGTATAACGTCTTTCGCGACCTGATTTATTGCAAGTGGTGTGGTGGCACCATTCGATATATGAACAAGGGTGAAAGGGACTATTTTATCTGCACAAACTCAATGACCGGAAAATGTGATTTGAATAGTCACTTTGGTCAGCAATCTATTCGCGGCAAAAAATTATTTGGTATGTTCTTTGCCTTTACAGATGGCTTGAATGTTTCCGCTTTGCTTGAAGAAAATACAAACGCAAAAGAAATTAAAACTGAAGTATTGAAACTGGAAGCTAAAAGAAAACAGATTGCAAACAGACTACAAGATTTCAAAGTCGAAGTTAAAACAATGATTTTGGACGGTAAAACTATACCCTCTACATATAATGAGGTTAT
Organism: Pseudomonas reactans; assembly: GCF_013387025.1. Classification (NCBI taxonomy): domain Bacteria; kingdom Pseudomonadati; phylum Pseudomonadota; class Gammaproteobacteria; order Pseudomonadales; family Pseudomonadaceae; genus Pseudomonas; species Pseudomonas reactans. Next base: position 2,158 of record NZ_JACAQP010000038.1, on the reverse strand, counting down.
TGCAGAGTTAGAGAGCAATCGCAACCATATAGACAATGAAATCGACACAAGAACGAAAGAGCTTGACCAGATTTACATATCCGAAAAATCCTTCATGGGATTAAAAGATATTGATGTGAGCGGCATTATTTATGATCGAACAAATGAAGCGATAGAAAAGCGAGTGCAATACAACAACGAACTAAAGAAAATCATCAAACACATTCGCATAGATTTCCTAAATACCTCGATTGAAATAGAGTTCGCAAACAAACTTTGCCGTCTTGTTAATAGTGATGGCGACGTTATTGATTATGTAATCGACCATGTGCCCGAAGAGTTCACGACCATATACAACTATGACAAGGATTACATAAATCCAGATGCCTAGATTTTAACCAAATTATTTTTAAAGTGCTATTGCATGGCTGACACTTTGATTGCTGTATAAGTTACTTTTAACTTCCAGATTATGGCCACCAATTAGTGGCCTTTCTTTTGTGCTATACATTTTAAATTTCAAACTTGCTTTGAGATTTCCACCCACTTGAAAATATTATAATGTATGTTACTTTATATATAGGCTACTTATCTAGGCAAGCAATGTTCTTGGTTCCCAAATAAGCAACAAAATGGTTCCCATTTTATTCCTTATTCGGTTCCCAAGAACGCTTGATATTTCGCACTTCGTTTGAAATATATAGGAGCGAACAACAAACAAACCACATCAGGACCATTATGAAAAAAGATAAAGATACAGATATAAACAAAACCAAAAGAGGTGAGATTACGAAAGAAATTCTAGGTAAGAATTTCAATGGCAAGTCAAAAAACAAACTAGATGAAAATGAGTTGAAAGAGTTTAAAAAAATCTACTCACAACTATCCGAATCAAAAAGAGGTGAAAGTTTCCATCTTCGCTTTTCGGGTGATAGTGCAAAGTTCATGAAAGAACTATTTCCAAAAGATTTTAAAGCCAACAAGAGCAGCCTCGTTACAAAAATAATTAAAAGACGAGTTACATCATGCATTGAATATACAGACCCTAAGCTAATTGAAGCAGCTAAGATTATCGACGAAGTTTGTGGTGCTGGTAAACTTTTCAACACGCTGAACGGCATTTCATCAGCATTAGATAAATTAGACAGTAATGGGATTGCGATATTTAATAACGGAAAAGAAGTTGATTTTAATAGCATATTAGACGCATTGAACAAAAAAATAACACAAGCAGAAATCCTGATGGACAGAGTTAACAGCTTGCTTGATGGTGTAAATATTCAAAGTAGAATTATCTACAACAAAGAAAAGGACAACAACAATGGTGATATATGATAATCAAAAAACCAGAAGGAGATTTATCGGCCAATCTATCTAATAAGAATGAAATAGTATTCAATATTGATTATTTCTTGAAAAAAGCTTTTCACAAAAACGAACCAGATACATGCAGCTTGCCTTTTGTGAAAAATTTCAATGATAACCATTCATACAGCAATTTTATTGCTGATTACTTTATGGATGATTTAAACAAAGGGCAAAAATTCGCTGCATTATGCGATATTGTTTCATTTTCACCTGATGACTTTGATGTTGACAATCTAACACTAGAAGATAAACAGAAGGCTTTCAAAGTAGTAAAGTCATATGTTAGGCAGGTCTATGGTTCAAGGACATTCGTAGCAGATTATCACATTGATAATGGTAAGCTTCATTATCATATCGTCGTTAAAAACAAAGATAAACTTGGGAATTGCTACACAACAAAAGCTTTCAATGACTTTGACAAGAAAGAAAGAATTGCAGCAAAGCTAGAAAAACAATTTAACCTTGAAGTTGTTGAAAATAGAAAATGTGTATTGGAAGAGCAGCAACGTCTTAATGACTTCCAATATTCTCCTACGGCTCACTTACAACGCTTTAAAAAACATAATCCAGCAGCTTATGCTGATAAAGTTGACCAACTTACAGCGATGAATGATTTCATCAGGTCAACCGCTAAAAAATCAAAATCACCACAAGAGCTTTTCCAAATCTTGAAGGCCAATAACATTGGCATCCGCATAAATAATGATAATGCAGCTAATCTTGCTTTTTCATTTGTTGATGGCAATGACAACTCACTTAAAGCATCACAAGTTAATCTTTCAATGAAGTACTTAAGGATGGTCTGAAGTAG
>NZ_JACAQP010000037.1:0-16143 GCF_013387025.1 Pseudomonas reactans | reverse complement strand
CTGTAAGAGCGGAACCAATAGCAGCCGTTACCGCAGAAACGGATATGCCCCCGCATAGACCAACAAATAATTTCCAATCCCAATGGCTTTTTTCTCCCCGCCCAAGGTCCACATCCTCCAAGCACCCTTGAATCAGGAGATTCCCGCAATGACCACCCCCAAAGCCCTGTTGATCCTCCACGGCAAGCAAGCCCTCAACGAGGACGTCCGCACCGCCGTGCAGGCACGGCGCGAGCAGGGCGGCGAGTTGGCGGTGCGGGTCACATGGGAAGGCGGCGACGCCCAACGCCTGGTCAACGAAGCCCTGGCCGACGGCTACACCCACATCATCGCCGGCGGCGGCGACGGCACCTTGCGCGACGTCGCCGAAGCCATGGCCCAAGCCAAGACCGACGCCAGCCTGGTGTTGATGCCCCTGGGCACCGCCAACGACTTCGCCAAGGCCGCCGGCGTGCCGCTGGAGCCTGCCCAGGCCCTGGCACTGCTGGACGTACCGCCAAGGGCCATCGACCTCGGCCAGGTTGGCGGGCAAATCTTCCTCAACATGGCCACCGGCGGTTTTGGCAGCCAAGTCACCGCCAACACCTCCGAAGATTTGAAGAAAGTCCTGGGCGGCGCCGCGTACCTGTTCACCGGCCTGACCCGCTTCAGCGAGTTAAAGGCTGCCTACGCCGAACTCGATGGCCCCGATTTCCACTGGAAAGGCGAGCTGCTCGCCCTGGGCATCGGCAACGGTCGCCAAGCGGGCGGCGGCCATGAGCTGTGCCCAGGCGCCATGGCCGATGATGGCTTGCTGGATGTCAGCATCTTGCCCGCCCCTCAGGAGGTGGTCGGTACCTTGCGCGAGTTGATGAACAACGGCTGGGGCCTCGACACCATGTTTGTGCGGGCGCGCCTGCCATGGGTGAATATCAAGGTCGCACAGGGCCTGTACATCAATCTGGACGGCGAACCGCTGGAGGGCGATGACCTGCACTTCGAGGCGTTGCCCAAGGCCCTGCGCGTGCACCTGCCGGTGGATTCGCCGTTAGTCGTCCAGGCTGATGATCTGCTCGCGCACCGCAAATAACACCAGGCCGGCCACGTCGAAAATCTGCAGACGTTTCATGATTTGCGAGCGGTGAGCTTCCACGGTCTTGATGCTCAAGCCCAAGCCGTGGGCGATTTCCCGGGTGGACTTGCCGCGCACGATCAACCGCAGAATCTCCAGCTGCCGCGCCGTGAGGTTGTGGCTGTGGCCGGCCGGGGTGGTGGGGCCCTGGCTGCGCACCAGCGCCTGGTTGATCACCGTGTGGGCAATCGCCGGGCTCAGGTAGCGCTCGTTGTTGCGCAGGGCTAGCAGCGCGTGTTCCAGCTCGTTGGCGGTGGTGTCCTTGAGCAGGTAGCCATGGGCGCCGGATTCCAGTGCGCACATGATCAGTTCCGGGTCAGTGTGCATCGACAGGATCAGCACGCGGCTCTTGGGGTAGGCGCGCTTGAGTTGCTGCAAGGCATCCAGCCCACCGGTGTGTTTCATCGACAGGTCCAGCAGCACGATATCCGGCAGCAGGGCGCTGAACTGCTCCAGCAACTGTGCGCCATCGCTGGCCTCACCGACCACCGTGTAGCCGGGAATGTCCTGGACCAGCGCGCGTACGCCGGCCCGGATCAGTGCATGGTCATCCACCAGGAGTAATGTGCAGGTCACTCGATAACCTTAGGGGAACTGGCCCGTTCGAGGGCGCGGGGCGCCCAGGGGAAAAGCGCGTCGATCCGTGTCCCTTTGCCTGGCTGGCTGTTGACGGATAACGAACCGCCAAGCTGATCAATCCGCTCTGACATGCCGGCCATGCCCCGTTGGCCTTCCAGGCCCGGGTTGATGGCCGGCGAAAAGCCCTGGCCGTCATCGCAGATACTCAGCGACAGGCCCTCGGGCAGGCGTTGCAGGCGTACCAGCAGATTGCGCGCCTGGGCATGGCGTAGCATGTTGGTCACCGCTTCCTGGGTGATGCGAAAGGCCGCTACGGCCATTTCTTCCGGAATGCCGGTGAGCCGCTGCTGGCATTCCAGGCTCCAGTGAATGGGGGTGTTTTCCAGGGTCTTGAGCAGGTGCGCGCGCAGGCTGGCTTCCAAGCCCAGGCTGGCCAGTTGGCGAGGGTTGAGGATGGCGGAGACGTCACGCACCTTGGCCAGGGTTTCATTGAGGGTGTTGCACAGCACCGTGCACTGGCTTTGCAAGTCTTCGGGCAGGCGACGCTTGAGCCATTCACTTTGCAGCTTGGCGGCGGTGAGCAGTTGGCCGATGTCGTCATGCAATTCGCGGCTGAGGCGGTGGCGTTCGTTTTCCTGCACTTGCAGCAAGCGATCGGCCAGTTCCTGGGGCTGGAACTTGATGGATTTGCGCGAGTGCCACTGTTGCAAGCCAACCACCACCAGCGTGGCCAGGTTGAGTAGCACCAGCAACGGTAAAGCGGCGGAGAAACTGTAGGCCCACAGGCTCAGCAGCAGCGAGCCAAGGCACAGGGCGAGGATCAGACGGCGTGCATTACTGCGGGACGCGGACCTTGCGATGAGTGTCTTGAGGTAGGCGTACATAGCGGATGGAGCCAATGAAGGTTCGCTGCGGGAAGTCCGGTCACGGCGGCTGACAGGGCTCTGTTTGGGACGCGTTATCGAATCGTTTTTATGCATGATGAAGTTGAGCCACTTCGAGTGGCGCATAGTACCACCACTATTACCGTTGGTCGCCTTGTGCCGTGCCTGGCAAGGTTATTAACTGCGCAAATGCTCCGGGCGGTATTCCCAGAGTTCATGGAGTAGGGGAGTTATATTATTTCTGTTTGGATGTATCGATATTACCGTTACTGGCTAATTGATATCTTTGCCCGCGCGATTCAGCTCAACTGGATTAATGAGGGGTGTCGTTTTCAGACAACTTCCGGTTTAAACGCGACCCGATATCCGCTCAAGACACGTGGTGCATACGTTGCTGCGGTTTAAAACTGAAATTCTTTTGCGGAATATGCAGTGTTACGGTAGCAATCAACGTCGTCTGCTCAGTTTCGTCCAGCGCCAATTGACCTGTTTTCACATCAATCAACTCCAGCTGCCAGGCCAGCAATTTCAGGCATTCTTCCAAGGCGTTCAAGGCTTGATCATGCAGTTGCAACGGGCTTTCGGCATTGGCGATCAGGTACTGGATATGCCGCGAGAATTCGCTGATCGCTTGCAGGGCTAGGCAATCGGCCTTTTCAGCGAGCTTGATCAGGCTGATCTTCATGCAGTCGATGGCGTCACTGTCGTTTCGGATCAAGTGCAGGTGGCTCAGGCACTCTTCCGACTTGACCAGCAGCTTTTCAGCTTCATGCAGGAATTCGGGAAGAGCAAGTTGCCACTCGTTACCGTCGTTCATCATGCAAGTCTCCACAACATAAGGTCGGGTGATGAGATGTCGCACCGGGTGAATGGCTTAAAAGTAGCGCTGAAATATGACTGGAATCTGTAGGTTGCTTCTGAGTTTTTAGTAAGACGTTTATTAGAATGACGGCGACGGCTGTGCGCGGCCCTCATAAGCGGGGTCAATTGCACACCTTCAATTGCCGACATCTGGATGTCTGGAAGGCCCGTGGGCCGTGGGCTTGGGATGGCAAACAAAAGCCTGACTCCATTCATGCATTGAGAATGGCGTCACATTAATGGCTATTAGATATTGCGAATATCAGGTTGGGCCTGATTGTGCATAGGGGAATCCCTTACATGGCGGAACTTTGCATCGAGTTGAATGTCGTGCAACGTCGCCGTACCGCTCTCTGGAGAGGCCAGCGCAGTAAACCATGATGTCAGTGTGACATCAATGAATTTACGTGGCATTTTACACGGGTCAAGGTCTGGCGCTTGCCGCCGATAACAAGCCTTAAGTGAGCTGCACAATCCCTTAGCGCATCAGGAGCTTTTAATGGCCGGCATTCTCGACACGGTAGATCAACGCACGCAACTGGTGGGTGAGAATCGCCTGGAGATCCTCATGTTCCGCCTCTTTGGGCGTCAGCTGTTCGCGATCAACGTGTTCAAGGTGCAGGAAGTCCTGCAACTGCCCAAGCTGACCTTGATGCCGCAGCGCCATCCGTTTGTGTGCGGCGTGGTCAACCTGCGGGGCCAGACCCTACCGGTGATCGACCTGTCCCAGGCCATCGGCATGCGCCCGCTGGTGCCGGGCCCCAACAGCACCATTATCGTCACCGAGTACAACCGCTCGGTGCAGGCGTTCCTGGTGGGCGGCGTGGACCGCATCGTCAACATGAACTGGGAAGCCATCCTGCCGCCGCCGACCAGCGCCGGTCGCCAGCATTACCTCACGGCTATCAGCAAGGTCGACGACCAGTTGGTGGAAATCATCGACGTGGAAAAAGTCCTGGCCGAGATCGTGCCGTACAACGCCAAGGTCTCCCGTGAAAAACTCGAAGACCCGGTGCTGGAGCGTGCCCGTGGCCGTGAAGTGCTGCTGGTGGATGACTCCAATGTGGCCCTCTCGCAACTGCGCGACACCCTTGGCCAACTGGGGGTGAAGATGCACATCGCCAGCGACGGTCTCAAGGCGCTGAACATGCTCAAGGCCTGGGCCGACGCCGGCCACGTAATGACCGACAAACTGCTGATGATCTTCACCGACGCCGAAATGCCCGAGATGGACGGCTATCGCCTCACCACCGAGATTCGCAACGATCCTCGGCTGCGTGGTCTGTATGTGGTGCTGCACACTTCGTTGTCCGGCAGCTTCAACGACTCGATGGTGAAGAAGGTCGGCTGTGACAATTTCCTGTCCAAATTCCAGCCCGACAAGCTGGTGGACGTGGTGCGTCAGCGTCTGATGCTGGACGAAGTGCCCGCTTGACCTTAGGGTGATGGCTTTGCCCCTCAGGAATGCAGGCCCATGCTTCGTCTCAGCGCGTTGTACCGTTACCCCTTGAAGTCCGGCAAGGCCGAAATCCTGCAGCAGGTCGGCCTGGATAAGCTCGGGGTGGACGGGGACCGACGCTGGATGCTGGTGGATGAAGCCAGCGGGCGGTTCCTCACGCAGCGCGCTGTGGCCAAGATGAGTCAATTGTCGGCGCTGTGGAACAGCAGCGGCGGCCTCACACTGAGTTCGCCGGGCTACGCCGCGCTGGATGTGGCGCTGCCGGGCAGCGACGCCGAATTGCGGGGTGTGACGATCTGGCGTGACACTCTGCGCGTACCGGACGCAGGCGACGCGGCGGCGGCCTGGGTCAGCGACTTCATCGGCAAGCCGACGCGGCTGGTGCAAATCCCCGTTGAACGCGCCCGCACCACCCAGGCCGGTTACGGCAAGGACGACGACCAGGTCGCGTTTGCCGACGGTTATCCGCTGCTGGTGATCGGCCAGGCGTCGCTGGACGATCTTTCCCACCGCATCGGCCGCCCCATGGACATGCTGCGCTTTCGTCCCAACCTGGTCATCGAGGGCAGTGCAGCCTTCGCCGAGGATGGCTGGAAACGCCTGCGCATCGGCGACGTGGAGTTCCGCGCGGTCAAGCCGTGCTCGCGCTGCATCCTCACCACCATTGACCCGCAGACCGGCGAGCGCAGCGCAGACCGTGAACCCTTCGCTACGCTGGAGGCTTACCGCAAGACCGAGGATGGCGCGATTTTCGGCCAGAACCTGGTCAACGATGGCATCGGGCGGTTGGAAGTCGGGATGCCGGTGACGATTCTCGAGTAGTTTTTGACGTCCATAAAAAATGCCCGTCTCCTGCGAGACGGGCATTTTTTTGCTGACGGGAAACCCTTAGCCGCGGTATTCGCACAGGTAAGCAGTGTCCACGGCGACTTTCAGCTGGAACTTGCTGTTGGCCGGTACGTTGAACTGGCTGCCGGCGGCGAAGGTTTCCCACTCGCTGGCATCCGGCAGTTTGACGGTCAGGGCGCCGGACACCACGTGCATGATTTCACGCTGGGCGGTGCCGAATTCGTATTCGCCGGGGGCCATGACGCCGATGGTCGCCGGACCTTCTGCGGTGCCGAAAGCGATCGACTTGACGGTGCCGTCGAAGTACTCGTTGACTTTAAACATGGGCGATTCCTCGGAAAAGGGGTTGATGCTTTACTGTAGGAGCGAGCTTGCTCGCGAAGATCGTCAACGATAACGCGGGTGATCTGATTAAACGCGGTGCCTGGGCGTTCTTCGCGAGCAAGCTCGCTCCTACAGGTAAGCATCACCAAAAAGGGCGTCCAGTATGCCCAAGGGCAGAGGAGCTGCCTAGACCGGCAAAATCAGCGGCAGCAGGCGCGCCGTATTGCGTGCATCCTCCAGCGCCCGATGTTGCTGGCCATGGAACTGCATCCCCGCCAATTGCAGGGCGCCGTTGAGCCCTAGGGGCTTGTCCAGGCGGCGGGCCTTGGCGAAGCGTTGCTTGAGGTTCACATGGGGCGTGGAGGCGAGCGCGCTGGCCAGGCCATGGCGCTGCCATTCCAGTTCAAGTTGCTTGCGATCGTAATCGCCCCAGCTGGCCCAGCCTTCCAGGCGTGGCTGATGCTGGCCCAGCCAGCGCTCGAATAGCGGCCACACCTCGGTAATCGGCGCCGCGCCATCGATGTTGGCCTGGGTGATGTGGGTCAGTTGGCGACAAAAGGGCGTCAGCAATGGCCGGCGCAGCGGCCGCACAAAGCGCTGGAAGTGATCCAGCTCGCGGCCCTGGCGGTTGACCAGGCTCGCGCCGATCTCGATGACTTCCATCTCCGTCACGGGCCAGCCGCCTTCATCCGTTGTGGCTTCAAGGTCAATAATCAGCCAATGAGGCATCGTGCAGATTCCCGTACTCTTCCCTTTCTGTTGGGGATAGAGCGTAGCCCGGCCCTGTAGTTCCGCCTAGGGGTCAGACGATCTCCAGCAGAACCTGACGATTGCGCACCTGATCACCGGCAATCACTTGCACGCCTTTGATCACGCCGTCGATACCGGCCGTCAGCGGATGCTCCATTTTCATGGCTTCGAGCACCAGCAGCAGTTGGCCTTTGGTCACGCTGTCGCCGGCGCTGACCCGCACGTCGACGATGGCACCGTCCATCGGCGCCTTGACCGTGCCGCTGCTGGCATCGGCCTGGCGGCTGGCGACTTGCTGGGTGCGGTTGATCACCTTGAGGCCGGGTAGCCACAACTGATTGGCGTCGAGGTGATAGGCGGTGCGGCGCCGTATGCCATTGAACACCAGGGTGACGTGGCGGCCGTCTGTGATGAGTTGCAGGGGTTCGGCACTGATGGTGTGAATCTCGCCGTTGATCTCCAAGCGATAAATACAAGGCGCGCTGGCGTTGTTGCGCCATCCCGCCAGGCCTTGGGGATGCTGGTTGGCGCTGTGCTGGTAAAACAGCGCGGCGGCCAGGGCGAGTTGTTCGGGTAACGGCGTCAGGGTTGGGATATCGCTGAAGTGCTCAGCGATAAACCCGGTACTGAAATCGCCGCCGACAAAGTCCGGATGCTTGAGCAAATCCACCAGCAGCGGCTGGTTGGTCGCGACCCCCAGCAGCACCGTGTCTTCCACCGCCCGTAGCAATTTGCGTCGCGCCTCTTCGCGGGTGGCGCCATGGGCGATGATCTTGCCCAGCATCGGGTCGTAGAACGGGCTGATGCGTTGGCCTTCGATCACGCCATGGTCGATACGCACGCCAGTGGCGGGGTCCCAGCGCAACACATCGCCGGTTTGCGGCAGGAAGCCTTGGGCCGGGTCTTCGGCGTACAGGCGCACCTCCATGGCGTGACCGTTTAGGGTGACGTCGGCCTGTGTCAGCGGCAGCGGTTGGCCGGCGGCGATCTGCAGTTGCCAGTCCACCAGGTCCAGGCCGGTGATCAGTTCGGTCACCGGGTGTTCCACTTGCAGGCGCGTGTTCATTTCCAGGAAGTAGAACCGGCCGTCGCGGTCGAGCAGAAACTCCACGGTGCCGGCGCCGATGTAGTTCACCGCGCGCCCGGCCTTCAGCGCGGCTTCACCCATGGCTTGGCGCAGTTCGGGCGTCATGACAGGGCAGGGGGCTTCTTCGATGACTTTTTGATGGCGACGCTGGATCGAACAGTCGCGCTCGCCGAGGTAAATGAGGTGGCCGTGGCTGTCGCCAAACAGCTGGATTTCGACGTGGCGCGGGTCAATCAGGGCGTGTTCGAGGATCAGTTCGTCGCTGCCGAAGGCGTTTTTGGCTTCCGAGCGGGCGGTGTGCAGGTTGTCCAGCAGGTCTTTTGATTGGTGCACGAGGCGCATGCCGCGACCGCCGCCGCCGGCGCTGGCCTTGATCATCAGCGGGTAGCCGATGCGGTCGGCTTCCTGTTGCAGGGTGAGATCGTCCTGGGCGCTGCCTTGGTAGCCGGCGATACAGGGCACGCCGGCTTCGAGCATGGCGAGTTTGGACAGGCGTTTGCTGCCCATCAGTTCGATGGCCTCGACGCTGGGGCCGATGAAGGTGAGGCCGGCGTGTTGGCAGGCGCGGGCGAAGTCGGGGTTTTCGGAGAGGAAGCCGTAGCCGGGGTGGATGGCGTCGGCGCCTGTGCGTTTGGCGGCGTTGAGGATGGCTTCGATGTTGAGGTAGGACTGGTGGACGGGGGCCGGGCCGATGTGGACGGCTTCGTCGGCCATCTGGACGTGCAGGGCTTGGGCGTCGGCGTCGCTGTAGATGGCCACGGTGCGATAGCCCAAGGCCTGGGCGGTGCGGTGGATGCGGCAGGCGATTTCGCCGCGGTTGGCGATGAGGATTTTGGTGAGCTTTGGCATTTCTTGCTCCGGGTACATATCCGTTATTTAGGTAACGGCCACTTAGGGTTCCGCTCTTACAGCGGGTCACTTTTGGAAGGACCCAAAAGTAACCAAAAGGTCCTCGCCCCAACACTCGGCACCTCGCTTAGGCTCGGTGTGCCCTCACTCCGGCTTGAATCCGTGGGCCGCCGCCACGCGCCATCCATGGCGCGGGGCGGCTAANNCCAGCGTGTTTGACGGGGCGCTCCAGATCAAAATCAAAAACGCGGCGGCCTGGTAGCCGGCCGGTGTTGTATGGGGTGTGCTCGGTTCAAAATGTGGGAGCGGGCTTGCCCGCGAAGGCGTCATCTGCACCACTTCGGTTTCCGCTTCTGCACAAACGCCTGCGTCCCCTCAATCCCTTCCTCACTCCTCACCGCTTCGGCAAACCACTGCGCTCCGCGATCCAGCACCGTTTCAAGCGGCTCATCCACGCTCGCGAGCAGCAGCGCTTTGGTCCGTGCATTGGCGCCTGGCGCACACTTCAGTACCTGGCCCAATACTTCATCCAATCGTTCTGCCAGCGCCTGCGGATCACGCTCGGTGAAGTGCACGACACCCAGTCGCTCGGCCTCTACGCCATCAAAGCGCGCGGCGGTGAGTGCCAAGCGGCGTGTCTGGGTCAGGCCAATTCGCTTCACCACAAACGGGGCAATCTGCGCCGGCAACAAGCCCAGGCTGGTTTCCGGCAGGCCGAATTGCGCCTGGTGATCGGCAATCGCAATATCGCTCACGCACGCCAGCCCAAAACCGCCGCCCAGCACCGCGCCTTGCAGCACCACGATCACCACTTGCGGCACGGCTTCCACTGCTTGCAGCAAGGTGCCAAATGCCCGGTTCAGTGCCTGTAGTTGATGCCCCGCGATGACCAGGTCCTTCACATCCGCCCCGGCGCAGAAGTGCCCGCCTGCGCCGCTGATGACCACGGCCCGGGTCTGGCTGTCCAACTGCGCCAGCACGTTGCGCAGTTCATTGACCATTGCCAGGCTCATCGCGTTGCGGCATTCCGGTCGGTTGAGGGTGATGTGCAGCACACCGTTGTGCGGTTCAAGCAGCAGGGTGTTCATGATTTTTTCCCCGGCAAGGTGCCCATCAATTTGCAGATGATGCCCAGCATGATTTCGTCGGCGCCGCCGCCGATCGACACCAGGCGCACATCGCGATAGGCGCGGGCCACGGGGTTGTCCCACATGAAGCCCATGCCGCCCCAGTATTGCAGGCAACTGTCGCTGACTTCACGGCCCAGGCGCCCGGCCTTGAGCTTGGCCATGGAGGCCAGGCGGGTCACGTCCTGGCCTTTGATGTATTGCTCGGTGGCCTGGTAGACCAGCGCGCGCAGGCATTCGATTTCGGTGGCGAGTTCGGCCAGGCGAAAGTGGATGACCTGGTTGTCGATCAGCGCCTTGCCGAAGGTCTGGCGCTCTTTGCAGTATTCGATGGTGCTGTCGATACAGTGCTCAAGGCCCTTGATCATATTGGCTGCGCCAAACAGGCGTTCTTCCTGAAACTGCAGCATCTGCATCATGAACCCCGCGCCTTCGTGGCCGATGCGGTTGCGCTGAGGCACGCGCACGCCGTCGAAGAATACCTGGGCAGTCTCGGAGCTGTGCATGCCGAGTTTTTCCAGGGGTGGGCTGACGCTGATGCCGGGGGTGTTCATCGGCACCATGATCAGCGATTTGTTGATGTGCGGCTTGTCGTCGGAGGTGTTGGCCAGCAGGCAGATGAAGTCGGCGCTGGGCGAGTTGGTGATCCACATTTTGCTGCCGTTGATCACGTAGTCGTCGCCGTCCTTGCGCGCGTGGGTCTTGAGCCCGGCCACGTCGGAGCCGGCGCCGGTTTCCGAGACGCCGATGCAGCCCACCTGCTCGCCGCTGATCGCCGGGCGCAGGAATTCGTCGCGCAGTTCATCGCTACCGAAGCGGGCGAGGGCGGGCGTGCACATATCGGTCTGCACGCCGATGGACATGGGGATGCCGCCGCAGTGGATGGTGCCGAATTCTTCGGCGGCGACGATGGAGTAGCTGTAGTCCAGGCCCATGCCGCCGAATTGCTCCGGCTTGGAGATGCCCAACAGGCCGAGGTCACCGGCCTTGCGGAAAATCTCGTGGATGGGAAAGCGCCCGGCTTTTTCCCACTCGTCCACATGGGGGTTGATCTCGCGGTCGACGAAGGCGCGGACGGTGCGGCGCAGCTCTTGGTGTTCCTGGGTAAAGATCATTTTTATGGTTCTCCTAAAAACGCGCTGCACCGAAGGTATTGGCCTGCAACTCACGCACCTCGGCCTCGTGGCAGATATCCAGCAGAAAGCCCAGCAAGGTTCGCGTATCCCGTGGATCAATCAGCCCGTCATCCCATAGGTTCGCGCTGCCGTAGAGCGCGGTGGACTGGCTGTCGAGCTTCTGCGCGGTGACCTGCTCCAACATGTCCAACACCTTGGGATCCGGCACCAGGCCGTCCTTCAACTGCTTGGCCTCGGTGACAATACGCAGCACCTTGCCCGCCTGCGCACCGCCCATCACCGCCGTGCGGCTGTTGGGCCAGGCGAAAATGAAGCGCGGGTCGAGCCCACGGCCGCACATCGCATAGTTGCCGGCGCCATAAGAACCACCGACCACTATCGTCAGTTTAGGCACCCGTGCATTGGCCACCGCCTGGATCATCTTCGCGCCGTGCTTGATCACGCCTTGCTGCTCCGACTCGGTGCCGACCATGAAACCGGTGGTGTTGTGCAGGAACAGCAGCGGCGTGCGGCTCTGGTCGCACAGTTGGATAAATTGCGCGGCCTTGCTCGCGCCTTTGGGCGTGATCGGGCCGTTGTTGCCGATCACGCCGACGGCACGGCCCTGGAGGTGCAGGTGGCCGCAGACGGTGTGGGCATCGAGCTCGCCTTTGAATTCGAGGAAGTGTGAGCCGTCGGCCAGGCGGGCGAGGATCTCGCGGACGTCGTACGGTTTTTTCGGGTCGTCGGGGATCAGGCCCAGCAGTTCCTCGATGGGATACAGAGGCTCTGCGTAGGTCTGTTTTGGTGTCAGTGGCAGGCGATCATTCCAGGGCAACAGGCCGACGATCTCCCGCGCGATACGCACACCGTCCGCATCGTTTTCCGCCAGGTATTCGGCGGTGCCGGCGACTTGTGCGTGCATCTCGGCGCCGCCCAGTTCCTCATCCGTCGCCACTTCACCGGTCGCGGCCTTTAGCAGCGGCGGCCCGGCGAGGAACAGCTTGGCCCGGCCACGCACCACCACCACGTAATCCGACAGCCCAGGCTGATACGCACCACCGGCCGTGGCCGAGCCGTGCACCACGGTGATCTGCGGCAAGCCCATGGCCGACATCCGCGCCTGGTTGGCGAAGCTGCGCGCGCCTTCGACGAAAATTTCGGCGGCATAGTTGAGGTTGGCGCCGCCGCTTTCGGCCAGGGTCACCACCGGCAGTTTGTTCTCCATGGCGATCTGTTGCAGGCGCAGGGACTTCTTCAGGCCGGTGGGGGAAATGGTGCCGCCCTTGATCGCGCTATTGTTGGCTACCACCAGCATGCGCACGCCGCTGACGTAGCCGATGCCGGCGATCAGCCCACCGCCGGCGGCGCTGCCGTCCTTGTCATCGTGCAGCTTGTAGCCGGCCAGGCTGGCCAGTTCCAGGAATGGCGCGCCGGGGTCCAGCAGCCGGTTGAGGCGCTCGCGGGGCAGCAGTTGGCCGCGTTTGTCGAACTTGGGCTTGGCTTCCTGAGCCTTGGCGAGCAGGTTGTGTTCCAACTGGTGAAGTTGGGCGATGGCCGCGAGCATGGCCTCGCGGTTTTGCGCGAACTGGGCGCTGTGGGCGTCGATCAGGGATTCAATCACCGGCATGGTCTATTGCTCCGCCTTGAGCACATCCGGCAGGTAGGCACGATGAAAACCATTGAACGGTTCGCTCGGTGCCTGCGCCTTGTGCAGCGGCCAGGCGCGGCTGCCCAGGCTGGCCGCGCCGTCGATGCGCAAGGTGCTGCCGCTGATAAAGGCGGCGGCGGGGCTGAGCAGGAACACGATGGCCGCGCTGACTTCCGATTCGGTGCCGATACGCTTGAGCGGTACGTGTTCGCGCAACGTCGGGATCACCGCCTTGAACGCGCCTTCATAGGTGTCCATGCCGCTGGAGGCAATCCAGCCCGGCGCCACGGCATTCACGCGTACACCGGCATAACCCCATTCAAAGGCGGCGGTCTTGGTGAAATTGTCCATGCCGGCACGCGCCGCGCCGGAGTGGCCCATGCCAGGCATGCCGCCCCACATGTCGGCGAGCATGTTGACGATGGCGCCGCCGTGCTTGCTCATGGATTGATTGAACACTTCCCGCGCCATCAGGAAACCGCCGACCAGGTTGGTGCGCAGTACGGTTTCGAAGCCTTTTTGATTGATCGCGGCCAGCGGCGACGGGTATTGGCCACCCGCATTGTTGACCAGGCCGTGGATCGGTCCGTGCTCATGAATGATGTGTTTGACCAGCGCCTTGACGGCCTCTTCATCACGAATATCGCAGGCCTGCCACGCGGCGCTGCCGCCATCTTCGGCGATCTCTATCGCAACGTTCTGCAGCTTTTCCGGCTTGCGTCCCACCAGGACCACCTTGGCGCCCAGGGCTGCCAGTTCGTGGGCGGTGCAGCGGCCAATACCGCTGCCGCCGCCGGTGACGATCACGGTGTGCCCTTGGAACAGGTTGGCTTTGAAGATCGAGTCGAAGGCCACGGCAATGCTCCTGTCAGGTGAGTGAATCGGCGATGTGTTGCGGCACGGCAATCGGGATTTCCAGCAGTTGCTGGGCGAAGGCCTTGCCTTGCGGGTCGATGCGCAGGCTGGCGATACCGCCGCCGCCCAGGGCGTTTTCCAGCAGGAAGTTGAGGCTGTGGCTGCCGGGCAAATACCAGCGCTCGACGCGACCGTGCACGGGGTCCAACACGTGGCCCATCCAGTCGACGATCACTTCCGGGGTCAGCGCTTCGGCGATCCATGGCAAGTACTCGGGATCGCGTGCGATCACGCCGATATTGCTGTGGTTGCCCTTGTCGCCGGAGCGCGCCACGGCCAGTTTCACCAGTGGCACGCTGGCGTCGGCGCGGCCTTGGGGTTTGGGCGGGTCAATCGGTGCATCAGGCAGGGCGGGGGCGTCGGCAACCGGCAGCGTGCAGGTGTGATGTTTGCCCTGGAAGTCGACCACCAACTCGCAGGCGGATTTATCGATCAGGAATGAAAACAGCCGGATCAGCGGGTACACGGTCGGTCGTCCGCCGACGATGCCGGTCAGGCCCGGCGCCATGCCGGTGGCGGCTTGGGCGATCTCTCGGGCGAACAGTACCAGCGCCGGTTTGCTCGGGTGACGCACCGCCAGTTTTACCACCACTTCGCGGCAGTCCTGGCGCCTTGCGTGGGCGCCATAGGTCGCTTCACTGCCAAGCAGTTCGATATTCACCTCGGTGTACGGCGCCCAGCCGCGTTGGCTGAACAGCTCCGAGGTCTTGTCGATGATTGCCTGGCTGACCCGCTTGGCCTTCGCCACCGCCTCGATTCCGGCGATCAGGCAACTGGCGGTGCAGCGGAAGCCGTCCGGGTAGGTCGCGCTGACCTTGTACTGATCGGTGGGCGGCAAGCCCTTGGCGCCATGCAGGCGCACGCAGTTTTTGCCCTGCTGCTGCAATTTGACCTGGCTGAAGTCGCAGATCACATCCGGCAGCAGATAGGCACGCGGGTCGCCGATTTCATACAGCAACTGTTCGGCGACGCTGAGTTCGCTGATCAACCCACCGGTGCCGTCGACCTTACTGAGGGTGAATTGGCCATCGGCGCTGACTTCAACGATCGGAAAACCGATGTGTGCGTAGTCCGGCACGTCGCGCCAATCAGTGAAATTACCGCCGGTGCACTGCGCGCCGCATTCGATGATATGCCCGGCCAATGCGGCCTGGGCGAGGCGGTCGTAGTCCTGCCAGGACCAGTCGAACTCATGCACCAGCGCCGCGCTGACCACGGCGCTGTCCACCACTCGGCCGGTGATGACGATATCCGCGCCCAAGGCCAGTGCCTGGGTGATGCCCGGTGCGCCGAGGTAAGCATTGGCGGACACGCACACGGGCGGCAACGGCGTGCCGTTGAACATGTCGGTGATGCCGTGCAGATACTTGAGTTGGGGTTGCAGGTCATCGCCCAGCAGCACGGCGATTTTGAGTTCGACACCGGCTTTGTCGCACGCCGCTTGCAGGGCGGCGGCACAGGCTTGTGGATGGATGCCGCCGGCGTTGCTAATCACGCGAATGCCCTGGCGTTGGATATCCGCCAACAACGGCGTGAGCACGTCGACAAAATCCGTGGCGTAGCCCGCCTGGGGATCCTTCATGCGCGCGCCGGCGAGGATCGACATCGTGACTTCCGCCAGGTAGTCGAACACCAGATAATCCAGCATGCCGCCGTGCACCAGTTGGGCGGCGGCGGTGCAGGTGTCGCCCCAGAAGGCGCTGGCACAGCCGATACGAACCGTCTTGCTCATGAGAAATCCTTCCTCGAATGGCTGTGGGCGAGACTACCAAGCAAGCGCTTGGTTTGTAAACTCCAGTCACAAGTTTTAGCCAAGCGCTTGCTTGGTTGGCCGCCACGGCCTAAATTGCCGGCCAAGACGTCCGTGGAAGTAGAGGAGAGAGGCATGGATGAGCATAAAGCCCTGCGGGTGATGCGCACCATGGTCGACGGCGGCCAATTGACCGACCCCGACAGCGCCCGGGGCAAGCTGCTGCAGACGGCGGCCCACTTGTTTCGCAACAAGGGCTTCGAGCGCACGACCGTGCGCGACCTGGCCAGCGCCGTGGGCATCCAGTCCGGCAGTATCTTTCACCACTTCAAGAGCAAGGACGAGATCCTGCGTGCAGTGATGGAAGAAACCATCCACTACAACACCGCGATGATGCGCGCGTCCCTTGACGAGGCCACCAACGTACGCGAGCGGGTGCTGGCGCTGATCCGCTGCGAATTGCAGTCGATCATGGGCGGCAGCGGCGAGGCCATGGCGGTGCTGGTGTACGAATGGCGCTCGCTGTCGGCCGATGGCCAGGTCCAGGTGCTGGCTCTGCGTGACGTGTATGAGGCGCTGTGGCTGCAGGTGCTGGGCGAGGCCAAGGACGCCGGTTACATCAAGGGCGATGTCTTTATCACCCGACGTTTTCTGACCGGGGCGTTGTCGTGGACGACCACCTGGTTCCGCGCAGAAGGCAGCATGACCCTCGAACAGTTGGCTGAAGAAGCCCTGTTGATGGTTTTGAAGGCCGATTGAAGTGCAAGCTATTAATTTGGCGGTAGAAAGTTGTCTCGCCAGACAAAAACGCCTAGGGATGGTCTGAAGTAGC